>CP123444.1:2067500-2397500 GCA_029866965.1 Flavobacteriaceae bacterium YJPT1-3 | reverse complement strand
ATGAAGATTAAAGCAATTGTACTTAGTGTGCTCGCGGTAGCCGCTCTAAGCTTGAATGCGTGCAAAGGAAAAGAGAAATCAGAAACGGAGACCAGCACGGAGACCGAAATGAATAAAGAAGAAGAAATGACCGTAAAAAAGGTCACTTTTAAATTAAGCCCCAAAAGCGACAGTCAAGCTAAGGGAAGTGTTGTTTTTAAAGAAGAAAATGGTCAGGTGACCATGACCGCGGTGATGGATGGACTGAGCGAGGGAACGCACGCCATTCATATTCACGAAGAAGCCGACTGTTCTGCGGCTGATGCCACCTCTACAGGAGGACATTGGAATCCCACTTTCGAAGATCACGGGAAATGGGGCGACGCAGGTGGCTTCCACCGAGGAGATATTGGCAATTTCGAAGCCGACGCTAATGGGAATGGAACGATTACCATGACCACCGATCTGTGGTGCATTGGTTGTGATGATGAAAAAAAGAACATTCTGGGTAAAGCAATCATCGTTCATCAGGGAGCAGATGATTTCACCAGTCAGCCCTCAGGAGCTGCCGGAGCCCGGGTAAGCTGCGGAGGTATTATCAAATAAGACCACGATCTAATATAAAAAACACCGGATCAAGCGCTTGATCCGGTGTTTTTTTATACATTTCCATGAATAATTGACATCCCCTAAACGCCTACTATGCAACCCGATGAATTGATCGAACGTTTAAAGCAGCAGGACGCCAAAGCTTTAGACACTTTATACAGCATGTACTCTCAGAGTCTTTTTGGAGTCATCAATACCATCGTTCGCGATGAGCATATGGCGGAAGAGGTGTTGCAAGATACCTTCATTAAGGTCTGGAATAATGCCTCATCCTACTCTTCCAAAAAAGGACGATTTTTTACATGGATGCTCAATATAGCCCGGAATGGAGCTATTGATAAAACCCGTTCCAAGGCATTTAAAAACAATAAGAAAAACCTAACGGCAGATTACTTCGTAGATATACTGGAACACAAAAGCAACGATGCTGCTAAAGTGGACTTTATCGGGGTTCAAAAATACATAGATATTTTAGAGCCCATTTGTAAAAAAGTAATCGACCTGCTGTTCTTCAAAGGCTATACTCAAAAGGAAACCTCTGAAGAACTAGATATCCCCCTGGGTACGGTTAAAACCAGAAATAGAATTTGTATTAACAAACTCAGGGAAATAGTATTGAATTAATGGAGAATCTACAGGAATATATCGATTCAGGCATACTGGAACTATACGTCTACGGGGCGCTCACTGCGGAAGAAAGCGAAGCGGTAAGCAATCAGTTGCTACAGTATCCGGAGGTGCGCCAGGAAGTGGAAGAGATCGAAAGTGCCTTACAGCAATTATCAGCCGCGACTGCACCCTACCAAGCCGAAGCCGTACTGGCCGCTATCAAAGAAAAATTAGGAGAGCATGAACCCAAGGTCGTTCCAATAGACCGGAAGCGAGGGTTCTCCTCGGTTGTTACTTACATCAGTTGGGCAGCTTGCCTGGCCTTAATTGCCGGAATATTCGCCTTATTGACGAAAAACAATGAGCTCAAAGACGATCTGCAGTATGTGGAAGCACAAAATGCACTTCTCGAAACGAAAATAGAGGATGCGCGTAATGACATAGAGCGTACCGAAGAACTACTTGCTGTGTATCGGGATCGCTCGATCACTAAAGTGCCCCTGGCCGGGCAGCAGGTCGCTCCTGAGGCTTACGTAGATGTGTTCTGGGATAAAGAAAACAATCGGGCTTATTTTGACGCCCAAGGATTACCCGAACCTCCACCGGGTAAGGTGTATCAAGTATGGTCTTTAAAATTGAATCCATTGACGCCCACCAGTCTGGGTCTACTGGAAGACTTTGCCAGCGATGAGAATAAAATCTTTGTCTTAGAGAATCCGAATGATTCGGAAGCCTTTGGCATCACCCTTGAACCGGAGGGCGGCAGCGAATCTCCCACCCTGGAGCAACTATACACCCTGGGTGTCGCTGAAACCTCCTAATGATCTCCATAAAAAAAACCGCTGATCTAAAATCAGCGGTTTTTTTTTGAATACAATTTAAATTACTTCGATGGCATCACTACGGTGTCGATTGCGTGAATCACTCCATTAGATGCTGCTACATCAGTAATGACTACTTCAGCTGCATTTCCGGCCATGTCTGTTAAGATCACTTTATCTCCAGAAAGAGATGCAGTCAGCTTATTTCCCTGTACCGTAGTTACAGAAAAACTTCCGTTGTTTTCCTGAATAGCTTTTACCACATCAGCAGCCATTAATTTTCCGGCGACTACATGATAAGTTAAAATTCCAGTCAATTTCTCTTTATTCTCCGGCTTTACCAAAGTAGCTACAGTTCCTTCTGGCAATTTTCCAAAAGCATCATTGGTAGGTGCGAATACGGTAAAAGGTCCGTCACTATTCAATGTTTCTACAAGTCCGGCAGCTTTTACTGCAGTGACCAAGGTCGAAAAGTTTTCATTAGCTGCCGCTACTCCAACAATGGTTGGCGTTTGTAAGTCTTTTACCTCGATTTCAGCTTCTTCTACCTGAGCTACTTCCTCAGTTTCCGGCTCGTTGTTCTGTTTGTTGTCTACGCAGGATACAGCAGCAAATGCAAATACCACCGCGAATAGGGTCATTAGATTTTTCATAATTTTCATAGTTTATCTTGTTTGCACTAAAATTAGTGCCTTGTTGGTCGATATGATCATATTTCTGTTTAATCTTTTGTTAATTTACTTAAACGTTATCATAAGAAGAGGAGCCCCTTACAAGCCTATCGTCGTTCACGAGTCAATGATAGCCAACCTTAGCAGCGTATCGGTTCTGCTTTCGCGAAAGCGAATAAATAAAAGTAGATTACCCCAATTTTGATCAGGGCGTAGCGTACCTTTGCTCTTCATATAAATTATTAAAATGAATACAGGAACAGTAAAATTTTTCAATGAGACTAAAGGATTTGGTTTCATCACCGAGTCAGACTCAAACAATGAGCACTTCGTACATGCGACAGGCCTAATTGACGAGATCAGAGAAGGAGACGAAGTAGAGTTTGAATTGAAACAAGGAAACAAAGGAATGAATGCGGTAAACGTTAGAGTCATCTAATTCACCGAATAAATTTTTTGAATGAAAAGGTCCTCAATCATTGAGGACCTTTTTTTGTTTAGCTCACAAAGGCGCTGTATCCTGTAATGGCCCTGCCCACGATCAAGCTGTTGATCTCTTTGGTGCCTTCATACGAATAGATGGCTTCCGCATCGGCCACAAATCGGGCCACATCATATTCGAGCAAGATACCGTTCCCCCCCATCACTTCTCGTGCTCTACTCACCACATCGCGGGTACGCATAGAACAAAACACTTTAGCCAGTGAAGCATGCTCATCGGTAAGTATTTCTTGATCCTGCATTTCGCTTAAGCGGAAACAAAGCGTTTGCATGGCGGTTAGATTGGAGAGCATTTCTACCAAATGATTCTGTATCAGCTGAAAGCTGGCAATAGGCCGACCAAATTGTTCTCTTTTCTTGGTGTATTTGAGGGCACTTTCATAAGCACCTCGCGCACAGCCAACGGCCTGCCAGGCCACTCCTGCCCGGGTCATCCGCAACACCTTGGCCGTATCCTTAAAGGAATTGGCCTTCTGCAAACGATCACTTTCCGGTACCCGGCAGTCTTTTAGGGTAATGAGTGCATTTTGCACCGTTCTCAGTGCCATTTTATCCTGCATTTTTTCAGCGGTAAATCCTGGATTTTCTTTCCGCACAATGAATCCCTTGACCCGACCGGAGTCTTCATCACGGGCCCAAATGATGGTCAGATCTGAAAAAGTAGCATTTCCTATCCATTTTTTTTGTCCGTTCAATATCCACTCCTCACCTATTTTCTTGCAGGTGGTTCCTAATCCTCCCGCCACTGCCGATCCTACTTCGGGTTCGGTTAGACCAAAGGCTCCAATTTTTTCAAAACGCTGCATTTTAGGTAACCACTCTTGCTTTTGCTCCTCACTGCCACAAAGGTAAATGGCTCCCATAGCCAATCCACTGTGCACTCCAAAGAAGGTCGATATAGAAACATCAATTCGCGCCAGCTCCATCGCCAGTATCCCTTCCATAAGAAATGATTTGCCCGGACAACCATAACCCTGGTAAGCAATACCACACAAATTCAATGCAGCCATTTTGGGAATGATCTCGTGCGGAAATTCTGCACGGTTCCAGTATCGATTGGCAATGGGTTTCACCTCATCTTCCATAAAATTGCGCATGCGAAGCTGCATCTCCCGCTCCTCCGGCGATAACTTTAAACTGAGATCATAAAAATCTCCATCAATGGGAGGCAACTTATGCTGGCCTTTCTTTGCCTGGCTATTCAGCATTTTCATAAGGCCTTTGAGTTGGCGATCGTCCAATTCTCCTACCGCAGTCATCACTTCGGAGAGATCAACTTTCTGAGATAATTTGGATAAGGCCTCCAGGTCGATGGACTTGAGCAGTCCCATGGTATTTTTGATTTTAGAGAAAAGAGTCATGATGTATTGATTTTACTTAAAGATAATGATCGTTGGGGAGTCTGCTATTAAAATAGCACCCCGCATTTCTGCCTGAGCATGTATTTCTGAAAATAAGTATCTTGCATGCTCTGGATGATAACTAGCCACTCATGACACGTATACAGCACAGCACTATTTTAGTGTACTTCCTGATCCTTTCAGCCACTGTTTGGGGTCAAAAAATTTATCTCTATGGTGGTGAGCAACGTGATTTGATGATCGGATGTATCAATTGCCACGAGCTGGAAGCCAGTTCCATTTGGAATCTGCAAGGGGACTTTGGAGATGCAGCCAGTGATTTATCCATTTGGAATCCTTCAGGTACTTATGGCAGTGAAGATAGCGAATACAGCCCCTGGAACAGTCAGGCGGCCTTCCCTCCCATCGCTAAAGATGAAGACGGGAATGAGTTGGGCATCTTCACGGTGGACTACAATGCGGAACCCTGGGCGGAGTTCGATCTCGCCCTTATCTTATACGATTATTATCCGGCCATTCGTAAGAACATCTCAAAATGGTACAATAAACTGTTCCAACTCTGAAAGATAATGGCAAAAAAAAACAATCGCCCAACTCCCGAAGGAATTAAGGCGATTGTCCAACTAACAAAAAACCAAAAAACTAACCATCACTTTTCGCTCTCATCATAAATCACGTTGAAAGGATAAGTCGTCAAGCTTCTGATTTTCACTTCAGATTTAAGCTCCCAACCTAAAATCTATTCTATATACGAAAGCCAGTGCACGACGGTTTTCTCCAAACACTTTTCTTTTACAAGTTTTCAATTTCCTTTACGGTTAACGGACCCAATTCATAGCTCGCGGCCAGAAGTTCTGATTTTAAGGTATCGGCTTTTTCATGCATGCCGTTGGCTTTGTAGACTTGGGCCATGGTCCATTGGGCAAGGGGTTCAAAGGTTTTTCCGTCTATCTTTGTTACTACCGTCTCTAGCGCCAACTCCAACTGACCGTTCGCTAATTGGGCTAAGGCCAACAAATGGTAGGTCTCTGGAGTTGCTCGTTGACGAACTTCATCCTCAGCCAGACTTAAGGCTTTTGGCGGATCACTTTTTAGCAAACGCTCGATATGGTAGGTGGCATACATACTTCCATAGGCTGGATTTGAGGTCATACTTAAAAATTGCTCATTGGCCTGCTGGGCTTTGTCCTGATCCCCTAAATATTCAGCGATTTCCGCCTGAAGCAAATAGTATTCCGGTGCTCGGTGGCTTTGGAGAATTTCGTCCAGTATGCGAAGCGCTTCTTCCGGTCGGTCATCATGGGCATAGGCGATCCACGCCAGTCCTTTTTTCGCGTAAGCATACGAACTATCGATGGCTAAAGCCTTGAGGTAATGGTTGCAACTCTCATTGATGCGATTGGCATGTCCGTAATAATCCGCTAGATTCGTATAGGTCCACAACCGTAAAGTACGGTCCTGGCTATCCTCCGCACGATCTCGTGCTTTTTCCATCAGACTGATAGTGGTATCCAGATTCCCCAAATAATCATTCCACTTAGCGGCCCGTATCAAGTATCCAAAATTGGTCATTGATTTGAGACCGGTCAAGAGACTATCCGCCTCTGTATATCGTCCCAATTCCATGTAAACATCAAAAAGCAACTGATCATTCGCTGGTAATCCCGGAGCATATTCCCAGGCCTTTTCCGCCTGCACGAGTGCATCTTGAAAACGGTGCTGCGAGATGTAATTGCGAGATAGAGCCCGGTGGTATTGATCCTGATTTAAGTTGGCAATTTCCACCGCTTTTTCAAGAGCTTGTTCGGCTTTCTTCAAATATTGAATGTCTCCACTAGACTCAAAAAAGCTGCGGTACTGACCGGCTACGATGCCAAAACTGGGAAGCTCCAGGCTATCCTCTGATATTTTTCCATTCCACAATTCAAAATAACGGGAGTTCGTTCGTGTCTTATGGACGTCAAGAAAGGCATTGTAGTCCTGAGCCATCGCAATAGTGCCTTGCTGTTCCTGTCTGTTCTGCTGACAAGACAACATCATGCTCAATGCGAGTATAGGGAGAAGTATAGAATTTTTCATGAAATTGGATATAAAAACCAAAGAGCCCATCGTCGACTCTTTGATCTATGATTATTTACTCAGGTGCTCCTACGTAAGGAAAGCTAGATGAGAGATTGGCAGTTAGAGAAACTCCATCTGTCACCAATTGTGGCAAACCATCCTGGCCGTTAAAACGAGCTCCAGATTCACCTCCAAAGAGTAGGATCAAAGAGATATCAATGACATCGTCACTTAATTGTCGGCCGGTCAGTCCAATCGCCCCTTCGAAATTGGGAGCTCCGCTTCCCGGATTGAAGTAAATGGTAGGTGCGTCTGGCGCAACTTCCAATACGTCGTCAGCCAATACACTGGTCAACACAGTCGCGGTCACCGGATTTGGATTGGACTCAGAGGTGGGCTCCGGTCCGTTTAAAATATCCCCTAAAATATTAGGCTGGTAATCCACATCGGCAGGAGTCAACCCTAAAGCGACGGCATAAGCATCGTGTAATCCCTCCAGACGTGCTTCAAAATCAGCTTGGAAAGCTGCCTGCATGGCAGAAGGAATAGTGGTATTGTGAGAATTCTTTATCGTTGCATTGGCGCTCAAAACGGTATTGATACCCGGGCGACCCATATGATCTACCTGACTAAACGTTCCGCTGAAATCAATTTCCTCTTCCATGGGAGGCATTTGATCGGTGACATCATCGTCATTGCTACACGCCTGCAGGGCTAGTAAAGCGGTCCCGAGGACTAAAATCTGTTTAATATTTATAATTTTCATGCTGTATGTTTTAAGTCGGTTATTATTGTTTTCTATTCGTAGTTACCCAGGTCTTATACACAGGTACTCCAATGACATTGGTGGCAGAAGGTGTTCCTAACAAAGAATTGGGTACTTCAACAACAATGGAAAGGGTGTTAGCCCCGTCGAAGGTGTCATTTCCAGGTACATTGAAACCGGAGTTATCATCCATGCTTGGGTTGATCACCTGATTAAAACGCACAAAGTCAAAGTAGAACGGGTCTTGACGCGGTCCTGCAAATAGCGACACTCCACTATCGGTGGTCGTTGTAATTGCTGTTGTAGAAGAAATTTCAACTGATCCTAAAGCAGCATCAGTATTAATGGTACTGTTAAGTCCAGTTGCGTTAGGCTCGAAAGGCCCGAAGAAATACATCGTTCCATCTCTTGGAATGGCTTGAATAACACGATCTTCTACTAGATCTCCGTCCAGGTCAATGTTAATTTCTACCAGTACGTCTTCGGCAAATTCACCGTAAGTCAGGTCAGGCAGCACATTAGACTGCAGATCGACTACAAACACCGTATTGGAAGAACCGGTCTGAGGTTCAAAGGCGAAAAAGTCGGCAATGTCGGCATTACTGCCTCCAACACCGGGAGCGTCAACGTGATCAGCCGCTATAAAAATAGCGATAGCTCCCACGGTGAATGCAAGGGCTAAAATTTTGAGTTTTTTCATCGTAAAGTATTTAGATTTAAGTTGGAGTCTGAATTGACTTCACCATATTTACGAGAGATCAGGACCTATGGTTTCTCCAAAGCTGTTAATGTTGTGTTAACGCTTAATTCCCTAGGTCTCCAACCAGAATTGATTATTTTTACCGCCAAGCACCCAAACTATGAATCCTTCAGCTCCGGGCTGGATCAAAAAACACCTGGCCTATTTTCTGGCTTCCAATCCGCATTTGCATTCGGGAGAAGATGCCTATTATGACCAATTAAGAGATGCGGGGTTTATTTATGGGGCTTCTGTAAAGACGCTGGCTGATGAACAGCGCGCCCAATTGGAATGGACGGAGGAAGAAAAAACTAAGGTCAATCTTTTAGATGCTCTGGTTTTTACCTATTACGATACCATTGCCAATCCGAAGTTGGCTGATTGTGTACAGGCCATTAATGGATTTTACGCCAAGCTCAGCAAGCGCAGTAATTCCTTTCTGAAGTTTCCAAGACGCCAACTGAAGCCGGAAGAGAAGCTCGAGCGCATTCTCAACGCTCGGATACAGACCAACGAATCATTGCTGCAAAAGAACTTCAGTAATTTGATCACCAATGCGCTGCTCTTTGTGGATGTTTTGGCCTTTGATCATCAATTGCTGACCGGAGAATCGCCGTTGCCCTATGCCACTCGATTAGAATCGACCCTGACCAGTGTGATTTGGTTAGCCCTGCAACAGAAGCAGGAAAAAGATGACTATGACGAACTGCTGATTCGGCTCTTTGAAGGCTCGCTGCGCTATTCCAAAGCATTGAACACCCAATCCCAGGAACTTGCCAGTCTTGATTTACAGTCGTATGCCCTATTGCAGGAGCGTCGTTACATTTTTGATCTGGCTTGTTTGGCGGTGCATAATGATGGGGAGTTGGATCGTATGGAATCCAAATTCTTAAAGCAGCTGGCCAAAGAATTATACCTGAAGCCGGAAATGGCACAATCGAGCAATCAGGCCGTAAACCACTTTATCAAGGCGCATATTGATGATATCTCCTACCTGAATTACAGCAATCCGCTCAATCATTTTTACGGTCAGATGAGTAGGACTACCCGGGTGCTGATCATGCGTAACAAGAAGCGCTTGCTGGTCGAGCTTTCCGAAAGCAAAGATCTGGTCTTGCTGCTCGGGCAGTCCACCATCCGCGAATTAAATGCTCAAGAGAAAAGGCTGGTCAGAAATCAATTGCTGGATATTTGTAAGAGCATCCCTTCCCTGGCCATCTTCATCTTGCCTGGTGGCGGAATACTTCTGCCGCTTTTGGTCAAGCTGATCCCCCAATTATTGCCTTCGGCTTTCAATGAGAATCGGTCTGATGAAGATGTCAAAACCTTTTAATACGGAGTATTGATGTGTTAAGCTTTCGCGAAAGCGCAGGTCTGACCGGGAAAAATTTAAGAACTTCAACCTATGAACAAGATCTTTACGCAGCTGGAAATCGCCTATACGCGTATTACCGGTAAAATCGCTTTCTATCCTACGCTCATTGCCGTATTGGGATTCTCCTTTGGTTTCGTGATGCAATATGCAGAACAACAAGGGGTTTCCAAAATCCTGCTGGATAAGGTTCCTCAATTGGTGATCAGCGATGCCGATACAGCACGGACGCTCTTAAGTACATTTATTGCCGGTATCATTTCTTTAATGGTATTCAGTTTTTCGATGGTGATGATCTTGCTGAATCAGGCGGCCAACAATTACTCACCCCGACTTTTACCCAATTTGATCGCCAACAAGGAACATCAATTGGTCTTAGGTACGTATCTGGCCACCATACTCTACTGCATTATGGTTTTGCTCTCCATTGCGCCGGATGACAACAAGTTCTCCCTGCCCGGCTTTTCTGTCGTCCTATCGATCGCTTTGGTGGTCACCTGTCTTGCGCTCTTTGTGTATTTTATTCACTCCATTTCTCAGTCCATTCAAATTACCTACATCGTTAAAAGCATATTTTCCACGGCTAGAAAACGCCTGAGCTACTTGATCAATGAGAAAGAGACTTACGATCAACCGGAACAGGGGCCTTTGGATACGGCAGACTGGCAGGAAGTGAATATCGACAAGACCGGCTATCTACAGAGCATCGCTACAGAATCCATGCAGCGCATTGCTGAAAAACAAGAACTTCAGATCGAGGCCTTGATCCCTATTGGCACCTTTATTTTGGAAGGCATGCCTGTACTCAAAGTCAGCAAGGAGCTGGATGAGGAAGTCAAGGACAATTTGTTGACCTGCCTCAATTTATCGGAAAGTGAGATGGTTTCAGAGAATTATGTGTTGGCCTTTAAGCAGCTGACTGAAATCGCCCTAAAGGCCATGTCGCCCGGGATCAATGACCCGGGCACCGCCATTACCTGTTTGGACTATCTCACGGAACTGTTTGCATTGCGCTTACTCAAACGGGATTCGAATGTCATCACCAATGAGGATCAAAAAGTATTGATTCAACTCCGTACCATTCGATTTGACGAATTGATCTATCACGTCTACGCTGCTCTGCGCCAATACTGCAAACACGACGTGATCATGATGAAGAAGCTGCTGTTATCGCTCAATTATCTGTGTCATAGTCGGCGAGAAAATGAAAAGTATCAACAATGCTTAGTTAAAGAAGCCCGACTAGCGCTGGAAGATATACGAGCCGAGATCAAGAATTCACAAGATCTGAAAGATCTTGAAGCGATCGCAAGCCGGATACCGGGTGTCAACTCGAAAAACCCGGTGGGATTCCAATAAAGTCTATTCTAGCCACAGCTTAAAGTCCTTGACCCGCTCGCGACTGACGATGATCTGATCTTCATCAAAGTGATTGAGTTTGAGTTCCAGTCTGGAGTTGGTGTAAGAAATAATATCCCGAATGGCCTCAATATTGACAATGAACTGCCGACTCACCCTGAAGAAGGTTTCCGGTTCCAGTTCCGTCTCCAATTGTTCCAGGGTCAGGTGATCCAGTAGGTAACTTCGTTTATCTGTAGTGTAAGCGTAGGTACCCTTATTTTCGCTGTAAAAGCATTCGATTTCGTCTACGGTGACCATCTTGATGTGCTGGCCGATCTTAGTCGTAAAGCGCTTTTTGTACTCCCGTTCGACCGGTGTCGCCCCCAATAGCTTTCGGATATCATCGAAGTTGAGTTTGACTTCCGGTTTTTGGGTACTATTCAATTTGTATTTCTGGAGGGCTGCTGCTAATTCTTCATCGTCTATAGGCTTTAATAGATAGTCTACACTGTTGAGCTTAAAAGCTTGTAAGGCATACTCATCAAAGGCGGTGGTAAAAATGATCGCGCTGCGTACATCGACCTCATCAAAGATCTTGAAAGACAGACCGTCGGAGAGTTGAATATCCAGAAAGATGAGGCCTGGATGTTCGTTATGCTTAAACCAGTTGACCGCTTCTTTTACGGAATGAAGCATGGCCAATACCTCGACGTCTTCCTTCTGAAGCATACGCGAAAGGCGCCGTGCTGCGGGTTGTTCATCTTCTATAATAAGTGCTTGTAAAGCCATAAATATCGATGTTAAAAAGTATGATCTGATGGATGGTGTTGACGGTCTTTCTCCATCAATTCTTTGATTTTGCGTTCTTCCCAATCTTTAATAAAGGTAATTTTGGGTGCAAAGACATAAATACCATGAGCCAGAAGGCCTATTCCCCAAAAAACAGGGGTACTGAGGTAGGTCCACCAGGAGGTCCAATCAGTACGTGTCCAGGAAGTGATGCTCGAGAAAAGCACAATGATCAGAAGATTTACGATGATGTAAACGGTCAGGTGAGAGTAGAAACCACGTATGGCCTTAACTCTGGCTTTAGCGCGTTCACGCAATTGCTGTTCGCGTTGAATATCCATGGATCGATTTATTTAAAGCGTTCGTTATCCATAAATTCTTTCATCTTGCGCTCTTCCCAATCTTTTCCAAAAAATGGATTCCAGTTGAATGCTTTAGCCGCCTGAAAGAAAAGGCCAATGCCCCAGCCAAATGCTGCCCAGAGAAACCAGGGATAATCCCATTCATTGACGTAATAATTTAAAGCCCCCAGTAGCGTAATAAAGATCACATAACTGATTAGACTGGTATAGAATTTTTTGATCTGGGCCACCCGCTCACGGGCTTTGAGGTATTTGTTTTCTTGTTCTTCAAGTTTCATGATTTCTAAGATTTAGTGTAAACTTAAAAAGTCTGGTTTCGTGCATCCAGTTTATTCCACCCAATTGTAGAAGAAAGCGGATGAGTTGTAGGATCATAAATTATCCTTATCCATAAATTCCCTGATCTTGCGTTCTTCCCAGTCGCGATCAAAAATAGGATTCCAGTTGAAGGTATCTGCTGCGTGTCCTGCGACGCCCAGTCCCCATCCTGCGATCGGGAAGATCGCCCAGGGAAATCCACCGGATCTGAAATTGAGCCAGATGAACACCACACACATAAAAAGATAGATTGCAAAATGACTGTAAAATCCTTTCATTTTTTCCACTTGCTCCTTGGCGCGGGCGTAGCGCTTGTCGGTTAGGTAATCTTCCTGGGTCTGCATAATGATTTCGTTTTTGATTAATGGAATGGAAACTTGAAAATGATCTTCATTTTGATCAATTTCAATAGGCATTCGGGTAAGCAAAGCATAGCGCTGTCTAATGTTTTGAAGCCCTACCCCACTGCTTTTTTTGACCGATTCTTTGGGTTGTCTGTTATTTCTGATGAGCAATCGATCGGCTGTGGCACTTACGGTAACCTTCAATTTTTTTTCGGGGGTGATCGCATTGTGCTTTACGGCGTTCTCCAAGAGTAATTGCAGGGCTAGTGGGACTATCTTGGCCTCCTGAGCAGCGGCCGAGGAGTCAATCTCAAAGACCACACTGTCCTCAAAACGCATCTTGAGTAGGGACATATAGGTTTTCGCGAAAGCGAGCTCCTCACTCAAAGGCACCAATTGCTTGCTCTTTTGTTCTAACACATAACGGTACACCTTAGACAGGGAGGTCGTAAATTTTTGTGCCTGATCCGGATTTTCTTCAATGAGACTGGTCAATACATTTAAACTATTGAACAGAAAATGGGGATCCAATTGGTTCTTAAGGGCATCAAAACTGGCGGTAGCAGCCCCGGCTATGATCTTCTGCTCAGTAACCTGCCGGTCTTTTTTATACTTCCAATAGTAGAAAACGTAGAAGACCACGGTCAATACCATGGAAATGATGAAGGCGGTTTGATAATAGGTGAGCGATTGCCTATCCAGAAAGGCCTCCCAACTCAGACCGTTAACGACCATGTCGGCGAAAGCATTCAGAAAAAAGATGGCGATGAGCGTAACCAGGATATGTCCTGCAAATGCGATGCTTAAATAGCGGAGTTGAAAAAATTGACTTCTATACCGACTTAAACAAAAATCAACGATGACCATATTCACTCCATACAAGGTGACCGAGAACAATTGATTAAGCCAAAAACTGCTCCACCAATACTCGAGCGGTAACCAGCCCTGCCCACTGAAATAGCGAATGAGCAATAGGACGATAAAGATACCTATCCCCAGGAGGAAGGCTTTACCTAATTCTTTGATGTATTGTTTTAATCTCATAGGTTAAATCTACGAATTTGATGCGATCTTGGTCGGCCAGCACTGCCATCAATCCGAGGTGCATGTTACACTACAAAGATGAATTTCAGATTAAGATCATCATAGTATAGATGACTCAGTTGTAAAAAGAGCCGACTCAATTGTACATTGAACCGATACGCTGTAAGTAGATCTTATTATCTTTAAAAGTAAAATTGGTTTTATGGGTGATTTTGACACCATCGAATTTGTACAACTCTTCTTGCTGCTGACCGCAGGGATCTTGATGCTCCTGAACATTTGGTTGTACTTCAATGGAGAGGAAGACGATACCATCAGTCATGTCCTCAAGAGCTGGGCTTTCGACCGGTATTTCTTTATCACCTTCGCCTGGGGCGTACTGGGTGGACACTTTTTTTTGGGGGTAAAAGAATCGATTTTGGGAACCAGTCTTTGGTTGCCGCCCCTACTTGTAGTGGTCATTATGGCCTTGCTGTATTATTTAGGCGTCCGATACCGAGACCGATGGACCATCCAACCTAAACATCAATTCGCCTTGTTGATTAGTGGCTTTCTTTTTGGTCATTTCTTTTGGTCGCAACGCTTGCTGGAAGAACTTTTAAAAGTCGCACCATGAACTCAGAAAAGAAGGCCGTAGATAATATTGTAGATGCGATCTTTAGAGCGCTTACGCAAAACCCCAGGACGGTCCGACGGGTGCAACAGATCCTCATCTTCACCTTTATCGCCCTGATCATTTTTGACCTTTTTCTGGCCATTCTACCCCCGGAGGGCGATACCATAAGTCAGATCATTCAGCGATCGACTGAAGAAGGCTTATTTGTCTTATGCTATCTATGGGGCGTACTGGGGTCGCACTTTTTTCTTGCTCATAAAGGAAAAAAACTCCTGCCTGAATTACTTGGAGTCACCTTGATCCTGGCTATTGCTGTCCTTATATTTTTTCTGGATAACCGTTCGCTTATCGATTTTGAGACGACGGCCGGCAATCAATTGCAATTGATGTATCTGGTCGATTTGCTTACCGGATTGGTGCTGGGCAGACTCTTTTGGCCCCAGCGCTATCCCCATCTAGGCAAGAAAAATTAGCTATCTTTAAGCATGGATAAATCGGAAAAGCTTGAGCGTTTTTTTGAAAATGACAGTCCCTGGAAACAGGAACTACAACGCTTACGCGAAATCGTACGCTCCACCGAACTCGAAGAGGATTGGAAATGGAGTTTTCCGGTCTACACTTGGAAGGGTAAGAACGTGGTGGGCCTGGGGGGCTTTAAACAGCATTATGGCGTCTGGTTCTTTCAAGGGGTGTATCTAAAAGATGAAGCCGCTGTACTCGTCAATGCACAACAAGGCAAGACCAAGGCCATGCGCCAACTACGATTCGATGAGGATCATCCCATGCAGCCCGATCTGGTTAGCGACTACATTGCGGAAGCCATCGCCAATCAAAAACAGGGTCTGGAAGTCAAGATCGACCGAAAAACCAAGACGGTAGCCATGCCTGAGGAGTTGCAGCAAGCCTTGAGTTCTCAAAAGGATTTAAAAGAAGCCTATAATCAACTGAGTTTGTCGAAAAGAAAAGAATATAAGCTGTACATCACTGAAGCCAAGCAAGCCACAACCAAAGCCCGCCGATTAGAAAAGATCATACCCCTAATTCTGGAAGGCAAAGGGTTAAACGACAAGTATAAATAATCTTTAGAATTCTCACCATGGCTGATCCAAAAACTACTCCCACTGAAGTTGATCCTCGATCGTTTATCCAAACCGTTCAGAACAAGCAAAGGCGTGAGGATGCCTTGAAACTGTTGAGACTTTTCGAGGAGGTGACCGGCATGAAGGCCGTGATGTGGGGACCAAGCATTATTGGTTATGGATCCTACCATTATCGCTACGCCAGCGGTCGGGAAGGCGACTGGATGCTGACGGGATTCTCTCCGCGTAAGCAGAACATGACCGTCTACATCATGACCGGATTTGACAAGTATGGCGACCTTCTGGAGCAATTGGGCAAACACAAAACCTCAGTAAGCTGCCTCTATTTCAACACTCTGGAAGACATCGATGTGGATATTCTGAAGCAGCTGATCGCAAAATCAGTAGCACTAATGCAAAGCAAGTACGAAACCACCGATTAAAGCAAGCCGCTTTAGTCTTCCATAGCAAGATTCTTATTATTCTGGAAGGGCCGAATGATGAGTCGCGCGGCCTTATCGAAATTGATGTAGTTATAGGTCCAGTTGAAGAAGGTCACTACCCGATTTCGGAAACCGACTAAGAACCAGAGATGGATAAACATCCAGATGAACCAGGCGAAGAAGCCTCCAAAGTGAAGCTTACCGATATCGACTACCGCTTTGTTACGACCAATGGTGGCCATTGTACCTTTATCAAAATAGTTAAACGGCTCCGGGTCTTTTCCTTGAAGCATGCGCTTGAAATTAGACCCCAAATGCTTACCCTGCTGAATGGCTGGTTGGGCGACCTGCGGATGTCCTTTGGGAAAATCTTCGGTTTCCATCAAGGCGATATCCCCAATGGCATAAATGTGGTCATAGTGCTCCAATTTGTTGTAGACATTCACTTTGTACCGGTTGGTCTTTTCGTGCAAAGCCTGGGCAGCTCCGTCAATTTTAGCCCCGGTAACCCCGGAAGACCAGATAAAAGTTTCCGCGTCCAGCGGTTCGCCCTCCTCAAAAGTTACCGTGGTCCCGTCATAGCCGGCCACCATAGTATTCAAATGCACCTGCACGCCTAATTGCTCCAGGAAATGTTGGGCTTTTTCTGATGCTGTTTCACTCATGGGCGGTAACACCCGATCAGCACCTTCATAGAGGTGGATTTCCATTTCATTCAAGTCCATCTCCGGATAGTCCTTTTGCAAAACGTGATTCTTGAGTTCGGCTAAGGCTCCGCTAAGCTCTACTCCCGTAGGTCCGGCGCCGGCAATAGCGAATGTGAGGTAGCGTTTGCGGATCTGGGGATCCCGCTCTCGATTGGCCTTTTCCAAATTTTCCAGAATCAAACTTCGAATATTCAGCGCCTGGGGTACGGTCTTCATCCAGACCGCATTATTCTCGATATCTTCATTCCCAAAAAAATTGGTCCGTGTACCGGTAGCCAATACCAAATAATGATAACTCACGGGGCCAATATCGGTATGAACACATTGTTCTTCCGGGTCAATTCTAGTGACCTCGGCCATTCTGAAATGCAGGTTTTTCCCGTTCTTGATGATTTTCCGCAAGGGATAGGCAATGCTGTCCGGTTCCAGGCCCGAGGTCGATACCTGGTACAACAACGGTTGAAACGTATGGTAGTTTCGCTTATCGAGAAGAACCACCTGGTAGTCTGTATTTTTAAGCGATTTTGCGAGTTGGATACCGCCAAAACCACCGCCTATAATGACTATGCGCTTGTGATTGGTCTGGGGAAGATTCATGATGTGAGCAATTTTCTCAAAGTTAGCTTTCGCGAAAGCACAATCCAGAGATTTACCATTAATTTAGCACTTGCTGTAACAACTGTGCAGCGAAGACTACTAATCAATCACTAACAAAGAACCATTGAGCACCCCCAAGGAAGCGGAATTTGTAGCGCAGCTGGAAGAGCACCAGAATATAGTGCATAAGATATGCCGGCTCTACACCAATAATCAAGAAGAGCACAATGATCTTTTTCAGGAAGTTACTATACAGTTATGGAAAGCCTACCCCAAGTTCAGGGGAGACAGTAAATTCAGTACCTGGATGTACCGGGTGGCGCTCAATACAGCCATCACGCTCTATCGCAAATCCAAACGGAGGGTCAAAACGCAGGATTACGAGAATGTCCAATTTAAGATCGCGGCTCAGGAATACGACGATACCGTTGAGCGGCAGTTGAAATTAATGTATAGTGCGGTCAAGGAATTGAACGATATTGAAAAAGCCCTCGTTTTCCTGTATTTGGAGGATAAAAATTACCGGGAGATCTCAGAAACTCTGGGTATCTCTGAAGTAAATGCCCGAGTGAAAATGAATCGAATAAAGACAAAATTAAGAACGATACTTAACCCGTAAGGTTATGGCAGACGAATTAGAATTATTAAAAAAAGACTGGAAGAATCAGGAGGCCAATCTCCCGCATTTGACCGCCAGTGACATTTACCCCATGTTACTGAAGAAATCCTCTTCTTTAGTGAAGTGGATCTTCATCATCAGCATTATTGAGTTCGCTTTTTGGCTGGCCATCTCGTTCCTCTTCGGCCGTGATCGAAACGCCGCCTTTATTGAAGAGGCCGGCCTGGAAAATTATTTTGTGGCCTTGGATGTCATCAACTACGGCGCCTTGCTCTTCTTCATCGGCTGGTTTTATATCAACTACCGTAAGATCAGCACCACGGCCTCAGCTCGGGTATTGATGAAGAATATTCTAAAAGCCCGGCAAACGGTCAAATTCTACGTTTGGTTTAATCTGTGTTTTCTAGGCCTGGCCTTGATCACCACCTTTATTTTAGTGGTCAACAATGCACCCAGCATGGCCGATAAGAATCTGGTAAGTATCACGCTGGCCTTTACAGCCGTCCTTATTGGTGTACTGATCGCCGTATGGTTTTTCTATCGGCTGATCTATGGCATCATTGCCCGCCGATTAATGACCAATTATAAAGAATTAAAGAAATTGGAGGTATAATTGCAATCAGGGAAGTAGCCGACTCTACGTTGCGGATAAACGCTAGGCAATTTTATTCATTCACCTTGAATTGGAAGGAATCTGATATCCGCTCTAGTGCAGGGCCGTGTTCAATGATGACTTTGATCTGAAGCTGATCAGCCTCTTTCAATTCCATCCAATCGATCAGTTGAGGATCGAGTAAGCCTTCTATCTTGTACAACCGACTGCTCGAGTAATAATCGCCGTCTGGCGTAAAGGAGAAGTAATAGCTCATTAAAACTCCGTCGTAGCCTTCAAAGGTAGTTTCCTGTGTGGCCTTTGAATCAGAGATTGGGTAGGCTTTAGCGTAAATCCCGCCATGGTAGAAAACCTTTGAGGATATTTTTTCGACCTGGATATTGGATAAGATATAAGAAAGTTCCTTGGGAGAGTAAATCTCATCGACCTTGGCCATCTGTGCCTGCAAAGTCAAGCCTTGGGAGACCATTACTATAAAGACTATAAAGTAAGTCAAAGACGATTTTGATACTATTACTAATCGGTATTGCATTGGTATTAATACTCCCACATCCGTTTGCGATTGAGCTCCTCTTCTTCCTGCAACTCCTCTTCTGAAATTACTTTTAAAAACGAAGGATGTTGCTCGATGGCGTACTCGATCTGTTCAACGATGTCTTCTATGCTGTCGCCTTCGTAGTCGATGTCCAACGGTTGTTTGATCTCAATCGACTGGAGGATGTTCTTCTTTTTGATGCGTAATCCTTTTTTGTCATAGGCTCGACGGAAGCCATCAATGACGATAGGAACCACAATTGGCTTATACTGCTTAATGATGTGCGCCGTTCCTTTGCGAATGGGTTTCCAGGGTTTGGTGGTGCCTTGAGGGAAGGTAATCACCCAACCGTCATGCAGCGCGATACCAATATTCTCCGTATCGCTCAAATTCACTTCGCGATCGATCTCTTTTCCCTTTTCCCGCCAGGTACGGCTTACCGTAACTGCCCCCACATAGGCTAGAATACGCGGTAGAAGTCCGCTGCGCATGGTCTCCCCGGCAGCCACGTAGTAGACATTCAATTTGGGATTCCAGAGGTAGCCTATATTTTTGATCGAATCCGTACGACCGCTCAAACTGGCATTAAAGACGTGGAACATGGCGACCACATCTGCGAAATAGGTCTGGTGGTTAGAAACAAAAAGCACTCCGGTATCCGGAAGATTTTTGATAACTTCTGATCCTTCGATCTGCAATTCATTGAAGCCCCGATACCGTCTATGGGTCAACGCTCCCAGAATACGAATTAACCACTTTTTGATGAATAAAATATGTCCGAACGGATTGGTCTTGAATAACCCCATATTGATCTGATCACTTAGGCCTGCTTCTCTTCAGTGCAGAAAAGCAAAGATACCACATGTACTAAGAATTCACCAAGCGCATTAAAGCCTTGAGTTCGCTTAACATCATGGCCGTCGCTCCCCATACCGTATGATTTTCCAATTTAAATGCGGGAACCGGGATGCGCCCGGCATAGGAAGTCGTCATTTCCCGCTCGATCAGATAGGCATCATCCAATAAATGAGCCATGGGCACTTCTATAATGGCCTCTACCTCTTCTTCCTGAGGAACAAAACGCGGACGTTGTTCTGTATAGCCCAGATAGACGCAAACTGAAAAGTTAGAAGGCGGAATATAGACCTGGGTAAGTCGTTTCACCACCTGTATCTGTCCCCGAGGTACGCCAATTTCTTCTTCAGTTTCGCGCAAGGCGGTGGCCTGAAGGTCCTCATCCTCGGGCTCCTCTCGCCCTCCCGGGAAGCCCACCTGATTGCTGTGTACACCCGCATAGGTCTTGCGTAAAATAAGGGACAGCATAGCCAGGTCTTGCACACCGGGGTAAATCAAGGCCATGACCCCTGCCTTCTTCGGGTTTAAGGCTTCTACATCCAATTGCTCCAATTCCTCCTGACGAAGGCTGGGGGCCATCTCCAACTGAGCCGCGAGGCCGGGAAGCTGTGATTTTCTTATTTTTGGGACGCTATTGAGAAATTCTTGAAAAGTCATTTATGAAACACTACTGGATTGTCTTGGCGTTGATTCTAGTCAGCGCATCCTGTGAAGATAAAAAAACAAAAACTCCTGCGAAAGAGGAGATCCAAACCAATAATCAGACGATCAAGGATAGTACACTTTCCCTCGGTCGCCAAGGGCTTGCCGACGGCGCAGCGCGAAAGCAAAAACACAGAACAGCAATAAAGGATTCTTTCTCTGTAGAGAATCCCATGATCAAATCGCAGGCCGAGTTAAAGGATTTTCTCTATGCCTATGGTGAGGAAAATCCTGAAAATCGAGTGCGTATCAAAACGTCTATGGGCGACATTGAAGTCCGTCTTTTCGACGACACGCCCCTGCATCGAGCCAATTTCATTCTTTTGGTAAAAGAGGACTATTTCAAGGGTTCTTATATGCATCGGGTCTCCCCCGACTTCATCATTCAGGGCGGAAATAGCGACAACTATGAGTTACAGGACAAACGAGCGCGGATTGGAGATTATTTAATTCCCAACGAGGCCTCGTCCAGGCACACCCATGTCCGCGGAGCTTTATCCAGTGCCAAATACACCGAAATGAACGTCAGCAATGCCACAGCTCCCTTTGAATTCTTTATTGTGCAGGCACCACGCGGAGCGCATCATTTGGATGGAGAGCACACGGTCTTTGGGGAAGTGACCCAAGGGATGGATGTGGTTGATAAGATCAATGCCGTCGCCATTGACGAGCAGGAATGGCCATTGACCAATATTTATCTGGACGCCGAGTTGATCGATTAATTATGTGGTCCGGTAAATACTTGGCAAACTGAGTTTAAAGTGTACCGCCAGTAATCGAATGGTGATCACCGTAGAACCGGCCACGATAGACGCCAGGGCACTATCTACTCCCAGGCGTTCTAAGACCAAATACACCGTTCCACCGGCGATACAAGCTGTTGCGTAGATCTCTCTTTGGAACAGGACAGGCACTTCATTACAGAGTATATCGCGTAAGACGCCTCCAAAACAAGCGGTCATCGTCCCTAGGGCGACACAAATGATTGGATGCAACAGTCCAGCACCCATTTGCACCCCTACCACGGTATAGAGCGCGATTCCGATGGTGTCGAATAGCAGCAGGGAGGTACCCAGAAATTGTAATTTATTTCGAAATACAATGGCCAGAATGACCGTAGCGATGATCAGGTAAACAAAGGTCATGTCCAGCATCCAGGTCACCGGGGTCTTTCCGATGAGTAAATCCCTCAAGGTCCCACCTCCTACAGAAGTAACCAAGGCGATAATGAAGACCCCAAAAACATCCAGACGTTTGTCCATGGCTTTCAATACCCCGGAGATGGCAAAAGCAATCGTACCCAGAATATCGATCAAGGTGAGAAATTCCATTCTACTGTTGGGTGTAAAAGTTGTAATCCTTAATGATGCGGTCGACAAAGTCGATGGGTTTTTCATCTGGAACCACCCCCATGACGGTCGAGGCCTTATCCGATAGGGCTAAGATCAGATCATGCTTACCGTAGCGCCGCGCATCCATAAACACGGTCTTGATGGTCTGAATCTCGTCATCCTTAAAAACAGTGACCTGAGGATATTTAGCCACATAGCTTTCCGGTATATCGACCATCAGCGTTTGGGAAAGTCGCACCTGCTTTTTAGTGCTGATCACGGTGGTTCCTGCCGCGATATCCCCCAACCGCTGCCCGCGTTCGCTCAACAGTATAGACAATACAGCCACCCCGCCGGAAGTAAATGAAATGTCGACCACACGCATCAACCAACGGACAAAATAACTACCAAAACCGGGCTTCGATCCGTCCAATTTCACTACCTGTGTATTCATGGCGTATTTACCCGGTGAACGGCCATTCATAAACGTTTCAAAGAGCAGATGATAGAGAAAAATAGGAAGCCCAAGAACGAGCTGATACACCCATTCGGAGACATGATTATCCAAACCACTGGCACCCATTAAAAATAGAACAGCCAGCAAATAAGCAAAGATGATGATCCCGTCGATCAGAAAAGCCAGAATACGCTCGCCAATGCCCGCAACATTTTGCGATATGCTTACATTTTGTGCTGTTTCTATTTGAAAATTATCCATTGAATTAGTTTCTTTACGACAAAAGGAATTGAGATGCGTGAAGCTGCTTTTGTCAAGCAAAATAAGCACAAATGGCTGCAATTTGAAAATGTGTTGTTGAAGAATGAGCGCATTGGTCCCGATGCCCTCTCTGATCTCTACATCGAAGTGACTGACCATCTGAGTTATGCCAAGACCTTTTACCCGAATAGCAAGACGCATCAGTACCTCAATCATCTGGCTTCCCAGTCTCACCTGAAGATTTATAAGACCAAACGGGAATCGACCAAACGTTTTGTCACCTTCTTTACCCAGGAGTTTCCCCTGCTTTTTTATCGTTACCAACGGCAGTTACTCGTCGCTTTTTTAGTCTTTCTGTTGTTCACCCTAGTAGGGGCCTATAGTGCGGCCAGCGATGGTTCATTCGTACGTATGATCTTAGGCGATGCCTATGTCAATATGACCTTAGAGAATATTGAAGAAGGAGACCCCATGGCGGTCTATAAAAAAGCCGGTGAAATGGACATGTTCTTAGGGATCACCATCAACAACATACGCGTTTCGCTCTATGCCTTTACCTTGGGGGTCTTGTTTGGAATTGGTACACTTTTTATCCTGATGCGCAATGCCATCATGTTAGGCTCATTTCAGTACTTCTTCTACGATCAAGGATTGCTCTGGGAATCTGCACGCACCATATGGATCCATGGCACCATCGAGATCTCTGTCATTATCGTGGCCGGATGCGCCGGATTGGTATTGGGCAACAGCATTTTATTTCCGGGAACCTATACCCGACTGGCGAGTTTTAAACGAGGCGTCAAGGACGGATTGAAAATCGTGACCAGTACACTGCCGTTTTTTGTGATCGCCGGCTTTCTGGAAGGCTTTGTCACCCGACGGACCGGGATGCCCGACTGGCTTGCTATTTTGATCATCAGCAGCTCGCTGGCTCTCATCCTTTTTTATTATGTTTACTATCCGCAGTACGTCTATCGGAAGCAACAAAAAACAAAAGAATATTTAACTGATCTCCACCCGGAGCATACCTCAAATCAGGTTCAGGACTTTACAGCAAACTATGGATAAATACATTGAATTCAAACGCCGTCGCGAACTCGGAGAAACATTGACTGATACCTTCAAATTTGTACGTCGCAATTTCAAGCCTTTGTTTCAGCTGCTTGTGAAAACGGTGGCCATTCCCTTTATTCTCCTGCTCTTTGCGATTGGGTTCTACACCTACGCCTCTGCCGACTTTACGGGCTTTGGATGGATCGACAATGAATTCTTAAATCTGGGCACATTCTTTATTTCAGCAGGCCTACTGGCCATAAGTGGATTCCTGTACTACTCTTTACTTTTTGGATCCGTTTTGCATTTTATTCGTTCCTACACCGAGAATAAAGGTGTGGTCGACCAGCAGGCGGTCATTCAGCGGGTAAAGCGAGACTTGGGTAAGTTGTTTGGGCTTGGGGTCATCTCTGTGATCATGTTGGTTTTTGGATTTTTACTGTGTGTGTTCCCGGGCATCTACCTGTACGTTCCCCTATCCATGGTTTTCGCCCTCGCGGTCTTTCGCAATCAAGGGATCTCCGATTCGATCAGCAATTCTTTTAAATTGATCCACGGAGAATGGTGGATGACTTTCATAACGCTCTTTGTGATTGGTCTGATCATTGGGATCATTGGATTTGTCTTCCAAATCCCTGCTCTGATCTACACCATGGTGAAAACCTTTACCGCTATGGATCAAGGGAATTTTGGCGATCCGCGCCAACTGGTGGACGGGGTGTATATTGCGCTTTCGGTCATCTCCAGTGCGGTGCAGTATTTTTTATACCTCTTTACCGTGATCGCTACAGCCTTCATCTATTTTGACCTTAACGAAAAAAAGAACAATACCGGAACTCTGGAACGTATCGACGCTTTGGGTGAGGATCGCCATGCCTAAACTCTTTTTTGCCATCGCCGTTTTGTTTTGGGCCCCGCTTTGGAGCCAAGATTCGACTGCCACAACGCTTCAGGATATACGTTACGATCAACGTGACTACCTGGAACCGGTATCCTTTGATCAGGAAGCACTCAAAAAACTAAGAGAAGACAAGGCATTTGACTATACTGAGTACCAAGAACCTGATACGGTTTGGTCGCGCTTTAAACGCTGGGTAAATGAACGCTGGAGGGCTTTTATACGCTGGCTAACAGGTAGCGAAGAGGCCACCGGTTTTTGGGGCTTTGTGCTTCGCGTACTTCCTTACCTCGCTATTGCCGGTATACTCTTTCTCTTTATCTGGCTTATCCTAAAGATAGATGAACGCTCGCTGCAGCGAACGACTAATACGTTAAATCAGTACTTAAGCAGCAAAGATCAGGAGATCATTGAACATGATGATATTCAGGCTTTGATCGAACAGGCCTTAGCCGTAAAAAATTATCGCCTGGCCATCCGTTTTTATTATTTGTTGTTGCTCCAGCGCCTTTCCGATCAGGAGCATATTGACTGGCAGGCACAAAAAACCAATCGGGAATATCTGTACGAGATCAAGCAGGACGAGCTTCGGGAGTCCTTTCGACGAGTAACGCGCATCTATGACTACAGTTGGTACGGCCAATTTGAAGTGGATGAGTCCGCTTTCGCGAAAGCAAAACTACAATTCAGTAACCTGGAGGCGCTATTATGAGTAAACGATACCGCATAATCGCCGCTGCGCTTCTGGGGGTTATCCTGCTACTGACCATTCTGGAAGCCTCGAAGCCCGAACCGGTCAACTGGTTTCCCAGCTATTCCAAAACGGCTAAAATTCCATTGGGCACTTACGTTCTCCATCAACAGTTGAGTGAGCGCTATGACGATCGATGGGAGGAACGCAATGACCCGCCTTTTGAGGTTCTAGGAGGCGACAGTACCTTAAAGGGCACCTATTTTTTTATCAACAACAGCGTTTATTTTGATGAAGCAGAAACCAATCGTCTGCTTCGCTGGGTAGCTGAAGGAAATACGCTGGTGGTGCATGCCTCTGCCATTGGTAAAGACTTACTGGATACCTTGCATTTGGAAACCGCCGTATTGACCGCGACCGAACAATTGAGCCGGGAGCCACTGTTTAATTTGAGCAACCCGCAGTTGAAGCGAGACTCAGCCTATCATTATCCCAGAGATCATTATACGGTTTACTTTAGTGCGATCGACACCGCTCAGGCCGTAGTCCTGGGAGAAGTAGATCTTTTATGGGATCAGGAAAAGCCGCTTATCCGAGAACCTCATATCAATGTGATACAGCAGGAATTTGGAGAAGGCACCATTCTGCTCAATACCTTCCCGGAAGCTTTAAACAATTACACCCTACTGGACAGCCTGAATTATGAATACGGTGAAAAACTGCTGAGCTACCTCCCTGAAGAAGGCACCCTCTACTGGGATAATCATTACAAAACGGGTAAAACGGTCTATTCTACGCCACTGTACCTCCTGCTGAGTAATAAGTATTTAAAATGGGCGTACTACACCGTATTATTGATCGCATTGATCTGGGTGCTTTTTGAAACCAAACGCAAACAGCGCAGCATCCCGATCGTAGAACCCCTGCCCAATCAAACCCTGGCCTTTACCAAGACCATTGCCGGGATGTATCTGGCAGAAAAACGGAATAAGGAAATTGCCAGGCATCAGATCAACCACTTCCTGGATTATATACGTCAGCATCTCTATCTGGATACCAGGCATCTGGGCCTCGATTTTATCGAAAAATTAGCAGCCAAAGGAGGAAAAAGTCAGGCAGAAACCAAACGACTGATCGATCTGATCACCGTGATTCAGGCGCAAACGCAGGTGGATTCTGCGACCCTCATTAAATTACAAACCCTCATTACCGAATTTAAACACTAAAACATGCAAACAGAAGATCAGAATACACCACAACAAGATCCCCAATCGACTCAGGGAGAAGACCAGAGTGGCCTGCAGTTTGACAATCGGATTTCCCTGGAAGCACTCCGTCAGGCCGCTGAGCGTATGCGCTCAGAATTGGGAAAAGTGATCGTAGGACAACGGGAATTCATTGATTTACTTCTGGTAGGCTTGCTTTCCGAAGGTCATGTGCTTATTGAAGGCGTACCCGGAATCGCCAAGACGATCACGGCCAAGCTGTTCGCCCGTACCATGAAAACAGGATTCAGCCGGATTCAATTTACCCCCGACCTGATGCCGAGTGATGTTTTGGGGACTTCCGTTCTGAACATGAAAACCTCTGATTTTGAATTTCGCAAAGGTCCGGTATTCAGCAATATCGTGCTCATCGATGAGATCAACCGGGCTCCGGCCAAAACCCAGGCTGCCCTTTTTGAGGTCATGGAAGAACGTCAGATCACCATGGACGGAACGCGCTATGCCATGGAACCGCCCTTTATGGTTTTGGCCACCCAGAATCCCATCGAACAAGAGGGCACCTATGCCCTACCCGAAGCCCAGTTGGACCGTTTTCTCTTTAAGATCAAGGTAAACTATCCCTCCCAGGAGGAAGAGGTTGATATTCTGACTCGCCACCATGAACGAGGCGGTCAGGCCGCACCGGATCAGATTGAACCGGTCATGACACCTGAACAATTACTCGATTACAAAACGCAGATCGCTCAGGTCAAAGTGGAAGAGAAGGTCATTGCCTACATTGCCGAATTGATCGGAAAAACAAGGAGTCATCCGCACTTATATTTAGGAGGTTCTCCTCGTGCCTCTCTGGCCATCCTTACCGCCTCTAAGGCCTTTGCCGCAATTGACGGTAGGGACTTCGTCACCCCGGAAGACATTAAATTGGCGATCCATCCGGTATTGCGGCATCGTATCATTCTTTCCCCGGAGCGCGAAATGGAAGGCATGAGTCCGGAGCAAGTGATCGACATGATTGTACAATCCGTTGAAGTCCCCCGATAATTGAAAGGAATTCGACTCATACGGTCTTTGTATGTTCAGGAACGGGTATACTGGTTGCTCGCCATCCTGGCGGTGCTCTATCTATTTAGTTTCTGGTATCCTTTGTTGTTTACCGCGGCAAGTGTACTGGGTGTGCTGGCGATCTTTATGGCGCTGGTCGATCTCGTGTTTATATACCGACCGGACCAACCCCTGAAGGCCAGTCGGCGACTTCCGGATAAGTTTTCGAACAGCGACCTCAATACGGTTGAATTGATCTTCAACAGCACATACGGGAAATCGATAAGCTTAGAACTTATCGATGAGATTCCGGTGCAGTTCCAAAAACGGGACTTTATGGAGACCCTGCATTTAACCGCGGGAGAAACAAAGCGCTTCTCCTACGCGCTTCGCCCTTTGGAGCGTGGTGCCTATGTTTTTGGCCATTTGAATGTGTATGCTTACCGCTCCAATGGATTGTTCAAGCGACGGTTTAAATTCATGAATGACCAAATGGTGAAGGTGTATCCCTCCTTCATTCAAATGAAGAAATACGCCTTTCTGGCATTGGATCAAAAATTGACCCTACCGGGAATGAAGCGTATCCGTCGTATTGGGCACACCATGGAATTTGAACAGATCAAAGAATACATTCCCGGTGATGATGTGCGTACGATCAATTGGAAGGCCACCGCTAAAAGCGCGAAGTTGATGGTCAATCAATTTCAGGACGAGCGTTCTCAGCCCATTTATTCAATCATTGATGCCGGTAGGGTGATGAAAATGCCCTTTCAGGGATTAACCTTATTGGACTATGCAATCAATAGCACCCTGGCTTTCAGCAATGTGGCGCTTAAGAAAAATGACAAGGTAGGCCTGGTCACCTTTGCCAATACCCTGATCAATCATCTGCCGGCCAGTAAAAAGAAATCCCACCTGAGCACCCTTTTGGAAGTGCTCTACAACATCAACACCGGATTTTTAGACAGTGATTTCAGCGGACTTTTTGCGCATCTGAAGCGCAAGGTACCCAACCGAAGCCTTTTGATGTTGTATACCAATTTCGAACACATGTCGGCGTTGGAACGCCAACTCCCCTTCTTTCAACGCCTGGCAAAAAAGCATTTGTTGGTGGTCATCTTCTTTCAGAATACCGAATTGGACGCGCTATTGAAGGAACCGGCGAAAGATCTGGTAAGTGTATATCAGCATACCATTGCTGCCAAGTTTGAATACGAAAAACGCCTTATGGTCAAGGCGCTGGAAAAACATGGAATTCAGACCATACTGACCAAACCGGAAGACCTCAGCGTCAAAACGATCAACAAGTACTTGGAGATCAAAGCCCGCGGGCTACTCTAATCCGATAGCATTCACTTACAATTGAGACCTAAGATTTGACGGTTCGGTACATCGGATTCGCTTTCGCGAAGGCGCACCCCTACTTTTACCGCATAATCACATCAAAAACTACACTTATGAAAACACTTGTCTATTTAGTCATGGCCTTCGTCACTACCTTAGGAATGGCACAGGAGACCGAAGGGGTCACCATTACCATTGAATTGGAGAACGTACAGAGTACCGAGGGACAGATCTCCGCCGCACTCTATGATGAAAACACCTTCATGAAGGCTGCTCCATTACAGACCGCAGGAACTCAACCGGACACAACCAAAACCGTTTTGACCTTCAAAAATGTAGCTCCGGGCACCTATGCGATTGTTACACTGCACGATTTCAACAGCAATGGTCGCATGGATTTTGAAGCCAACGGCATGCCTAAAGAACCTTACGGGACGTCCAACAATGAAATGAGTATGGGCCCACCGGTATTTGCTGATGCGGCCTTTGAAGTGGCCAACGAAGACCTGACCCTGCAGATCAGACATTGATCCTGGTATGGAAGAAGAACAAGGAGCTCAAGGGCTCCTTTTTTTAGTTCTATTCATAAACAAAACCTAAAATCGTCTTAAGTAATATAGATTTTGTCGATCACTTTGTACTTTCGTTCCAACGATTAGAACTATGACGATAACCCAATTAAAATATGTGCTCGCTGTTGCGGAACATCAAAATTTCACCAAAGCGGCGGAGAAGACCTTTGTCACTCAGCCTACCTTGAGCATGCAGATCCAGAAACTGGAAGATGAGCTGGATGTGCTCATTTTTGACCGGAGCAAAAAACCAATTGAACTGACGGAGATTGGACGGAAGATCGTGACCCAGGCAAAGAATATCGTCAATGAAGCCAATCGAATTGCCGATATCGTTGATCAGCAGAAAGGATTTATTGGCGGTGAGTTCAAACTCGGGATCATCCCCACCGTGATGCCCACCCTACTCCCGATGTTTCTCAAGAATTTCATCAATAAATACCCCAAAGTCAAGTTAAAGATCGAGGAGTTGCCCACAGAAACCATCATCGAACGCCTGGAAGAGGGACATCTGGATGCGGCAATCGCAGCAACACCCCTGGAGAACGATAATTTGATCGAACGTCCCCTCTACTACGAACCTTTTGTCGCTTATGTTCCTCAGAATCACCGATTGTTTAAAAAAGAGGGATTGAACAGCAGTGATCTGGATCTTGACGACATGTTACTGTTAGAAGACGGGCATTGCTTCAGAGATGGGGTGATCAATCTATGCAAAGCACAAAAAGGCGCAACTACGGAACACTTTGCGCTGGAAAGTGGAAGTTTCGAAACCTTGATCCGACTGGCCAATGAGGGATTGGGCATGACCCTTTTGCCCTATTTACATACTTTAGACCTGCCTGAAAAAGATCAAAAATTCCTGAAACATTTTGGAGAACCGCACCCCGCCCGGGAAGTGAGCTTAATTTTTCACAAAAGCGAACTCAAAATGCAGATCATTGAAGCGCTCCGTTCGGTACTTAATGGCGTGATCAAAGGGGCCATCACCTTTCAAAATGTAGAGATTATCAGTCCGACGACTAAATAATAGTAGCCGTAAATACATACCCAAAATTAAAAAGCCCTACTTGGCGTAGGGCTTTCTGTTTATGATTTAATAAGGATTAAACATTCATTCAAATTTGGATTTTCCTTGGTTAATTGAAGAATCCAAATGCGAAGTTCAGCTATTTCAAAAGGTAGTAATCGCTGCATCGCTTTGGTGAGTTCTTTGCTGAATAATTTCACATCGAAACTCACTTTCTTGAGTACCTCTTTGGTGTACTCAAACATTGCTCTCGCCATATTTGAACCAGTTTTAGGGTTAGGATTAAACAGGTAATGTTGTTGTATAAAGTGCTGGTTTTTATATTAACGTTATACAATTTAACTCATTTTGTTTAATCTTATCGATAAAATCGGGCACTTTAACAGAAAAGTTTTCAACATTAAAAGCGATTGTCGCCATCCAGCAGATCGCCGAGTCCTCCTAAAATCGAGCCTTCTCCTTTATCTCTGCCGCCTCCCTTGGGTGCAGCGGCCCATACCCGTCCGGCCAGTCGGCTGAATGGTAAAGACTGAACATAAACGGTTCCCGGTCCGGTCAGGGTAGCAAAGAACAAGCCTTCGCCTCCAAAGATGGTATTACGAATACCCCCTACGAATTCAATATCGTAGTTTACGGTATGGTCAAAACCAATGATGCATCCGGTATCCACCTTCAACTTCTCCCCTGCCTGTAATTCCTTCTTATAGGTGGTCCCTCCAGCATGTACGAAGGCCAGACCGTCTCCTTCCAGGCGCTGCATGATGAAACCTTCCCCTCCAAAAAGACCACGACCTAATTTTCTGGAGAATTCAATGCCTACTGAAACCCCTTTGGCCGCGCAGAGAAAGGCATCCTTTTGACAAACAAAGCGACCCCCATTGCTGGACAGGTCGATGGCAATAATTTTACCGGGATAAGGAGAAGCAAAAGAAACCCTCTTTTTTCCGGGAATGGTATTGTAGAAAACGGTCATGAATAGGGATTCTCCGGTCAGCAGCCGTTTCCCGGCCCCAAAGATCTTCCCCATGATACTGCTGTCATTTTTAGATCCGTCACCAAAGATGGTTTCCATTTTAATGCCGTCATCCATCATCATAAAACTGCCGGCTTCAGCAATTACTCCTTCTTGGGGGTCTAGTTCGATTTCTACATACTGCATCTCTTCCCCGTAGATGTGGTAGTCAATTTCGTGTGCATTCATGCGTAAAAGTGTTGATTGTTAATTTATGATCATCTATAGGTAGCGATGAATACCGCTTCGTTACAAGGATATCACTTTGATCTGAAGAGCAGGGCGTTTAGACCGACTTGGCTTTAACCGTCCATTCAAAATTAAAGGTGCTTACGGGAATTCCCTCTTTATTGACACCTACCGACTGCATCCAGCAGGTTTGCCCCTCGCCGGTAGCGACTGCGCGATCGATGGCTTCTTGAATTTTCGCGCCATCCTGACACCTAAAGGTGATTCTTCCGGTAGCCTTCTTGGTGAAAGTGGCGTTGTTATTGGCTACCAACATCGAAATCTTTTTTCCGCTATTTCTGATCGCCAACATGACCAGGGCCCCGGTCGCCAATTCGGCCGCCATTCCCTGTACCGCCCAAAACATAGAACGAAAAGGATTCTGATTGATCCATCGATGTTTTACGCTGACCACACACTGATGCGCATCAATAGCTTTAACCCGAACGCCAGTCCACCAGGCCGACGGAAGATTAAAAAAAGTATACCAGTTGAATTTACTTGGATTAAGGCTCATAGCAGTATTGAATTGCGGTAAAAGTACTCAGAAAAATCGATTCTTAACCCACCAGTCTATGTGTTAAATATTTGTTAATTATAGTACTATGCGTAACATAATACCATCTTTTAGATACATATTTGTAAAGGAAATTAATAAGCAATGGAAAATAACACCTCAACCAATAGCAGAACATTAGCTTCTCTTATGCATTTATCCACCTTCAGTAAGTGGTTTATCCCCTTTGGAAACTTTATCGCTCCCCTTATTTTGTGGAGTGTAGTCAAAAAGGATTCTCGATTTATTGACAACCACGGTCGTCAGGCGCTCAATTTTCAATTGAGTTTGCTGATCTATACGGTGGGATTGATTCTTTTGGCGATCCCCTTCTTTATATGGCAGGTGGCTGAACTAGTCGATTACGAACACTCCATGAGTGTGCACAGAGGCCTTCATGATTTTGACGACTTCTGGCACGCCAGTGGTATTCTAACCATACTGTTTATCGCGGGAGTACTCTTACTGGGACTCCTCATTTTTGAATTGGTCGGTGTTATTTCGGCGGCCATTCGAGCTAGTGAGGGTAAACCCTACCAGTATCCACTGACCATCAACTTTATCAAGGAGGCAGACTCATCACCTGCAGTCGACTACGACACTCCAGACAATACCAACGCTGCATCTCAAACGGAGACTAGTTCTTCGGATACAGAGCAGTAACATCAAAAAACGAACAGTTTTACCATTTAAAATGAAGCATCTATGAAGATCGAAAACACAAAAGCACAAATGCGAAAAGGCGTGCTGGAGTACTGTATCTTATCGGTCCTGAAGGACGAAGACGCCTACGTGGCAGAGATACTGGAAACTTTAAAAGAAGCCAAATTGCTTGTGGTAGAGGGTACCATTTATCCACTACTGACACGCTTGAAAAATGCAGGGCTTCTGAGCTACCGCTGGGAAGAATCAACCGGAGGACCACCCCGCAAATACTACGGGCTGACCGAAACCGGTAAGCACTTTCTGAACGAATTGACAACCACCTGGGACGACCTTCAAGGAGCGGTCCAGCTAGTAACCAAACGAAAAAATAAGTAACAATGAACAAGACAGTTAACATAAATTTAGCCGGCCTATTTTTCTATATAGATGAAGATGCTTACGCCAAGCTGCAACGCTATCTTGCTGCCATAAAACGTTCATTCACCGGCGCCCAGGGGCAGGATGAGATCATTGCCGATATTGAAGCGCGCATCGCTGAATTGTTCAGCGAGAAGATCTCTCATGAACGTCAGGTCATCGGTCTGGAAGAACTGGACCAGGTTATCGCGATCATGGGGCAGCCGGAAGACTACGCTGTGGACGAAGAAATCTTTGAAGATGAGCCCATCCATAAGCAAAAAGCTTATCGGGAAAGCAAGAAATTATTCCGGGATACGGATAATAGCTATATCGGCGGAGTGTCCAGCGGACTTGGTCATTACCTGGGAATTGACCCCTTGTGGATACGCCTGGGCATGATCCTGATCGTCCTGCTTGGATTCGGATTTCCCATTCTCCTGTATTTCCTACTCTGGATCTTAGTACCTGAAGCCAAAACCACTTCAGAGAAATTGGCCATGACGGGAAAGCCGGTTAACATTGATAATATTCAGCAAAAAGTAAAAGAGGGATTTGGAAATGTTGCCGACAGTGTCAAGAATGTAGACTATGAAAAAGCGGGCAGAAAAGCTCGTGACGGAGCCCGCTCTGTGTTTACCCGATTGGGAGAAGTCTTTCTTTTCCTATTGAAGATCATCGGAAAGATCATTGGTGTATTCCTGATCCTTGTGGGTGGAGCCACGGTGATCGGTCTATTTGTCGGACTGTTTACCGCCGGTACTCTGGATGCCTTTGACGGAGCACTTATGGAGCAATTTCATATGATGAATACTACCGGAACCCCCTTTTGGCTGGTGTCGCTATTGCTGTTTCTCGCCATCGGAATTCCGTTCTTCTTCCTGTTCTATTTGGGATTAAAGATCGTGGTAGGAAATTTGAAGTCCATGCCCCTGGCGGGAAAGCTGACCTTTCTCGGACTTTGGCTGATTGCAGTGATCACCCTGGGTGTACTGGGAATACGTCAGGCTGCCTATACCGGGTTTGAAGGGGAGGTATCCTCCACTACCGAATTGAATCTCCGGCCATCAGATACCTTGCGGTTGGAAATGGCCGGTAATCAAACCATCAACGACGGTGCCTACCGCTCGAGCAATATTAAAATCTTTAGTGTGGATGGCCAACGCAAGCTTTATGGACGTGACGTTCGTCTTATCGTAAGAACATCTAAGGACAGTATATCTCGAATTCAGATCAACAAGCGAGCCCAGGGCGGAAACTGGGACGAAGGGAAAGCCCTTGCTCAAGACATAGAATACAATTATAAACTCGACGGAAATACACTCCTTCTGGATGGTTTTTACCTTACGGATGTGGATAATCGCTATCGCGAACAGGAAGTAACGGTCATTCTGACCCTCCCGGAAGGAATGACGCTTTATGCCGATGAAAATACCTACTCCTACCATCGCAACAGCAGTCGCTATCGAGACCTGCTGGATAATGGTCAGGAAGAGGAATACCTGATCATGCGCGATGGAGACTTAGTCTGCCCTTCCTGTGACGAGGATATTGAAGACGAAGATGAATGGAATTACCGCTCCTACGAGAATAATGATACTCCTGACTGGGAAGAAGAGGATGAGCCTATTGATGTGCGTCGCGATCAATCTTCCCCGGTGAGTACAGACAGTATAAACGGTTAGTCTCATGAATATTCGTAGCCATACTTGTGCAATCTATATCCTCCTGGTCAGCTTTCCGGCGCTTCTGGTTGGACAGGTAAGCAAAGAAGACGAGCTCTTTCGAACCATCATGCAACGGGATAGTCTGCTTTTTGAAGTAGGCTTTAATCAGTGTGATATGAAATCGAATGCCAGTTTGCTGGCTGATGATCTGGAATTCTACCATGATGTGGGTGGCGTCACCTACGGCAAAGACACATTTTTAAAGAATTTCGAAAAGAATATGTGCGATCCGGACAAGAAACCGATCCGAAAATTAATTGCGGGCAGTACAGTGCTCTATCCGCTCTACGACAATCAGGAACTTTACGGTGTCATTCAAAACGGCGATCATGCCTTTTACATCCAGGAGCCGGGAAAGGAATTGTACCAAACCGGAGTGGCTAAGTTTACCCACTTATGGATACGTAATCAAGAGCAGTGGAAGATTAAAAGGGTGCTCAGCTTCGATCATATGTCGGCGTCTGACATCAAAACGATAAACTTATCTACAGAGCAACTCTCCCGGTTTGTAGGCCGCTATCAGGCGCCCAAGACCGGTGACGTGACGCTTCAACTTGTTGACGGACACTTACAGATCAAGGCAGGCAAAGTGAGCGCTTTACTCATTCCCATAGGAGAACAGCACTTTCAGCATCCCCAGGCACCGCTCACCTTTGAATTTCAGGGAGTGAAAGGAGCTCAAACGATGATTGTGAGAGAAGATGGGAAAGAAGTAGAGCGGGCTATACAATTCAACCCTTAAAAACGACAATTGAGCCCATTACGCTTTCGCGAAAGCGCACAATTAATAAATTTTACAACAGTATTAAATCAAAAAACAACAACCATGACCACCTTAATTAAATTTTTCATCACGCTCCTGACCAGTCTTTTACTGACCTCTTGTGCGTTTAATTTAGACCTCAACCGCCTGCGCGGAAACGGTAATGTCATTACCGAAGAAATCAAGCTGAATGAATCTTTCGATCGTATAGAAGCCGGTGACGGCTGGGATGTCTACGTGCAACGTGGAGATGAATTTAAGGTGGTGCTAGAAGCCGATGAGAATCTGGTAGATGCCGCCGAAATAGACGTTCGCAACGGGGTATTGCGTATATATGCCGATGGAAATATTGCATCAGCTACTTCTAAACGAGTGAAGGTTACCTATTCGGGGAACTTAGTAGGTCTGCGGGCCAACAGCGGTGCTGATGTAGTCGCTCTAGATCAATTGAAAGGCGAAGAACTGGACCTCAAAGTATCCAGTGGCGGTAGCCTGACCGTTGATGCTATAGTACGCACTATTGAAGTTGATGTGAGCAGCGGAGGCGATATTCAAGTCTCCGGAAGTACAGAAAACTTAGAGGCATCGGTTTCCAGTGGGGGCATGATCAAAGCTAAAGAACTTCGCGCAAAATATGCGGTAGCTAATGCTTCCAGTGGCGGTGCCATTGACGTGTATGCAACTGATCGACTGACGGCACGGGCCAGCAGCGGCGGCGATGTAGACTATTGGGGTGAGCCTAAGGAAGTCGATGCCCCAAGCAAAAGCATGTCAGGAGGCAGCGTAGACAAAAAGGGATAATCCCGTATTCGTTCATCAATCAACCTGATCAATCAATCAATCGGAGGAAGCAGAGATTTAAGGTCTCTGCTTTTTTTGTCGAATCCTTATTTGGAATGCTCTTTAACGAGTGACGCAACCACTAGCCTGGTTTTACATCTAGATCCCAAAGAACTGCAATGAAAAAGATTTGGTTTATTCTGATTGCACCCTTTCTTCTGGCGACCCAATGTGAATCAGACGAAGATCCTGTCTTTCGAACAGAGTACTACGTGCAAAATGACAGTACTATCGATCTCCTTTGGATCACCGATGAAGATCGGGAGTTTTTGATTGAAGCCGGTGCGAGACAATTCCTGTCCGTTGCTTCTGATAGCGAAGCCTTTATATCCCCTTCCCAATCACGAGGATTGACTTCGCTGGTGTTGTATAGCTCTACCGGGTCAGATAATGAAGTAGTCTATTCACAAGAGGATATACAGGATGAATTGTGGACTTTTTCGAGCAGCACTACCTGCGATGCAGAATACGTCCTATTCATCACTAACGAATTGTTAGATTCCAATGCTGGATTCTGAGAGTGGAAAATTCTTTTATTTACGTGCACGACTTAGAAGAAAGCTGACTGCAGGCAGAGCCTTCGTACTAAATTTCACTTGTTTTCGAGACCCTTTTTACTGGAGATGGTTTTGTTTTGGAGGATTGTAATAAATTGCACTCGCCTAACCCGCTTAGAAACTAACCCAAGTAATGAAGTCTCTCCTTCGACTTATTCGCTTTCCTAATCTATTGATGATCGCTTTTGCTCAAGTGACCGTGCGCTTTGGTCTTTTGGAAGCGATGGAGGTACCGGTCTATTTAACCCCTTCCCGCTTTGCGCTGCTCGTCTTCGCCACCGTATTGATTGCTGCCGCAGGATATATCATCAATGACATTCAAGACCTCGAGGCAGACCGGATCAATAAACCCAACCAGGTACTCATCGGTAAGTGGATTAGTGAAAACAAGGCTTTCAATGCCTACCTGATATTGAACATCATCGGTGTAGGCTTAGGTTTTTACCTCTCCTATTTGGAGCATCAGCCCAAACTTACCCTCCTCTTCGTGCTTACCTCTGCCCTGCTCTACATCTACGCAACCTCCTGGAAGCACATCGCCGTGGTGGGCAACGTAGTGGTTAGTTTGTTGGTGGGTCTCAGCATCTTATTAGTCGGGATCTTTGACCTGATGCCTTTTTTAAGTGAAGCCGTACAGACCGCATTTATGGTCATCTTAGACATTGCTGTTATGGCCGCATTACTCAACTGGCTTCGCGAAATGGTTAAAGATCTACAGGATCTCAAAGGCGATCATTTTATCGGATCTAAAACCTTACCTATCGTTGCCGGACGTGAGCGTACGCAACATCTTCTTGCCGGATTGACTATTTTGATCATCATCCTGCTAGTGTGGTACCTATTCAGGTATTTATACGCCAATTCGTGGGTGGTTGCTCATCTACTGATCGGCGTCGTAGGACCATTGGGCTATTTCGCCTTTAGAATATGGAAGGCAAAAGAGAAGGACTATGGTTTTCTTTCGATAGTGTTAAAGCTCACCATGATCGTAGGCATTTTGGCTATATTCACACTCGGACTAACATAAAACCATTCATGCTTGCAGAAAAACTACGCGAAAAAACCATCATTCTAGCCAGTGGCTCCCCCCGAAGACAACAATTGCTTAAAGACCTCGGGGTTGACTTTGTGACCCGAGTAAGAGAGATCAATGAAACCTTTCCGCCTGAACTGACCGGAGTGCATATTCCAGAGCACGTGGCTCTTCAAAAAATTCTGGCTTTTAAGGATGATATTGAGCCCAACCAAATCGTATTGACCGGGGATACCATCGTCTGGCACGAAGGAAAAGCCTTGGGTAAGCCACAATCGCAAATGCAGGCCTACAGCATGCTAAGAAGCCTCTCCGGCAAAGAGCACACCGTCATTTCCTCCATTTGCGGCATGAACACCGAAGAAGTCGTGACCGCCAGTGACATGGCCACGGTGCATGTACGTGACTTAAGTGAGGAAGAAATGATCTATTACGTGAAAAACGGGAATCCCATGGACAAGGCGGGAGCCTATGGCATTCAGGAATGGCTAGGCCATGTAGCCGTGACCAAAATTGAAGGATCCTTTAACACAGTTATGGGTTTTCCAACCCATCTGGTCTATAAGATGCTTATGGAACTAGCCGCAGTCTAATGGCTTAATTCCGTATCTTAAGGAGGTAAAAATTCAAGTCTTCACACCCATGAAATACACCTTTCTTCTACTGAGCGTATTGTTCCTAAGCTGTCAAACCAATAAAGAGCAACACCTTGCTCAACAAGGCGTCTCCAAAGTCTCAGAAGCTTTAGCCCCCAGCGCTTATGAGGCAGAAGCTGAACTTCGAAGCCTTAGCGATGAGTTTAAAGACTATTGGTTCGCCGGCGAAGCTGAAATATCCTCATATACTCTTGAACAAGCCCGCTACGGAGAACTCCGTAAAGGAACCGCCGTACTTATTTATGTCACCGAAGATTTTTTACCGGATCAACAGGTCAAGGCAGACCAGCAACAGGATTCAAACGTGCCTGTACTCAAATTGAACAGCACTAAGAATTTTGTGACCGGTATTTATCCGTATTCCATCATGAACAGCACTTTCCTCCCTTTGTCGAGCGAGGACCATGCGATTAAGGTCACCAACAGTATTCAAGAGTGGTGCGGTCAAGTCTATGCTCAGATCAATAATCGGGAGCAGTTTGAGATACAGGCCCATTCTTATTTTGAAGGGGAGGCCGATCAACACTACAGCCTACCCAAGACCATCCTCGAAAATGAACTGTGGACCTTGCTCCGGGTAAATCCCGATGAATTACCCACCGGAACGCTGGAGATCATCCCTAATTTGGAGTATCTCCGACTCAAGCATCAGAAGATACAGGCCTATACGGCTAAGGTTAGTCATAAGCCCGGTGTTTATACCATCGATTTTCCTTCGCTTTCGCGAAAGCTCACCCTCTTTTACGAAACGACTTTTCCATTTGGAATCACGGGTTGGGAAGAATCATTTACCAGTGGCTTCGGTCCTAACGCCAAGCAGATGACCACCACAGCCACGCGTAAAGAACGTCTAAAAACTCCCTACTGGCGCCAGAACGGCACGGCTGACGAGTCCCTGCGAACCCAATTGGGTCTGGACTAGCGGTCTTGGACTCTGTTTTGAATACTCACAAGACCCGACCTCGGATACGTTTCCACACCCGTATGAGGGCGAATGCTGCGATTATACAAACTCCTCCAAGCAAGAGCGCCTGAGTCATACGACCGTAGATCAGGTATCCGGTAGTGAACATGGCTGAATAGATCAGCACACAGCCAATTAACATGGCTATAATGCCTGAAGGCACACTCCATTCCGATCGGTCTTCTACGATTTCTTCTTCAGCGATCAAGGCATCTTTTCGAACCTTTTCCCAGCCCGGCCCGCCGGGTTGAGTGCGCCGGTAAAATCGAAATAGGGTCGAGTTCCTTTCGGGTGGCGTGAGGTAGGTCACCAATAACCAGATTATGGTCGTACAGACCACAACGAAGGGAAACTTCGCGTAGGCGGGAAGCCAACCTTCAGCCCCAAATAATGTTTCACCCAGAGGCGTGAATACGAGCAACAAAGAAATCAATCCGCTGGCCAGCATGGCACTGATCTCTGTCCAGGCATTGATGCGCCACCAAAACCAGCGCAGGATGAAAATAAGTCCAGTTCCCGCCCCGAACATCAGTATATAATCGAACAATTGAAGCGCATTGGTCAGGGCCAAAGCGATACTAGCACTAATGATCATCAAAATCACGGTGGTGATCCTTCCCACCAAAACCAAATGCTTTTCTGAAGCCTCTGGCCTAACCTGTTGGGCGTAAAAATCATTGACCACATAGGAGGCCCCCCAGTTCAGGTGGGTGCTAATCGTACTCATATACGCCGCTGCCAGAGAAGCCAATACCAGACCCAGCAAACCGCTGGGCAGTAAGGTCAGCATGGCAGAATACGCCAAATCCTGACCCAGTTTATCCTCGGTCACATTAGGAAACGCCTCCTGAATACTGGCCAGATCAGGAAAGACAATTAAAGAAGCCAGCGCGACTAAGATCCAGGGCCAGGGGCGCAAGGCGTAATGCATGATGTTGTAAAAGAACGTAGCTCCAATGGCGTGATTTTCATCTTGTGCTGCTAACATCCGCTGGGCCACATACCCACCGCCTCCGGGCTCCGACCCAGGATACCAGGAGCTCCACCACTGCACAGCCAAAGGAATAACGAGCAGGGTAATGATCATCTCGGTGTCATCAAAGGCCGGGAGGATATCAAGCTTGTCCTGTACGTTTTCATGAGCGATCATAGCATCCAATCCTCCAACCTGGGGTAAACCGACAATATAAATGGCCGCACCGATGGCTCCGGTCATGGCCACAAAAAAGAGAATAAAATCAGTGTAGACAACACCTTTAAATCCACCAATAGCACTAAACACCACGGTGACCAGACCGGCAATAAGCACGGTAGTTTCGGGCGCTAATCCCAACATCACCTGACCGATCTTTATCGCTGCCAAAGTCACTCCGGCCATGGCCAACACATTAAAAAGAACGCCTAAATAGATGGAACGGAATGCCCTAAGAAATCGAGCAGGAGCTCCCCCATAGCGCAATTCGTAAAATTCGATATCGGTCTTGACCGCCGACTTGCGCCAGAGTTTGGCGTAGACAAATACGGTCAATAAGCCCGTAATAAGAAAGGCCCACCACACCCAATTCCCGGAAACCCCGTTGGTGCGCACAATATCGGTAACCAGGTTAGGCGTATCGGTTGAAAAGGTGGTGGCTACCATAGAGAGACCCAGCAACCACCAGGGCATATTACGCCCGGAAAGAAAGTATTGTGCGGTGTCCTTTCCGGAGGCACGACCCACCGAAAAACCGATAATCAGAATGATGGAAAAAAGAGCAATAATGATAATGATGTCAAGGGTAGACAGATCGATCATAGGCTAGGATTTAACATCACCAATTGAGCTTGGCCATGTGGTTTGAAAGATAGGACTTCATTTGTAAAATATCTTCCTTTGCCGTCAGATCGGGCACGTGTTCTGCGCGGGGCAGCCCTTTTACAGTGATTCCCTGAGCGATCATGGCCTCGATGGCCGAGGGTAGTTCTTTTTCTTCTCGTAACGGGTTCACAGGACAATTCTTTACAAAAGGCCAAAATTTCTCCCCTTGAAATTTAAAGATATTCATGCTTACGCGAAAGCTGCCATCGCTCTGTTTATAGCTGGACATGGCTTTCAATTCGGGTTTTTCTACCAAACCCAATAATTCGTCCTTTTCATTGAAATTAAGCAAGGCAAAACGAGCGATACGCGATTCCGGAAACTGGAGCGCCTGGCGATCATAACTGATCAGGGCATGCTTCTCAGTTGTGTGGATCAGCTCGTGGAAGGCTCCTTCGCTGTAGAGATTATCACAGTTACAGACCAGAAAAGAGCTCCTTTGTAGTTCGGGATACTGGTCCATGGTTTGGAACACAGCATCGGCTGTACCCCAGGGTTTCGAGCGATGCTGAGGAATATGCTGAGTGGCAAAATTGATCTGGAGACCATGATAGGAATTGTCTCGGTCCTTCTGGCCAAAATAGGCCTTAAAAAGTGCGGCATCCGGCCCGGTCACTATAAATACCCTTGATATGCCTCCTTGCTTTGCCTGATACAACAGATAATCTAACATGGGATGGTCACCCACATGGATCAATGCTTTGCTACGTGCGTTGGCCTGCTGAACTAGCGAAGAATCCAGCGCTTGTCCTGTTGATTTTTTCATGCGAGTGGAGGCGCCGCCTGCCAAAATGATCAAAGAAGTAGTCATAATTCTAGAGTTCCCGGACTGATCTGAACCGCAGCTACTTCAACGGCGCCTGCTTTTATCAATGCTTTCTCTATAGCCTGCTGGTTCTCTTGAGCCACCCATGCGCAAATGCTGCCTCCCCCTCCTGAGCCTACAATTTTGGCTCCCAAAGCGCCGGTATTCAGAGCTGCTTCGATCATAGCGTCAATTCGAGGTACCGTTATTTTTAAGTTATCCCGTAGTACCTGATGATGCTCATTCATCAATCCACCCAATCGGGTTAAATCGGGAGCGTCTTTGCGTAATTCTTGCGCGGCTTGTTGGGTGAGCTGATGATTCTTCAAAGCCGCATAAAATATGGATTTAAGAGAAGCTGGTAAAAGGGTTTGATACTGATCGTACTCATGCACCAGGGCTGCTTTAAGATCAAATTTGGGAAAAGCTTTTTTAACGATGGCTACCGCTTCCAACGCCTGATCCTTTATTTTTTTCAGTAGGGCGTCAGTCTGTTTCGGTATTCCGGAGACCCCGATGATTAGTGCGACTTGCGTATCGATCATGTGCTTTTGCAAGCTCGTAAGTTCGGTAATGGCCCCTTGTTTTTCTGTCTCGATATAGACCACACCTCCATAAGCGCTGGTGTATTGGTCCATGCGGCCACCCGAGGCTTGTTGCTCCACCACTTCCGCCTGGTAGGCCAGTTCTGCGATCTGTTCTGGACTCCACGCATCAGCGTCATCATAGGCTTTAAGGAGCCAATGTACCCAGGCTACGGTCATGGCGGAGGAACTGGAAAGACCTGCGTTGATAGGCACATTTCCTTGAATGCTCACTTCCGCTCCCTGATTTATAGAGTAACCCTTGTTCAACAACACGTTCACAGCCGATTGAAGATGATCTCCCGGCTTCACGGCTTCCTGATGAAGTTTGATGTTCGGAGAGGTGCCTAAATCGGGCAGTTCAATGTGAAGTTGATCATGCTGATTAAGATTCCCTTCCACGGTGATGAAGCGATCAATCGCACAGGCAATGACGGGTAACCCCAGATAATCCTGATGGTCTCCGAACAAACAAATACGTCCCGGGGCTCGCGTTCGCATCATCGTTCTTAATAGCTATCGTTCATCCAGGGATAAGGCGCTCTTTGAATCCAGAGTCCACGGGTGAAATCAGGAAAAAGTTGCGGCTCACCCTTGGCCGCGATCGACTTCTCCGATAAGGGGGTGATCGCACTCCAGGCAGCCGCGTCGTAAACATCCAGTGGTGGAGCACTATTTTGCTTTGCACACTCCACAAAAGCATTCAACACAAAAAAGTCCATGCCCCCGTGACCGGAACCTTCCGCGAAAGCGCCATACTTTTTCCATAAAGGATGATCGTATTTATCCAGCCAGGCTTGTGCATCGTCCCAACGATGAGGCTCACTAACGCCTTCCACATAAATCCTACTGCCGTCAACCTCCCAAAGGCCTTCGGTACCCTGAACCCGGAAACCCAGGGAATACGGGCGCGGTGAATTGCAATCATGGGTGACGATGATGGTTTCTCCATTGGCCGTATCAATGGTAGAGGTAATGATATCGCCTTGTTTCCATTCCAGAGCGGCATTGGGGTGATCAGCTCCAGCCGTATCGACGATGTATTTATGCAGGCCTCTGGCTTTGGTCGCATGCGAAGTCATGCTGACAAAACGATTCCCTCGGTTAATATCGCAGAAGGCCGTAACCGGTCCTACCCCATGGGTGGGATAAACGTCAGCATTGCGCTTTAAGGAATGTTGAGTGCGCCATTTAGATTCAGAAATTCCTTTATCCCCAAATTCTGCTCCCTTGCCATAGGCGGTGTTCCCGTCATTAAATTTAACGAAACGCAAATCGTGCTGGTAACCGCACCGAAAGTGCAACAGTTCACCAAACACTCCTTGTCGCACCATATTTAGTACGGCCATTACATCCCGACGGAAATTGACATTTTCTAAGATCATCAGATGACTACCGGTTGCCTCATGAGTATTGACCAAATCCCAACATTCAGTCAGGGTATTCGCCGCAGATACCTCTACTCCCGTGTATTTCCCCGCCTGCATAGCATCGACCGCCATGCGGGTGTGCCATAACCAGGGGGTAGAAATGATGACGGCATCCACTGTTTTTAGCTCGAGCAGGGCCAGATAATCAGTCTCGTGTGCTCCATACACCTTCGGTCTGGAGTGCCCTGCCTTTTCAATCAGTTCTAGAGCAAGGGTATTGCGTTTAGCATCAATATCACAAATTGCCGTTACCTGAATGTCCTGGCGTTGGAGTAAATTATTCAAATGATTAGTCCCTCGCAGTCCCAGCCCGATCAACCCAACGCGAAGCGGATCTTCCCCCCGATGAGGAAGCCGACAAGCTCCAGGAAGGTGCAACGGTCAAAGCTGCTCCGGCCAAGGCGGTTTGCTGTAAAAACTGACGTCTTGATTTCATAGTTTCCGCTTTGTTTTGGATTCTTTAGTGCTACTCGAAAAGGAAATTTACAATAATTGTCGATGTTTGCCCCATGAAAGCCGCTAAGCTCCCCGATCTCAGACGTGCACTCAAAGAACTTCCAAGAGAAGATCTAATCGCCCTCTGTGCACGCATGGCTGTATTTAAAAAGGAAAATAAGGAATTACTTACCTATTTACTTTTTGAAGCAGAGCACGAGCCGTCGTATGTGGCCAGCGTCAAAGAATGGATGGTGGAGTCTTTTGCCCAAATCCAATCCACGCGCTACTATTTGATCAAAAAAAGTGTTCGGAAAATTTTAAAGCAAACCAAAACCTTTATCCGGTATTCTAAGAATAAGGAGACTGAAGTTGCTTTGTTGCTGCACTTTTGTGAACAGCTGACCCAAGTTCGTCCGAGTATCAGGAAAAACAAAGTGCTTCGAAATAGCCTGGAGCGTCAATGGACACTGGCCAAAAACAAAAGTGAAGCTCTCCACCCGGATATACGTTATGATTACGAAGAGACGATCAGCAAGCTAGCGGCCTATTTGTAAGCTTATGAGCGCCTTGATTGTCTGCGTTCGTAACCTTGCCTATGAAGGGCTATCGAGAAAAAAGGGTCTTTCGTAAGCCGTTCAATTTCTGTATCTTCAACCTTCAACAATCAACCAATAATCGTATGAAAAATCTATGTCTGTATCTGGGAGTGACTTTGCTGCTGATCAGTTGTAAAACCGAGTCCAATCCCGAAGAGGAGACGGCCTTAAAAACCTATACCATTGAACAATTCATGGATAATGAAGCAGTAGGTGGAGCCAGCTTTTCTCCCGATAATACCAAGGTGCTTGTGCACAGCAACCGTAGCGGGATTTACAATCTATACACCGTTCCCGCTGAAGGGGGTGAATTCAGTCCGGTGACCCAATCGGATAGCGCCTCTGTTTTTGCCTTATCCTATTTTCCTAATGACGAGCGCATCTTGTTTGATATGGACGGGAATGGAGATGAAATCTATAAGATCTACATGAAGGACGGAGAAGAAGTTCGCCGATTGACCAGTGCAGAAGGCCGGGCGTTATTTCGCGGCTGGAATAAGAACAATACCGGCTTTTATTATCTGAGTAATAAGCAGAACGGCAAACAAATGGATCTCTACGCTATGGATACGGAAGGGTTTGAGCCGGAACTACTCTATAACAACACTAAGGCCTATGATCTGGGACCCTTGAGCGATGATGAAAAATACCTGGCTGTTTCTAAGGCCATCAATACGAATGACTCTGATCTCTTTTTGATCGATTTAAGCAGTGGTGCCGAAACCAAAGTGAATACGGAACAAAGTGCCAATCAGGCTCAGGATTTTTCAAAGGATGGGAAAACCCTGTATTATACCACCGATGCTGGTAGTGAATTCGCTCGTCTCATGGCTTATGATCTGGCTACGGGTGAACGTAGCGTGGTCGCTTCCAAAGATTGGGATATTGTAGGATTCGGCTTAAGCCGCCAAGGGACCTACAGCATCACGTTCTCTAATGAAGAGGCCAAAAATGTCATTGAGGTGAAGGAAGTTGCCAGTGGACAAACACTGGATCTTCCAAGTTTCGAAGGTAAAGAGATCGTGGACTTCTCCTTTTCGCCTGACGAAACCAAGGCCATTATTCGTGTAGGTGGCTCCAATATGCCCACCAATATGTACGTCTATGATCTGCAGTCTAAAAACCTGACGCCCATTACGGATACGCTCAATGAAGACATCGACGAGGAGCATCTTGTCGAAGCTGAAGTGGTTCGTTATCCTTCTTTTGACGGCCTGGAAATACCAGCGATCTATTATCTACCAAAGCAAGCCAGCGCTGAGGAAAAAGTTCCGGCTTTGGTTTGGGTACATGGTGGGCCCGGAGGGCAGTCGAGAAGAGGTTTCAGTGCAGTCATTCAATACCTGGTCAATCATGGTTATGCAGTATTGGCCGTCAATAATCGCGGTAGTAGTGGTTATGGTAAGACATTTTACCGCATGGACGATCAGAACCATGGAGATAAAGACCTTAAGGATGTGATTGCCGGAAAAGACTGGTTGGCGACTCAGCCTCAGATCGATGCTGATAAAATTGGAATCATTGGAGGATCTTATGGCGGATTTATGACCATGGCTGCCCTAACGAGTGCGCCGGAAGAATTTGATGTAGGCGTGAATTTATTTGGAGTTACTAATTGGATGCGGACTTTAAAAAGTATTCCGCCCTGGTGGGAATCGTTTAAGGATGCCCTTTACGAAGAAATGGGAAATCCATACACGTCAGATTCCATAAGATTGAAGCAGATCTCTCCTCTCTTTCATACCGATAAAATAACCAAACCTTTGATTGTACTTCAGGGGGCTCAAGACCCACGCGTACTCAAAGTGGAAAGCGACGAAATCGTGGAAGGAGCACGTCAAAATGGAGTGCCGGTAGAATACGTGCTATTTGAAGATGAAGGTCATGGTTTCGTAAAAAAGGAGAATCAGATTGAAGCCTATGAACGGACCCTGAAGTTCTTAGACAAGTACCTGAAGGGAGCATCGGAGGATGCTGATGTACCTACAGAGCAAGAACTAGAGATGGATGTCGAGGAATAAACTCCTGCAAATTATAAAAACGAAAACGCCCCATAAAGGGGCGTTTTCCACTTAAAACCAACCAATCAATCTATGAAACGTCGATCAAACGCTTCGCCTGAACCTTGGCCTCTTCACGTTTGGGCAAGGTAATTCGTAGCACACCATCTTCGTATTTGGCGGCAATGTCTTCACTTTTCACGGTTTCGGGTAAGCTGAAGGCACGCTTAAAATGCGTGTAGCTGAACTCGCGCCGTGTGTAGCGATCTTTTTCACTATGCTCGTTGTTTTCTTGCTTTTCTACCGCGATGGTCAGCATGTCGTTGTCTAATTCAATATTAAAGTCTTCTTTAGACATTCCCGGAGCAGCAACTTCGACCTTAAAATCGTCGTCATTTTCAATGATGTTTACTGCAGGAATACTCACGCCTATACTGTTGACATTCGTCGTTCCTCCTAACCAATCCGTTTTAAACATATCGTCAAAAATTGATGGTAGCCAATTGTCCTGATTTCTTTTTACTAAACTCATATCTCCTAATTTTTTAATTAAACTTCCTTGTTTTTATACCTAATAGTCAAAAAAAATACCATAACAGATTTACGTCATAATGGCATTTTATTTTTTAAATATACTGCCATATTGTCGGTTATGTGACATTTATGCTTCGCGTAACTTTGCCTCATGGCTTTGACAAATAATGACATTTTCAAAAAATTAAGAGTGGCGCTTAAACTCCGTGATGACGATATCGTCGCCATCTTAGCGAAGGCAGATTTTGCCATCTCCAAAAGCGAATTGGGCGCATTCTTCAGAAAGGAGACTCATCCCAAATACATGGAATGCGGAGATCAGGTGTTACGAAATTTCCTGAATGGTTTAGTTATTCATCTGCGCGGACCAATGCCTCCTAAAACAGCCTCAAAAAAACCAGGCACTCAAAGGCAGCACATAAAAAAACCCGGCTTGAAAAAACCGGGTTCTTAAAACAAGATTATTGTTTGATTGATCAGGTGTTACGCCTCCTCAGGAACAATACGTACCGGAACGGTAAATTGCTCACCCTTGTTCGCAGACGCGTCTAATTTCTTATAGTTTAAGCGAGATTTAATATATCTGGCTACAAACTCGTCATCGGTATCGATAGTAAGTACTACGATTTCGTCTTGATCATTGACCACGAAGGTAACTGCTGCGGTCATTTCCTTCTCCACTTCAAAATTAGGCGCCTCTAATAATTGGCCTATTTTTTCGGAAATGGTCGTTGGTTTCTCAGCTTTGGTTGTGATAGTACTTGCTGAAAGTACTCCTGTTGCAATAAATGCTAAAGCAACAAGTACGGTTTTGATTGTTTTCATAAATATTCGATTTAGATTGATGTTCATTTAAAAGACGAGTGGCTCCCCTCAATCGTTACAGTAAAATCCAATATTTACAAATATTTAACATTTAAGTCCTTGAAAATCAATCTTTAATAAACATCCATAAAAAAACCGCCCTTTACAAAGGCGGTTTTTATTTTAAAAGCAGTCAGTCCTTGTCTAACTCAATACTGCCTGTACTTTATCTGCAGCTTCTTGGAACTCTATAGCGCTCTGCACATCAAGTCCACTGTTGTCAATGAGCTCCTTAGCCAAATCGGCATTGGTACCTTGTAGACGCACGATGATGGGCACATTGATGTTTCCCATATTTTTATAGGCATCGACAATTCCTTGCGCCACTCGATCGCAGCGAACGATACCACCAAAAATATTAACGAGAATAGCTTTTACGTTGGGATCTTTGAGGATCAGCTGGAAAGCGGTTTCTACGCGTTCCGCATCTGCCGTACCTCCAACATCCAAAAAGTTGGCGGGATCTCCTCCGGCCTGCTTGATCAGGTCCATGGTGGCCATAGCCAAACCTGCTCCGTTAACCATGCAACCTACATTTCCATCAAGGTCAACGTAGTTTAAGCCGGCAGCTTTAGCTTCTACTTCCACAGGGTTCTCTTCGCGGAGGTCGCGCATGGCGAGATAATCTTTATGTCTAAACAAGGCATTGTCGTCTAGAGACATCTTGCAGTCCACTGCCATGATTTTCTCATCACTGGTCTTCAAGACCGGATTAATCTCAAACAAGGAAGAGTCAGACTCGACATAAGCCGTATACAATGCATTTACAAATTTGGTCATTTCTTTAAACGCGTTTCCGCTCAAGCCTAAATTGAAGGCTATTCGGCGCGTTTGAAAAGGGAGCAATCCAGCAGCAGGATCAATTTCTTCATGGAAGATCAAATGCGGCGTTTTCTCTGCCACTTCTTCAATATCCATTCCTCCTTCTGTAGAATACATGATCATATTCTTACCTGTACTTCTATTGAGCAAAACACTCATATAATATTCTTCGGGCTCGTGATCTCCAGGATAGTAAACATCTTCTGCGACTAATACCTGATGTACTTTTTTTCCCTCCGCAGAAGTTTGTGGGGTCACCAGATTCATACCGATTATGGAATCAGCGATCTCTTCCACTTGTTGAATGTTTTTGGCTAATTTAACGCCTCCGCCTTTTCCACGTCCACCTGCGTGCACTTGTGCTTTAATGACATGCCATCCGGTTCCGGTCTCTTCCGTAAGCTTTTTAGCTGCATCAACAGCTTCTTGAGGTGTAGTCGCTACGTGCCCGCGCTGAATGCGTACTCCAAAACTGCTTAAAATTTCTTTTCCCTGGTATTCGTGTAAATTCATATTGCCTTTGCGTTATTTCTTAAAAAGTGGTGTAAAAGTAACAAAATGGAGACGTTTCGACTAGTAATTTATCCATAGAATTCTGGTGAGGTCGCCTCGTAATCACAGAATAAGGTTAAGCGGGTAGGCTAGAACTGAGCTGCTAGAGATCCCCCAGCGTATACTCTTCAAAATCGAGCGGATCAAAATTCTTAAAGTGCCCGTTTAACTTGATCAATTCCTTCGTACGATTGATCTTTCTTACTACCGGAATGGTTTCTTTGAGATGTTCAATCAGAAAGTCAAAGCGATCTTTTTCTGATGGAATTTTGAGCAGCTGTAATTCCTGCTCTAGAGAGAGTCCAATTTTATGAGCCACAATGAAGCTGTCTATAGCGCGAGGATCAATTTTCGGCAAGTTGACATCCAAAGCGTCGTAAAGTTCAAATACCAATCCTAGAAATTGCTCTTTTTGTCCGTAACTCCCGTTTTGAATATCGGTCATGAAGGAAATCTCTGCTCCTGCGTAGAGTTTTTCTCCCCACTGATTAAAGAACGATTGAATGCGGAATACTTTTTCCCCTTGACAAATGATATCGCAGGCGCCGGTGTCGTAGCGCTTTTCTACGCTAACCAGAGAGACTTCCGTACCATACAGCATTTTTTTATTGATGTAGGCCGGGATACCAAAGGTAATCTGCTCATGTTCACAATCGTGAATGAGTTGCTGGTAGCGGTCTTCAAAAATATGCAGCGCCAGTTGTTCGCCTGGGAAGACGACCAATTCTAACGGAAACATGGCAAGCGTGGAAGTCATAGTCTGTTTTTTACAAAAATAATGAATAAAAGAGCCTTCTTTTTTAAACTTTTCCCAATTCTAGGCCGATCAGACCGTATTTTATGAGAATTTAAGCCTCTAAATGGCTTTTCTCTTTTAATTTAGTAGGCTTAAAATTTAATTGAATAAAAATGAACAATCAAGACCTCTTGAACATTGCTCAAGAACACGGAAGCCCAGTCTATGTGTACAACGCTGATCAAATTAAAGCGCAGTACAAACGCCTAACCGACGGATTCAAGAAGGTCAAACAATTGCGCATCAATTACGCATGTAAAGCCTTATCCAACATCGCGGTGCTGCAGTATATGCATCAGCTGGGAGCAGGCTTAGACACCGTCTCTATACAAGAAGTTAAACTTGGACTGGCCGCAGGCTTTGAACCTCAGCAGATCATTTATACGCCCAATGGGGTTTCCTTAAAAGAAATCGAAGAGGTGGCTCAGTTGGGAGTACAGATCAATATAGACAACCTTAGTATTTTAGAACAATTTGGTACTAAACATCCCCACATACCGGTGTGCATTCGCATCAATCCCCATGTTATGGCCGGAGGCAACACCAATATTTCGGTGGGACATATCGACAGCAAATTTGGGATCTCCATCCATCAAATGCCTCACCTGTTGCGTATCGTTGCCAATACGGGTATGACCATCAACGGGATCCACATGCATACGGGTAGTGATATCCTGGATATTGATGTATTTCTTTATGCTTCGGAAATCCTCTTTGAGGCAGCCACCAACTTCAACGATTTGGAATTTATCGATTTTGGAAGTGGCTTTAAAGTACCGTACAAGTCAGGAGATGTAGAGACTAATATCGAGGAGCTAGGTGAAAAACTTAGTGCTCGTTTTAACGCTTTCGCGAAAGCGTACGGCAAACCCTTAACCCTGGCCTTTGAACCCGGTAAATTTTTGGTCAGCGAAGCCGGTAAATTCCTGGTTCAGGTCAATGTGGTCAAACAAACGACCTCCACGGTATTCGCACAAGTGGACAGCGGATTCAATCATCTGATTCGCCCCATGCTTTACGGCAGTCAGCATGAGATCGAGAACATCACCAACCCTTCCGGACGCGAGCGCTTTTACTCGGTAGTTGGTTATATCTGTGAGACGGACACTTTTGCCAACAATCGAAGGATCTCTGAGATTAGTGAGGGGGATATATTAGCGTTCAGTAATGCCGGAGCCTATTGCTTTACCATGGCCAGCAACTACAACAGCAGGTACCGACCCGCAGAAGTTTTGTGGCAGGAAGGAGAAGCTCAGCTGATCAGAAAACGAGAGACCTTTGACGATTTGCTGCACAATCAAATTCCGCTGAAAAGTCTGGAAAAGTCTACGGTGACCTCCTGATCATGAAGAGCCTTTACGCTGTCATACTAATAACCATAATTGTGGGATCGGTCGTCAATGCTTGCAGTAGCTCTTCGGAGACCCCGTTGGATAAAGCCTTAGCTTCCAGTGACGAGCGTATTCGCAGGGTCATGGATGATGTGGATACCTACGAACTCCAAATTCTATACACGCAGATCGATCGATCTAAGCAAGAAGTTCCGGAACTTACCACCTATAGCTATCAGGTAGATTCCACTCAGTATTTTTATCCGGCGAGTACGGTTAAATTTCCCATTGCGATTTTGGCTCTTGAGCAATTGATCAACCGGAGCATAGGCGACACGATGATTACCTTAGATACCCCCTATCGTATCGAAAATGACAGTGTAGTCAGTAGTGTGCGCAAGGATGTCAATGCAATTTTTGCGGTTAGTGATAATGCCGCATACAACCGGCTCTTTGAATGGTTGGGTCAGGATACCATCAATAAGCGGCTTGAAGAATTGGGTATAGGACCGGTTCGTATCGCTCATCGCCTCAGTACGGCGAATTCGGACCGTTTAGAAAGTGCAGCGATCCTGGTCTATCCCCACTGCGATACGCTGCCCTGCGCTGAGGAAACGGCTATTCGCCTACCCGGTTACACTTCAAAGCCTATTGAACCACTTAGGCTCGACGGACTCCAAAAGGGAGTGGGTTATCTGGACGAGGGCGAGCGTGTGGAAGCGCCTTTTAATTTTACTTACAAGAATTATTTCCCCATCCGTAGTCAGGAAGCCTTGATGCGCAGGGTGATCTTTCCAGACCAGTATGAGGGCAGGCAAGGTCTGCAACTGGACGATGAGACTTTTCTGTTTCTCTATGGAGCCATGCAGAAACTTCCTCGAGCGCAAGGCTACGACCCCGAGGAATACTACGATAGTTATGGAAAGTTCTTTATCTATGGTGACACTCAAGAACGCATCCCGAATAACCTGAAAATCTTTAACAAAGTAGGTTATGCCTACGGCACCCTGACCGATGTGGCCTATATCGCTGATATCGAAAATGATATTGAATTTCTACTTACTGCAACCCTACTCGTTAATCCCAATAATGTATTCAATGATGATAATTATGCCTATGAAGACATTGGGATTCCCTTTTTGGCTCAATTGGGACGCGAACTGTACGCCCAAGAATTAGAAGCGGCGAGAAACGCGAGTGATATAATCGAGGAGTGAGCCTATTTATCGGTATAAAAGATCAATGCATTTTGATCGGGGTCGTAAATGCCAAACTCTCGCGTACCCCATGCCGTATCGCGCAGTTGTCCTCCAGAGCTGATCTTTACCTTAGATTGAAGTTCTTCATACAGCGCATCTACGCCTTCCGTAAGAATTCTGATCTGAGGCCGATCGATATCGACCTCCCACTCTGAGGCGTGGTGCCATTGCAAGTGAATTTCGATTCCATCTCGAGCCACTCCGGCATAGTGCGGGTTGGCTTCATCATCAGTGAAAACAGAGTCGAAACCAATTAGGGCATAATAGGCTAAAGCTCGTTTTACGTCTCTAACGTGGAGTACAGGTTGTATTTCGCGAAGGCGTACCATCGCTCCTTAAAGTACAACATTTATTCTGTCCATGTAATTTGATCTGCGGCCAGTATGGGTCCGGACTCCCCTTGTACATAGGCAATCACTTTAAGATTCTTGTGGTTTAATAGACCATCAATTAACCCAATTGTAATAGAGCCCTTTGAGTCTGATATTTTCTGTCTGATCTCTTGCAGAACCACATGGGTGTTGGTTAGGGTACGATTGCTATTCTCTCCTCGCTTCACCTGGGTGGTGCGTTCGTTGGCGACTACTGCCATTTTTACAAAAAGCTCTTTTTCACTCATCCCATCAAGCTCATATTCAACCATCCATTGATTATGGTCTCTGGATTTAGATTCAATCGATAAGGAGGCTGGAGCCTTAACCGACTTATATTTATTGATTTGTGCGCGCATTTCTGAGCGATTGCTGCCCACAAACTCATCCTGACCATTTACAACCACCTGAGGGGTATATATGTTCCGAGAATGAAAATAACCGGCATAGTCTTGTTGCTTTTCAGTAAATGCCTTTTGACTGAAAGGGTCTTTCCAGCACAGACGATCCCAGTAATCTACGTGATAGGACAAGACGAACACCTTATCACTTTCGTACTGCTCTGCTACCTCAGACAAAAGACTGTCTGCCGGTGGACAACTGCTGCATCCTTGAGAGGTAAATAATTGAATAAGTACAAACGGAGGAAATACACCTTCTTCTGTAATCTCGCGTTCTTGTTTTTTGAAAGGAAAAGTCAGGAGTGAAACCAAAAGAAGGAGCAGTGAGATACCTTTTATGGACATAAATGTGTTATTTTGATACAAACAATAAGTCGGTGCAGCAATCAAAACTTACAATCCTTACACTTCTCCTACTCTGTTTTCTGGGGTACACCGGATGGACTCAACAATTGGGCATCCTCAAATATCAGGGCGGTGGAGATTGGTACAGCAACCCAACAGCGGTGCCCAATTTAATTGCGTTTTGTAACCGGGAAATTGGAACTACGCTTGAAGCCAAACCCCAAGAAGTGGCCGTAGGCAGCATCGATCTTTTTCAATACCCCTGGGTGTTTATGACGGGCCATGGCAATATTTTTTTTAGCCAAGAGGATGCCGAGAATCTACGCTTGTACTTACAAAGCGGAGGTTTTGTACATATCGATGACAATTACGGGATGGAACCCTACCTCAGAAAAGAACTGAAAAAAGTTTTTCCTGATCAGGAGCTACAGGAAATACCTGCAGACCACCCTATTTTTGAATCGGCTTACTCCTTCCCATCCGGTTTACCTAAGATTCACGAACATGACGGACTACCCGCCCAGGCGCTGGGCCTATTTTATGAGGAGCGATTGGTATTGCTCTTTACCTTTGAATCTGATTTGGGTGATGGTTGGGAAAATCCGGAAATTCACAATGATCCGGAAGAGGTCCGGCTCCTGGCCTTGCGTATGGGCGCCAATATTCTCAAGTATGCTTTTGAGCACTGAATGAAGATCACTTAAGGGCTGTCAATTTATACTATCTTTGACCCATGACTTCCAAAACCATTGCTTACGGCATCCTGCGCGCGCTGGCGATCTTAGGCGGAATCACCCTACTGCTAGTATTTCTTTATATCATTCAAAGTGTATTGATCTTTATTGCCATCGCAGCGGTAATCTCACTCATTGGACGTCCGGTGGTGGCTTTCCTAAAGTTACGGTTGAAATTTAGCGACACCTTCGCCTCAGTAACCACTATACTTTTCGTCATTACAATCATTGCCGGAATCATGTCCTTACTTATCCCAGTGGTCATCTCCCAAAGTCAGCATCTGGCGGAAATTGACTTTGATAAAGTTCGCTTGAATCTTAATCGGATCTATGGCGAACTTGCAGAATACTTTGGCGTAAGCCGAATGACCATCGTAGAAGGGATACGTGAAGCAGATTTCATCAAGAACATCGATTTTGCAATGATCCCTCGCTTTCTCAATAGCATCATCGGGAATCTAGGATCGGCAGTACTCGGGATCTTTTCAGTGATCTTCATCTCCTTTTTCTTTTTAAAGGACAGTCGCATACTGACCAATGCGATCCTCGCCTTTTCAGATCGCGGAGAAGAACACCGCTTTTTGACCATATTTGAAAAGATCAAGCATCTGCTTTCGCGCTATTTCATTGGGTTACTCATACAGGTAATGCTGATGTTTGCCATGTACGCCATTGTTTTAACCCTATTTCGGGTGGAAAATGCACTGGCGGTGGCCTTATTCTGCGCTACATTGAACCTGGTGCCCTACATTGGTCCCCTGGTAGGTGGTGCGCTCATCCTTTTATTTACGGCTTCCGGCTACCTAAACGCTGATTTTCAGGCGGTTATACTTCCAAAAATTACTTATGTTTTTATTGGATATTGTATTGCGCAGGTGGTCGACAACTTTTTTATACAGCCTTATGTTTTTGGCAGCAGCGTAAAATCGCATCCTCTGGAGATTTTTTTAACCATACTGATCGCCGGACTCTTATTTGGAGTAATCGGGATGGTCATTGCCATTCCTACCTATACTGCGCTTAAGGTGATCGCTAAAGAATTCTTATCCGAATACAAGATCGTTAAAGGGTTAACGCGCAATTTGTAATGAGTCATCCGCTTTTGAATAAGGAAATTCAAGACTTCATCAGGGCGCATGAAAAAGAAGACATTTTAAGGTTGTTATTGAATAGCAATCCCTTTCCGGAAATTGATCAAAAGTTTTTGATCGAACAAATTCACGGTAGGCAAAAAGCCAAAGAAAAACTGCCTACTTGGTATAATATTGCCCATATACTCTACCCACCTAAGTTGAATCTGGAGCAGACTTCTTCTGAAATCACCGCTAACTATAAAGCGTCATTGACGCAGCATCAAAAAATTGCTGATCTGACCGGCGGTTTTGGGGTGGATGCTTATGCTTTCGCGAAAGCAAACCTCGAAGTGCACTACTTTGAACTAAATCCTGAGCTGGCCACTTTGGTCCGGCATAATTTCGCCGTGATGGGGATCGATCATGTCACCATCACTGCGGGCGACGGACTTGAACACCTTTTAAATAGTGAAGAGCTCTACGATGTATTATATATTGATCCCTCCCGTCGGGATGCACAACGCCAGAAAGTGTTCTTGTTGGGTGATTGTATCCCCAATGTGCCTGAACATTTAGATGCCCTGTTGACGAAGACTGGTCGATTATTGGTGAAAACCTCTCCCATGCTTGACCTCCAAGCTGGACTCCAGGAGTTGAACCAGGTACATGCGATTCACATTATCGCTGTAGATCAGGAGGTTAAAGAATTAGTATGGGATATTCGAAGCGAAACAATGGAAGGCACACCCAAAATCATCATAGCCCTATTGCAAGAAGACCAAAGCCAAGTGATCCACATCGGTCGGGACGAGTTAGAGAATGCGGAAGCCTTTTATGAAGACCCTCAGCAATATCTTTATGAGCCTCATGCCGCTTTGCTTAAAGCCGGTGCATTTCAATGGCTAAGCCAGCATTTTAAGGTAGGCAAGCTGCACGTGAACAGTCATTTGTATACTGCTGATAAAGAGATTGATTTTCCGGGGAGAAAATTTGAGATAAAGGCGATATATCCCTTTGATAAACGCTTACGAAAACAGCTTCTACTGGACCGAGCACATATCAGTACGCGCAATTTTCCCAAAACGGTTGCTCAATTAAGAAGCCAATTGAAGTGGAAAGATGGAGGTCCAGACTATCTCTTTTTCACACGGGATCGCGATAAGAAATTAGTGGTGCTCCACACCCAGAAAGTGAATAGCTAAATAATAGTTTCATACCTTGCCCTTTTTAAGAATGTGAGTATATTTGCACTCCTCTAAGGAAAAGGTCGCATAGCTTCCGGCTTCGCTTCGCTGCGGACGGACTGGCAGCTTCGCTATACTTCACAGGGTCGCATAGCTCAGCTGGATAGAGCATCTGCCTTCTAAGCAGACGGTCGCAGGTTCGAATCCTGCTGCGATCACGACACTCAAGAAACCGTGCCAATGGCACGGTTTTTTTTATTTCGTAATGCGTCAAAAGCTCGCTTTTGTAAGCAAAAGGAATAAAAAAACATGAAGCGACAGCTTCACGGTTTCTTAATTGCAACATTAAGCGTTAAGGATATCTAATCCTGCTGTGATCACGAATAAATCAACAAAAAGTTGAAAACGAAACGTACCAAAAAACATAGCGGGCTGATGTTTTTTGAAGACGAGTTTTCTTTTGTTGATTTTCAGCACGGAGTGCTGTCAGGATCAGCCGAAGGATAATCCTGGACAATAATCAAGCACGTTTAGTGAACAATTGAAGTGCCACAACTTCCTGTCAGGATCAGCCGAAGGATAATCCTGGACAATAAGCAAGCACGTTTAGTGAACAATTGAAGTACCACAACTTCCTGTCAGGATCAGCCGAAGGATAATTCTGCACTAGCTATAATACTCTTTTAATTTGCAATCAAAAGCGACAAAAGCCCGGTTTCAGTTGGGGGAACAGCGTCCCACTAAATAGCTTATCCTTCTAATTCCCTTATTTTGCTATATTTAATTAAAAAAGAAAATCATGATACGATCGCTACTCATCCTCTTGCTCTGCATTCCTTTTACTTTACTCGCACAAACTGAGGATTACCAAGTGGCATCCTACCACACCTTAGGAAATCGAGCACCAAACGCGCATTATTTAGGGGATGCCTGGCTTAACGGACTTCTCAATGACGACCTTGAGGCCGACTATCACCTGACCAAAGCAACGTTTAAAGCCAATTCCACCTTAGACTGGCATAAGCACCAATCACCGCAGGTATTGATTGTGGTTGAAGGAGAAGGATATTATCAGGAACGTGGTAAACAACCAATTCGGATGCGGGTTGGGGATGTAATCAGCTGTAAACCCAATACCGAACATTGGCATGCTTCCAGTAAAACCAGTTCGGTCACCTATCTGGCCCTTTATTCGGGCGATCAACCTACGACCTGGACGGAAGTTTTAACTCAGGAGGACTATGATCGGGTAGCAGCGCTCTTGAATTGAATCATGCGACTCCTGAGTACCTCTTACCGCGCATATAAGTGCACCGTGGCTCGCCGACGTGAACGATCTTTGGTGTCGTAATAAAAAATGACATCCCGAATCACCCGCTGATTGCCTCGCAAGTCTAGCACTCGTGTTCTTCCACCGCGTCTAAAATTTTCTTTGACTAGCAGCACATCACGGGTTCCGTTTCCGTAGTGCACAATGATCCTATGCATGTTTAAAGATCCTCCGGTTACTTTGATTTTCAGTTTCGTGAATGTACCCTCGTTTCGAGTCACCTTGATCACGTCACGATCCAATAGATAATTGACTTTTCGGGAACCCAGCCGTTGCCAGTCGTCCACCATTGGGGCTTCCATGAATCCTGATCCTGTAAGACCAATGATCAGTAGAACAATCAAAACCGCTTCTTTGCGAAATTGTGTTTGCATAATTTGAGCTTTTTCGTTTATGCTTGGAATCGAAATGCATGAAAAGGTTTAAATAAAATTCTATGAATCGCAAAAAAGTCCGCTATCAAGCGGACTTTCAAGTTATGGTCGTTTCGTTTGGTACTTTTTGTTTCTTATAATTGCCAGAGACAGTTTAGCTCAGAAGTAAAGCGCCTACAATAATTAGTGAATTGATTACCGTACTGGCAACAAGTAGTCGAAAAATAATCGTGGGTTTTTGAACGGTAAGAATGGCTGCATTATGAGCTGCACAAATTGAAACGGCCAATAAAACAAAAAACATAGGTACTAATCCATTGCCAAAAGTCAAGGCTTCCATCACGGCTATTCCTCCCAAACAGGTAGAGATAATAATGCCAATGGCTGAATATCCCATAATATGATCATTGAAGTCTTTCTCTAAGTGTGCTAGTGTGCTCATAACGGTTGTTTTAAAAGGTTTGAGACAAATGTATAGTGCACATCTAATCCGAAATATGACTTTGGTCAGTGTTTAAAAGTAAGAATGGTCAATTCGGCTGAAACAACTGAAATTTTAGTAAGAAGTCAATTTATTACAAGTATAAACAAAATTTATAACTTCCTATTTTTTAGGTAGTTATACTTCTTTTTTTACATTTTTTTAACTACCTTAGGTGAACCATAACCAATAACCACCTAGGATGAGTACACCCAAAATACCCACCAGCTACACTCATAACTTAAACCCCATACGTCCTTTTGACCTGGATACCCAGCTCTCGGGAGGCATGGATGCTCGTCACTCCGGCAAGTTGGAAACCGAGTTATCCGGTTCGGTAAAAAATGAGATCAGTGGAAGCCTGACCACGACCAATACTCTGAAGCTCACCGGAGATTCCAAAGAACCGGTAGCCACTGAAATTCTGAATCTTCCTCGATTTACGCTGGACGATATCAAAGACCTCATGAAACAACGGGTACGCATTCCCAATTACTCCAATGTTTGCTTTAAAATGATGGGTATTGAATTCTTCAGTATCTGTATGGGGGGAGAAAGTCAAATCATTACCGAGCCCTACATCCCTACTGCTGCGGAGCGTTGTGAAGAGGATCCTTGCTGTAAGCCAGACACCCGGCCTTTCCCAGGGCGAAATCCTAACGAACCGGAAGGTTAAAATATACACCTCATGTTGTCAAAAGTCCCAGATTCCATTTTGGAACAGATCGAAACCGATCAAAAGGAGATCATTCTTAACGGCCCCCCGGGTCGACTGTCCGGTAGTGTGCAACTCCACAATAGGAATGATGATTCTGCCCGGCTTCGCTTTATCGATCTCAAGCCCACGAAGACGAAAAAAACAAAGAGTGTTGATGAAGCTCCCCTCTATGTCAATACCAGGCTAAGGGCGGGAGAATCTAGACTAGAGAACATCTCAATTTCTTTACCCATAGACACTCCACCAGGAACCTATGATCAGTACATTACTTTGGGAGGTAAACAGCAAAAAGTCAAAATGGTGGTACAGCCACTCATTGCCATTGACATCCAACCCAGCAGCTTTACCTTTCAAGGCACCGCTGCAGGTACCAAGCATCTGGCACAACTTACGGTAACGAACACCGGAAATATGCCTTTTCAAATCCCAGAGGTCAAACATGTGGCGCCCTTGGATATGGACTTATTATGCAGAGCATTTGGATATGGTTTTCGAAAGGATCCTGAAGAAGGCTTTACAGCTACCATGGATCATGTCACCCAAAATTTGAAAGAACATTTACCGGACTGGGCCCGGTCTGAGGTCAAGCAAGCCGGTAAGATCATCGAAACGGGTCAGTCCATGTTGGTCGAGATCGAGGTGACCCTTCCTAAACAAGCCCAAGAGAAAAACGATTACGATCTGCTGCTGCGCTTTTGGGATGAAGAGATCGCAATGACCTTTAAATCACATACGGCCTAAACTTAAATAGAACATCATGGAGAAAAGAAACTTACAATCCAATGTCTTTAGCGATACCGTCATGAATAATATTCAAAACCTCACGGATATGTCGCTAGACTTCTACGGAACCCTGATCGATAATGTCTTGCAAAACAATTCGGGCACTGCACAACGCGTATCCCAAATGAGCAGCAATTTGATGGCCCCCGTCCAAAGTATGTTTAACAGTGATCATTGCTGTCCGCCCAAAGAGGAATGCCCGCCGCATTGCATCGCCAGCATCCATCGCAAAGCCATGATGGGTGAGCGCATTATCGTTCCATTCCAGGTGAGCAATCCCTGCGATGTGGAAAAAACGTATCGCGTAGGTCTACGACCCCTGCACGATCAGGATGGTAATACCGCAAATAGCCAACCCCAGCTCAATAAACAGCAAGTCAGCTTGCCTCCCCACGGCTCAGAGCGTGTGCTGATGTCTTTAGACACTTCTAAATTAGGAGCTGGCACTTACACGGCTGAGATTGTCCTTCGCGAGAAGGAGTACAATCAAAATATTTGCTTCACCTTAGACTTGAGCAATCATTCGGGTCCCACGGTGACCCCACACGAAGAGAAAAAATTCAAACTGAAATGGCAGAGCTGGAAAACCCATTTCTATTGTGAGCTTCCTGCTAATCAACGCCATAAAGGCTAGGATCTATGGCTGATAATCAATCAAAACGTCCCCTGGAACAATTGCTTGAGAAGAGCTTTGAACTGAACAGGCAGTATCTCAACCAAAGCGCCAAGCTTTTTCGGGACCTGAGCAAGCGCTCCTCTTCCGGCAGCAATCCACTGATTTTTCAGCCAGACCTGTATCGCAAGGCGGTGTCCGCTTTCGCGAAAGCGAATCTGGAATACTACAATCAGCTGCTGGAAACGGGCTTATCACTGACCGAAGAATTGGTTTCCGGGGCTCCCCAGGCAGAGGAAGAGCATCCACGACCTGCCTTTGTTTTAGAAGCCGAGGCCAGAGCCGGAGAGCAGGCCCAACTTCAATTCGTTTTGGAAAACACCAAAGCAGAAGCCGCCATCTGCGAGCTGGTGCACTCTCCCTTTAAAGCGGTAGATGATGCGACCGAAGTGAACTCTTTCAAGACCACCTTCACGCCCCAGCAGTTTGAGCAGGAAGCCGGAGCGTCCAATACCGTAGACATAGCCGTTCAAATCCCTAAAAATACACCCCCGAAGACCTTTTATAGTGATGTAACCGTATTGGGCTTTGAGCCCTCCTTTTTTCGCATGCTGATTACCGTTCTGTCACCCACTAAAACGTCGAAAAATGCCAAAACCAAAAGGCGATCCGCAAAAAAAGAGTAATTCCCGTAGCCAATCGTCAGACGAGGATGCTTCCTGGATTGATACCGATCGAGTGGTCAATAAGGCCCAGCGCATCGTCAATTCGGCGGTTAATGTATTGGAAGAAGAAATAGCCGCCGGGATACTCGCTGCCAAACGGATTGAAAAGAAGCTGATTGACGTGGAGGAGATTCGCAGTGATCCGGATGCACTAATGAATCGGATTCGACGAGACTCGCATGAGGTATTAGATCTGTTCATCGACGCCTTTGCCTCCCTAACCGGCCAGATGAACAGCGTCATCGAGGCCTTGAAAAATGAAACAGAAGCGCAAGCCGCTTCGACTAAGAAGAATAAGCCGGGAAAATCAACTGCTTCCGCTGCGTCGCTCGTCGCCCTAGCTCCAGACGAGCCGTTAAAGCCGGGTACAACCACTTCACTCACGTTGCTTTTTCAGGAAGACAGCGAGGAGAAAAAAATTGAACTGAGAAAGGCTGATTTAATGGGCCCCGGAGATCAAATCATCAATAAAAGAGCCCTGAAAATGGAGCCAGCGGTCCTTACCCTTAACCGAAAGAAAGAAGGCGAACTCAAACTCACCATCAAGCTACCCAAAAACAGCCAGCCGGGACACTATAACGCCTTGCTCACCGACAAGGACGATCCCAAAGTGGGGGTCTTATTGAGTCTGGAAGTCGTGGATAAATAAAACCGCCCTGATGATACCCATGGATACCGCATTGATGAAATCAAAATTAGCCCAGTACGGGGCTGAAACGCTATCGGGTATTCACGCTTTTATTCCAGAGAAAGAACCTAGAGCCTATCTGTACGATCTGGTGGAGGACTATCCCAATCGCGGAGGCAAAGGCTTCCGACCGGGCCTATGCATTGCCAGTTGTAAAGCTTTTGGAGGTACGGCCAAAGCCGCCAAATTCTCTGCGGTAGCTTTGGAAATGCTTCACAATGCGTTTTTGATACACGACGATGTGGAAGATGATAGCTATTACCGCCGCAACAAACCAACACTTCACGAGGCCAATACCCGAGCGATCGCCATTAACGTTGGAGATATGCTCAATGCGTTGAGCCTCTCCCCGCTTTGGAGAAACCGGGAGGTTTTGGGTGAAAAATTAGCGCAGAGAATCTTCTTGGAAATACAACACCTGATCACCGAATCAGCGGAAGGACAGGCCTTGGAGCTGGGTTGGCGGATGGACAATCGCTGTGATCTGCAGGAGGCTGACTACCTGCGAATGATTTTAAAAAAGACCTGTTGGTACACCTGTATTCATCCTATCCGAATTGGAGCCTTGATCGGCTCTAAAGGTAGCGTGAATCCGGATCTGTTTAATCGCTTAGGCTATTTTATGGGCGCCGCTTTTCAAATACAGGACGACGTACTCAATTTAATTGGGGAGGAAAGTGCCTATGGGAAAGAGATTGGTGGCGATATCCTGGAAGGCAAGCGCACGCTAATGTTGATCCACTTGTATCAACATTGCTCCAAAAGACAAAAAGAGTTTCTGAAAGCCTACCTACAGATCCCAATACTGGAACGCAGTCCGGAAGAAGCCCGCCAGATCTTATCCTGGATGCATGACTATGACTCCATTACCTACACTATAGAAACCAGTAAATACTTAGCCGGGGCTGCTTTAAAAGAGTTCTACACCCAATTTTCGCAGCTGTCTGACAGCGAAGACAAAGCGTTTTTAGAGCACATCATTCTATACATGATTCACCGGGAATACTGAGCCAATGGTACACATCAAACAGAAAGTAGATTATGACTGTGACGTACTCATTGTGGGAGGCGGCCCTGCGGGTAGTGCGCTGGCGTATCATTTGGCGAAAGCCAAACTCAAAACCACCGTGCTTGAGGCCAAGGAATTTCCCCGGGATAAGGTGTGTGGTGATGGGGTCAGTCCTATCGCTTTACGCGAAATGCATGCCATGGGAATTACCCAAACACATACGTTTCAAAAAGCCAACAGTATTGATCAGGTGGGCCTGTTCATGAAAAATGATCAAGCCCTCATTCAATTGGAAAAACCCGACGATCTACCTTTTCATGCGCGCATCATTCCGCGAATGGAATTGGATCAAATGATCTATGAGGCTGCTTCTCAACAAGGAGCACAGTACTTACAAAACAGCAGATTACTGGATTATAAGGTTTCGTCTCAAAAGGTAGTCGCCCGATTTAAAGACGGAAAAGGCATCCAATCCATTACCGCTAAGCTGCTTGTCGGTGCCGACGGAAGCCGATCGGTAGTGGGTCGCAGCCTTCGGGGTTCGCAACCGGATCCAGCCTTCCAACTGTTAGGGTTACGTGCATACTACGAAGGGGTCCAAGGTCCTCGCAACCGGGTTGACATCTATTTCAGTGAAGAAAATTTCCCGGGAATTTATTGGCTTTTTCCCAAAGGAGAACGTGGAGCTAATGTAGGCATGGCCATGATCTATAAAACCTGCCCCAAGCAGGCTTCTGAAGTTCGCCAGTGTTTTGCCGATCATCTGGCTACCCATCCTGATCTTCAAAAGCGACTGGGAACTCAAGGGCATGCGATTGAAAAAATTCAAGGCTGGCCCATTACCTTTTACGATGCGCGCAATCCCATCCTGGGAGATCGTGTAGTCCTGGTAGGAGAAGCTGCGGGATTGATCAATCCCCTCAGTGGTGATGGAATTCAATATGCAGTATTGAGCGCCCGCTGGGCAGCACAACCCATTGTGGATTGCATACAGCAGGATGACTGCTCCACACAAAGCCTCTACCCCTACCAGAAAAAATTAGAACAGGAATTGGAGTTTGATTTCTCCTTGTCCAATTTATTGGTCCAGTTTGGGCGCAATAAAACCTTGTCTCCGGTCTGGATGACTTTTCTTAAAGTACTGATTGCACGCTGTAAGGAAGATCCAAAATTTGCAGCCACCATTGCCGGTATTTTCGAGGGTACCTATCCATCCTACAAGGCATTAAGCGCCGATTTTATCCTAAAGATTTTGTTTCAGGCGGGATTAGACGCCAATAGCTATCTGCTAGCAGGCATGACCCAGCCGGATCTATTGCTCAAAGACGGAAGTCATTTCCTTAAAAATACCAGGATTACTGCCGGAGAACTCGCTAAGAATCCCAAGGCTCATCTGGCCTGGTTGGTCGATGTGGCCGGAAAATCATGGAACGTAGCACAGCATATCATCCGACAGGCTTAAGCAAAAAAAAGTGACCCCAAGAGGTCACTTTTCTAATCTGTGCAGGCACAATTATTTTAAATCGAATCGATCCAGGTTCATGACCTTAGCCCAGGCTGCAACAAAGTCATTGACGAACTTTTCCTGGGCATCATCACAGGCATATACCTCAGCCAACGCTCTCAATTCAGAATTAGAACCAAAAATAAGATCCACTCGTGTTCCTGTCCATTGGACCTCATGGCTACCACGCTTTCTTCCTTCAAAGACCTGTTCGTTGTTAGGAGAAGCCTGCCAAACGGTGTCCATATCGATCAAATTGGTAAAGAAGTCATTACTCAACGTACCTGGCTTATCGGTGAATACACCGTGCTTGGAGTGATCCCAGTTGGTATTGAGTACACGCATACCTCCTACCAGCACCGTAAGTTCAGGAGCGGTTAGGGTCATTAATTGGGCTTTATCTACGAGCAATTCTTCCGGATTGACCTGAATTCCTGCTTTCACGTAGTTTCGGAAACCATCGGCACGTGGCTCCAGGGCGTCAAAAGCTTCTGCATCTGTCTGCTCGGCACTAGCATCAGTGCGTCCGGGATGGAAAGGCACCGTGACCGAGTATCCGCCGTCTTTAGCCGCTTTTTCCACAGCAGCATTTCCGGCAAGTACGATCAGATCGGCCAGAGATACCTTTTTATTTCCGGATTGACCATCATTGAACTCTTTTTGAATTCGCGAAAGCGTGTCTAGCACTTTAGCCAATTGCTGCGGATTATTGACTTTCCAATCCTTTTGAGGCGCCAGGCGTACGCGCGCGCCGTTAGCTCCTCCGCGCTTATCAGAACCTCTAAACGTAGATGCAGAGGCCCAGGCGGTCGAGATCAGTTCGCTCACCGAATGGCCAGAGGCCAGGATATTGGATTTAAGGTCAGCTATATCATTACTATCGATTAAGTCGTGATTCACTGCCGGTACCGGATCCTGCCAAATCAGTTCTTCTTGAGGGACCTCCGGACCTAAATAGCGGGAAACCGGTCCCATATCACGATGGGTCAACTTAAACCAGGCTCGTGCATAGGCATCCTTAAATTCTTCCGGATTTTCTAAAAAGTGTCTGGATATCTTTTCATAAGCCGGATCCATTTTCAATGAAAGATCGGTAACCAACATAAAAGGTTCATTTTTCTTTTCCGGATCATGCGCATCGGGGACCGTACCGGCACCGGCGCCATCTTTTGGCTTGTATTGCCAGGCTCCCGCCGGACTCTTGGTCAACTCCCATTCGTAACCAAACAGATTTTCAAAGTATTTATGGCTCCATTGAGTAGGGGTATCGGTCCAGGCGCCTTCCAATCCACTGGTGATGGTGTCTTTTCCGATTCCACTACCAAAATTGTTCTTCCAGCCCAGGCCTTGCATTTCGATTCCGGCTCCGGCAGGTTCTGCTTCCAGATAGTCGGTATCCTTAGCGGCGCCATGGGTTTTACCAAAGGTGTGCCCTCCGGCAATTAAAGCCACTGTTTCATAGTCGTTCATGGCCATACGTCCAAAAGTCTCGCGAATATAGTGAGCGGCTTCTACGGGATCCGGGTTTCCATTGTGTCCTTCGGGATTTACGTAGATCAATCCCATGTGGGCTGCACCTAGTGGATTCTCCAATTCATCATCGGCATAGCGTTGTTCGTTAGCCAGCCATTCGGTTTCAGACCCCCAATAGATATCTTCTTCCGGCTGCCAGATATCTTCACGACCTCCGGCGAATCCGAACATTTCGAGACCCATGGACTCATGAGCACAGTTTCCCGCCAAAATTAAGAGATCAGCCCAGGACAATTTCTTTCCATATTTCTTCTTGACCGGCCACAAGAGCAGTCGAGCTTTGTCTAAATTAGCGTTATCTGGCCAACTATTTAAGGGCGCAAAACGCTGGGCACCGGTTCCTCCACCACCGCGACCGTCAGCAATACGGTAGGTCCCCGCAGCGTGCCAGGCCATGCGTATAAAGAAGGGTCCGTAATGGCCATAATCGGCGGGCCACCAGTCCTTACTGTCGGTCATAATATCATAAATATCTTGCTTTACCGCCTTGAGGTCCAATGACTCAAAAGCTTTGGCGTAGTCAAAGTCTTTATCCATAGGATCAGCAAGCTCAGAATGCTGTCTCAGGATGTTTAAATTCAGCTGGTTGGGCCACCAGTCGCGGTTAGAAGTTCCACCTCCCGCGGCCTGGTGATATTGTCCATTGAGAAAAGGACAATTGGCACTCGATTCATTTACGTCCCACACCTTACCGTGCGGATTTCCATTCTTATTCGGATCCATCAAATAGTATTTTTTCGTTATTGATCCTAAGTTACAATAATCAGATTGATCCCTATGATCTTTGTTTTTTATCAAAATATCAATTCTGCTTATACTGAATTTGAAAATAATAGTGTGGATTGATCGATAAATGAGTATCGCCAAAAGCAACCTTTCTGGAAAAATGCATCTTAATATAAAATTCCATGAGAACCTCTATAGTCGTACTTGCTTATTTCTTCGCATTCATCAGTTGTAGTTCTGACGACAATGCCATTATCGATCCTCGAATTGACGGAAAATGGAATCTAACCTTTGTAAGCTGTGAATGCGAGCCGGTCGATTTGGAAAAAGGCCAACATATCTGGTTTATCGATGTAGCGTCCGGGACACTGACCGTAGTCGATAATACCACGGAGGAACTCCATACGCTTCCAGACGCCGGGGAGTATCCTTTCCAAGCTACTTTAAACACCATTACCGTATTCGATGCAGAGTGGGACTATTATTTTAGGGACGGAAATCTTATCGTGGAAGACAGTCCAGAAACCGACGGACCTCAGATTACCTTGAAACGTGATTGACTGAAGCTGACTCTTGCCCGTTTTCATTACTCTTTCAAAGACTTACGCTCATGAATTTATCCATTAGGCTAGCACGCAGCTTACAGTACGGGAGTATACCTTTCCAAAGGTTTCGTTAAATAGGTTCTATAATTTTGAAATCGGGATTTTGCTGACTATTTTCGCGGGTGATGAAAAATAGATTCCATCGATGGTTAACCGTGAGCATGGCGTTGCTTGTGCTCTTTTCGACGACCTCTTTCAGTGTATCCATGCACTATTGCGGGGATATGTTGGTGGATGTCGCACTTGGTACTGAGGCTAAGGCCTGCGGAATGGAACAATTTTCCGCATCTTCCAGTTGTGAAGAAACGGTGGTTTTGGCATCCTGTTGCTCTGAGAAGCAATGGCTCGCTGAAGGTCATGAAGACCTCAGTCCCAGTAAGCCATTGCTCGATCTCCAACCCGACTTTGCCCATTGGACAATCATTTCCTTTGCTAATGAATTTGACTATGGAAATATTCATCGCCCAGCTCCCTTTACCTTTTACTCCCCTCCCTTACTCATATATGACCTTCAGGTGATGCATGAGACTTATTTGATTTGATGTTCAGAGCTGTTCATTCAAGCTCGAGGACCGATCTGGTCTTTTACGTAACATCAAAACAAATCACATGAAACATTTAATTTGGATTTTATCCGTTTTCGCTTTCGCGAAAGCATACACCCAAGGACCACCCATTACTGCGGACAAACCCATCATGCTCGGAGGTAACAGTTTTACGTTCAAAACGTTGACTGAGATCAGAAACACCGAGGCCGGAACCTTTGTAAGAGCTCCGCTAATGGCTCATTATTTACCCAGTTCGAATAGTTTAGTTGCTGTACACATCCCATTTGTACATTATGATTTTAAGGATGAGCGCGGCAGCGGAAACACTCTGGGAGATATTAACCTTTTAGCCAAGTATCAATTCTATCGCAAGGATGGAACGGGAAAGACGTTTAGAATGGTGGCCAAAACGCTACAAACGCTACCTACCGGTGAAGCTTTGGACTTAGATGGTATCAGCATAGACAAATATGCCGGATACTACGGCGTTGTCGCCGGCTATGAATCGCTAAAGTTTGGTATCTCCAATGAAATAGGATACAATTGGATTCCTGATGGGACCTTAGATAAATTTCAGTACAAATTGGGCTTTGGATTACCCCTGTTGAAGCCCACTTACCCGGTGAACCAGCTAAATCTGTATTTTGAATACAGTAGCGAATGGTTTGTGGAGCGGGATGCCTATATGCTACTGTATGCGCAAGGCATTCAGTACGCCAGAAAACACTGGACCTGGGAGGTCGCCATTCAGCTCCCCCTAGTTCAGGATGGTATGCAAAACAATGCGCTGAACCAAAATAATGCACTCAATTACTCCCTTTTAATTGGCACACGCTATGTGCTCTAATGAAAAATTTAAAAAGAATATAATTATGAAATCAATAACCCTATTAGTTAGTCTGCTGGTTATGCTTACCACGGGTCTAACGGCAAATGCACAAAATGACAGAGATGCCTTTGAGGTTCAGGTAGACGGATTGGGATGTCCTTTCTGCGCCTATGGCTTAGAAAAGAAGTTCAAAGAATTTAGAGGAATCAGAGATGTAAAGATCGACATTGAAACCGGTGACTTTAGTTTTAATTATCCTACCGAGAAAGCCTTGAGTATGGCTGCGGTGATCAAGCAAGTAGAAAAAGCGGGCTATACCCCCATCACTGCAAAGATCACCCGAGCCGACGGCAAGGTGGAAGAGAAATCGGCCAACAATACCCAATTGTCGGCCACCAGTGAAGTGAAAACGCAGCAGGTTTTTGTAGCGGGTAATTGTGAAATGTGCGAGGCTCGTATAGTCAATGCAGCAGAAGGATTGAGCGGTGTGACCGAAGCAGCCTGGGATAAGAACACCAAGTTGATGAAGGTTACTTACGATCGCAGTCAAACCACTATGGACGACATTCAGCGAACCGTCGCAAAGGCCGGTCACGATACGAAAGCACATCAAGCAACCGATAAAAAATATGCAGATCTACCCGGTTGCTGCAAATATGAACGTGTAAATCAATAACGCCTTTCATCCCTAGATAAAGGCTAGGTTTCGGCTTGATCGCTTGAAGCGACAAGTCGGAACCTTTTAAATCAAGAAATTATGTTAGAACGAATTCTATATTTTAGCGCGCTACTACTTTTGCTGGCCAGTTGCCAACCACAAGAGAAAACCCAGGGTTGGACTTTTGAGCAAGAGATTATCGTAGAGGGTGTCAATCCCATTGGTATTGCAATGACCAATAAAGGAATTTGGTTAAGCGACGGTGACCACAATCGGGTGGTTCGCATGGACTCCACCGGACTCATTAAGACAGAGATCGATAGTTTGGACCGGCCTATGCACATTTCGGGATCAGCAAACAGCCTGCTCATTCCGCAATATGGAAATGATGAAATTGTAAAATACAGCAACGAAAAACAAGAAAATCTTGCATTGCAGGATTCCTTAGATGCGCCTGCCGGGGTCTCCCACCGAGGTTCAGAGATAGCCATAGCTGATTTTTACAATCATCGCATTTTATACACCACGGATGGCACCAATTATATCAGCTTTGGACAAGAGGGTAAAGAGGAAGGAGATTTTTATTATCCTACCGATGTACAATTGACCGGGGACAAGATTTATGTGGCTGACGCCTATAATAACCGGGCACAAGTCTTTGATAAATCAGGACGTTTCCTACTGCAAATGGGACAGGATGATGGTTTAAATGCAGCTACCGGAATCTATGTAAGTGAAGCATACGTATTCTTGACCGATTTCGAAAACAGCAGAGTATTGGTTTTCGATCTGGGAGGGAATAAACTTCAAGAGCTTTCGACCCAGATCAATAAACCCACCGATCTGCTAGTGATCAATGGGAAACTCTATGTTACCAATTATAAAGGGAGCTCTTTAAGCGTTTATCTTGAAAACTAATGGGCTCTTTGAATAAGAATAAAAAGAGCATACCCTTGTTCCGATAAAATTGGAGCAAACTGTTTTATAAGCCGTATTCTTAATCAAGGAGTACGGCTTTTTTGGCTTTTGCCGGTCTTTGATCCGTTGAAATCAACTATTCTAATCATCTTGGATGCAAAACACAAAGTATACGGAAATGCAGTCTCTGATTTCGTTGAGCCTAGTACAGACTATGGAGCACTGGGTATCCAAATTTTTCAGGATATGCTCAATTTTGAGCACTGCTCGATCACGGCTAAGACCCTGAGTTGACCTAAAAATGTAAGATTATTCCCATGTATATCAACAACTTAGCAATCCGTTAAGATTCTCTTCCCGTTTATTCCCCAGCTTTACCGTTTGTTTATTGGTCTCACATACACCCATCAACTTGTTTTTATTTTGTGGTGAATTTAAATAAGAGAGTTCGGCATGACCAAAAGATATATGTATATAGGAAAACGGTATAATGTGCTGCAATCCATGCATTCAGAGGCAAAAGACTATGAGGTGGTGGTAGTGACCACCTTAAAGACTGCACAAACCCTAATCAAAAAGCGGCGCTTTGATGCCATTTTTACTGAGTTGGTTGTAGACGGGGATTACCTTGGGGGTTATAAAATACTTCACTTCATCAAGACTTTCGACAAGAACAACAGGACACCCGTCTATGCCATAGGTCATTACGAATTGAAGGAATCTCGCGAGTGGATTTTAGGTTTAGGCTTTACCGAGTATTGTCACATCCCGAAAGATGAAGAGGTGAACAAATGTATCTTGGTCAAAAAAGACAAGCAAAAGCGAAATTCTGCGGCTTGACTCAATCCTTGAGTTTAAGAAAGCGCTGCAAACTTTCCTGTCGCCGTTTGGCAACTGGAAGTGATTTCCCCGATTTCAGTTCGCAGTAATTCCCTGCTGCCTTGTTGATGTTATCCACATAATTAAGATTGACCAGGTAACTGTTATGAATGCGATAAAAGTTACGATCATCTAAAAGTGCATCGTATTCACCAATATTTCTACTGGACACGAATTCTTCACCATTATCCATATAGAAGGTGGTGTACTTACCATCAGCCGCACAGTACATGATCTCTGAAGTCTTTAGAAACTCAATACGCTCTGTAGTTGGAACCGCAATAAACTCCTGACTGATCTTTTCACTGGAAATCGCATTGATCAGGGTTTCCAGCTGGTTCTGCTTGACATAATGCTTTGTACTGTTCTTTTGTTTGGCATGTTCCACAGCCATGATCAATTCAGAAATCTCAATGGGTTTTAGCACATAATCGACCGCATTGTATTTAAATGCCTTGATCGCAAACTCATCATAGGCAGTTACAAAGATGATCTGTGTTTTTTGATAATCAATATGCTCCAGGAGATCGAAGCCGGTGCCTTCATCCAGGATGACGTCCAGAAAGAGTATATCGGGAAGTTTTTTTTGCAAATGCTTTTCAGCATCGGCCCGGGTGGTGGCGCAACCTTCTACCTTGACAGAAGGACAATACTTGCTAATGAAGTGCTTTAACAGGTCAACATTGTCCTGTTCGTCATCCACAATAAAGGCACTTTGCTTTTCCATGATTCCCTACTCAATTAGTCGGATTCTAATTTAGACAAAAAATAGTCAATATGATTATAATTTTAAGCCTCTTAACGGTAATTTCATAGTCACTCGAGTACCCGAAGGTTCACCAAAAGACTGCAGATCCTCTACATTATAGTTAATGGCATTTTTATTGAAGTAATTAATGATCTCAATGCGCTCATTGAGAATGGCTGTTGACCAGGACTTATGGGTCTTCATCTTCAGTCGGTTTAATTCAGCCGATGCGATTCTTCCAATCCCATTGTCTTCTATAATGCAGAGCAATTTCGGGTCCTGCTGCTCAAAAATGACATTCAACACCTTACGTCCATTTTTCTTTGGTGCCAGTCCATGTAAGATGGCATTTTCCAGTATGGGTTGAAAAAGCATGGAAGGTACCTCTGTATTCAGTAAGTCCAACTGTGGATCGACTACCACATTGTACTCCAAATCCTGCTGTCGAAAGCGTTCCAATTCTAGGTACGAATTAATGTATAACAGCTCATCCTGAAGGACGGTCAATTCGCTATTGCTCATATCCAGTGTGCTGCGTAACAGGCGTGAAAACGCTCCTAAGTAGCGGTTGGCTTCTTCTTCTCCCTTCAAGAGCATGACGCTTTGAATGCCGTTTAAGGCATTGGAAATAAAATGCGGATTCATTTGAGCCCGCAAGGCCTTCACTTCCAGTTTAGCGCGCTGTAGTCGCCTGCGTTCGATCCTTTTTACTCGAGTCTGATTGCTTGCAAAACGCCAGTAGAGCAGACTCAAAATGCAAAGCACCACCAGTAAGGAGAACCACCAGGTCTTATAGAATACCTGGCCGACTTCTATATTCAGGACTAATTCATTATCCGTATGAATTCCGGATGCATTGGCCCCTCTGACTCTCAATGTATTGTCTCCTGGTCTTAAGCCAAAGGAGCGCAAACGACCATCAGCTGACATGAGTTGCCATTGATCGTGAATTCCCTCAATTCGGTATTCGAATTGAGCGTTCTCGGGTCTGAAATTATCATTGATTGCGAAGGTTGCCGTAAAGAAATTCTTTTCAAAGGGTATATGGAAAGTATATTCACTTTCGCGAAAGCCAGTCACCTGATATACCAGATTATCAGCCTTGTAGTACTCCATAGCTACTAAGTGGATGAGGGGATTACCTTCTTTCTTGTTCACCCGATAGGGATTCATCTCTATGATACCATTTACCCCCCCAAAATAAAAAAGAGTATCATTTATCTTTAAATGAGCCTCTTGATTAAACTCATTATCCGCTAAGCCATCTTCAACGAAAAATTCAGAAATAAAATAGTCGTCCTTTTCGTAACGCTTGAGACCATCATAAGTAGACATCCAATAACTTTCATTACTCTCGAGGATACCGACAATTTGATCATTTTTACAACAATCAATAGTTGTATTGTTGTAGGTAATTGAGTCTTCATAAGACAACACGACTAGACCTTCATTGGTTCCCAGTGTGACAAGACCGTTTTTCTCGTTTTCTTTTATGGTGTACACCGTATTTGTGGGAAGACTAGCGGGTGCGCTATTCTCTGTGATGTGCGTCACCCAGCCAGAATCAAGATTTTTGAGGTAAACTCCATTGTCTAATGTGACTATCCATAAATTATTATTTTGGCCTAGGAGTAAGTCAACGATATCCGTTTGCTCTATAGTAACATCTTCACTGAGCTGACTATAGTCTGTAAATGCTTTAGTTTTACCATCAAAATGCCATAACCCTCTTGAACTTCCAAGTAAGTATTCGCCTTGATCGAGTTTGATGATCTTGTAAAAAACTTGTTGTTTGTCATTATCTGAATGAAAAGAGCGACAAGTCTTACTGCTAAGATCGATGAGCTGTACGCTTTTTGATTCCCCTACAGCGTAAAGCGTATTTTCCGTATCCCAAGCCATACTTCTTATGGTTCTTAGTTCTTTACCGTCAAAATCAGTTTGAATGATCGGGAATGGTTGTGGTTCTGATTCACCCGTAGAGAGCTTAAACAAGCCAGAATAACTCCCTATATAAATATCTCCATGGGGACCCTTTATCATATCCCTTACGCTAACAGACTGATTAGGATCCTCAGAAACAAGCATTCGTTTTATATATGGATTTTTTTGTTTTATCCGATAAATTCCTCGCGAGGTCGAAACCCAAAGGGCGTCCTTTTCATCCCCAATATTGTCATAAATAGAACCTTCAAGATAAATGCTGTGATTCTTTTCTGCTCGTGGTTCATCAGTGTGACCCTCACGTAGGAGATAGCTCGACAAGTTACTTTCCTGAGTTCCTGTAGTACCAATCAATACAGCGTTTGCTGGTTTAGGGCATACATTTATATTGTTCGTTTTACGCCAATTTCCTAAAGGAGACAACCACACGTAGAGGGAGAGCTCTTTTGAGAAATGAAATGGATAGCGATTTCCCTCTAGCCATACCGCTCCAGATGAATTAGAAGTAAATAATTCATCGGCAAGAAAAACCTGTAGATTATACTTTTCTGGATCGAAATTACTACGCAACCAATGAGATATTTCGTCATTTTTTTTAAAAGTAGTATTGTCATAAACGAAGAAAGATTCGGTCTTTCTCGCATATAAACCTCCATTCGAATCTTGGTGTAATACCGTTGATAAATTCGAATTATCAATTACAGGATCATTAGATTCTAAATGAAAATAGTCGGTGGCACCTCTTGAATTCAAACAAATAACGACCCCGGTCGAACTACTGGACCAAATTTGGTCACGGCTATCTAGAATGGACTGAGTTGGTTTGAGGGCTATAGAGTCTTTCGCATCAAAGAAGAAATGCCATCGCTGAGCACCGCTGAAAGGATCAAGCTGATGTACTCCAATATCAGTTGTAGTATAGATCCTTCCCTTTGAATCTTCGTGTATTTGACGTACTTCTGATACGCGTTTATTCAGACCTTCCTCCCAGGAGTAAAAAACAGTAGTATCTCCCATAAATCTAGATAGCCCCAAATTAGAGGTGTACCACAAAAAACCGTCATGATCGAGCAGCATTTTTCGCTCTTGTACCTTGCTCCCGGCTTCTGTAATTAAGGGAACAGGAACAATCTCAAAATCAGACTGGGCTACACAAGTTCCAAAAAACAGTAACCAAAAAACCAGTACGATTCGAGGTATGATCATAGAGACAAGTTACAAGTTCAAACCGGAAAATGATAATTTTGAAAGGTTCATTCTTCCTCCCGTAGCACCGTAATCTGACTGATCTTATTGTGCATGACTTCGTAGATCAAAACGAGTTCGAGCGCATCATTATTCCCATATCTTCCCGTGATGTACTCGTGATCAATAACTTTATTGTCAAAGACAATACGCGTCAGGATCTTCGAATGAAGTTCCGGTGACGCCTCGAAATACGGTTCGTAGATGGCCCTAACGGCTTCAATACCTTCTGCTGTGACTTGTTGATCATCAAAATTAACAAGGTGAACGTCTTCTGAGAAAAAACTCATAAAAGCGTCAATATCATGGGCATTATAGGCATCGAGGTTGCTTTGTACAATGCGTTCTGCTTTGGAATTTTGCGCCTGTGAATTGAGCATAGAGTTTAGTAAGAAGACAGAAATGAGTAAGAACCTCATGGGTTTTCTATCAAATATAAGAAAGTAGAAGGTGCCTGACCGGCTGAACCTCAAACCAAATGAAACTCAATTCCACGGTTTTATTCAATTTCCATACAAAAACCCGGACTTTAGATCCGGGTTTCTGACGTAAACGAACTGATCGGCTAATTCCCCGTTCCGATCATCGGATTAAAAGGTGCAAAAAGACCATCCGGATTCTCCCGCTTGATCCACACATGCAATTGCCACTGCATGCGTTCTTCATTGAGTTCCCACTCATCTACAGGTCCGGTAAAGCCCTCAGGCGGTGTCCCTGGATTTTCCGCATCTTCATAAGGCGCGATATACTCTACCGCTACAAATTGCATCACTCCATTGTCATCGGGAGCGTACAAGAGGATCTCAGGTTCTTCCAGAACGAAGGTTTGATCGGCTCGCGGAGGCAGCAAAAAATGATGTCCCATGTTAGGCACAAATCCAGATACGTCAATAAATCCCTCGTTTTCAGCAACCTCAATATTCTCATACTTTGCGGTGGCTATCCGTAGTTCCTCAATTTCCTGTTCCCAGGCTTCCAGCATGACCTCATCATCATCATCAGCTTCACAAGCTATGGAAAAGACGGCAAGCGTGATGAGTAACACAGGGAGCACTAATACATTTGAATTTTTCATGATATTGATATTTAATGGTTAAACAAATTGAATTCCGTAGGTCTCACAAATCGCAGAAACACGTTCCAAATCAGGTGGTCCCGGGGGCAACTGGTGCAGTTCGTGAAACATATGCTCCATCCCGGCTGGAAAGACGCTGACGGTCATCTCAGCCTCTTCCTGACCTACTACTTTCCAGCTGTGGGCGATATTTTTAGGAGCAAAGGCCACATCGCCCGCTTGAAGCGTAGTGATGCGATCCCCGATCATAAATTCTACTTCGCCCTTTTTCACCCGAAAGATCTCGTCTTCCCGACTGTGAATATGGGGTGGGATCATAGAACCCGGACTTAGGCGATCAAACCACTCAAAGAATTGGTTTTCCGTATCTGCTCCTGTTATTTTGTGCCATTGCTTATTACCTAAAATAACCAGCGCTTTTCCTTCCTCCTTACGCACTACCTTAGGAAGCGTTCTCGGGTCTGATTGGCCAGCCGGAAGTAAAGACCTGACTCCTTGATTTTTCAGTGCTGCCAAAACAGTACCGGTAGGAACTGCTGTGAATACTGCAGCTGCACCCAATTGCTTAAGAAATGATTTCCTGTTCATGACTCTATTGATTGTGACCCTATGCGGTCGTGATTAATACGGTCAAAACTAACTGTAGGTCAATGGAGTGGCTAGGAACTATGTTGCAGATTTTAACTATTTTGTTTCAGAATTTGATGAATGCAACATCGGTATCAGGCGATGAAACATCAGCGTTAGTCGATGGGAGGAAATCTTTTGAATTTCGTAGTCAGTAAATCCTTAGGATGATCAATAAAGAACAAAAGCTGTTTTTCGTGCTCTGTGCATTTCTAGGTCTGTTTTTTACAGCCACCGGGTCTGGACAGGCGCAACAGGAATATCTTCTTGACCCGAAATACCCGGTACATGATTTGAATCCTGTGCTCCGGGTCTATGCTGATCCGGAAGAACAATTAACAGTAGATCGTTTACGGAATGCTCCACCCAATAATTTTCAACGCGGTGATGAGCTTCCGCGGATGTTAGAATCGAACATGACCTATTGGGGATCATTGACCATTAGGGCCACCGACTCACTCACGGACTGGAAACTGCATTTTGAAGATCGTCGGATAGGACCTCCGGTATGGACCAAGAGCAATGGAATTGTTGAGGTCTATGCTTTCGCGAAAGGGCAATTAGTAGCTGTTCAGCGAACCGGGGTCGAACTTCCTCAAGAACAGCGCAGCACAGACTTGCCCTGGTATTATAACAGTGTTGATCTTAGCGGTCTCCCGGTAAATCAGGAGGTGCAGTTGATCATAAGAGCCTCCGGAAATGATTTGGGTTATCCCCCTTATTTCAACTTGAGTGCGCGTAGTCCTAGTCAACCGTACTACCACGCCCTCAATCAATACCACCACAGCTTCAATACCTTTATGTTTGGGGTCACCTTCATTATTTTCCTTTATTTTCTCTTGCAGTTCCTCTATTTAAGGGAGCCGGTGTACTTCTGGTTTTCGCTTTGGCTCTTGTTCTGTACCGTAACTCAGGCAATGACCATGGGCTTAGGGGTGGGACATATGGGGCAATTCCGCTATTCGATCTGGTTATTTGTAACCCATGGTATTTTCTTTGCTTTTTGGTTTTTTGGTCGGTCGTTCATCGGCACCAAAGAAAAATTTCCAAGACTCGATAAAGTCATACTCGCCCTGGCCTTTTTTGTCTTGATTGAAACCACTGCGGTTTGCATCTATGTGGCTTATGCGCAACCTGACATTCACTTTACCGGATTTGGATTTCACTTTCAGGTATTGAATATATACACCATCTGTAGCTTGATCGTTTCTGTTATTTTATGTGCCAAAAAAGATCTGTTCGCGCGATATTTTGGAGTGGGCTCCTTGATTGCCAGTATATTTCTGATCATTGGAACCCTCTGGTCTTTGGGATACATTATACCACCCTTTCGTATCGACCCCTATGGTACAGGCCTATTTTTTCAAATTGTGATCTATGCTTTTGGCATGGCTTATCGCAGTCAAAAGATCAGTCTTCAAAATCAAAACACCCGTGTGGAGGCTGCGCGCACGCAAGCCGACTATCAGCGTATAAAAGATTTAGATGAATTGAAAAGTCGGTTTTTTGCCAACATCAGCCATGAATTCCGGACTCCTCTCACCTTGATCAAAGGACCTCTGGAACAGGCCTCCCTTCGTAACGATCAAGCCAATGGAGCTGTTTCCCTCACTAAGCAAGCGACAGAACGCATCCAAAAGAATATCTCCCGACTACAAATTCTTGTTGATCAGCTCTTAGATCTTTCGAAAATTGAAAGCGGAACGGTCTATCTTCAATTAAAGCAAGGAGGGCTAAGTGCTTTTATACGAAGTCTTGTCTTCTCTTTTGAAAGTATGGCCGAACGATGCAATATCAGTTTGAACACGAGTTTCCATGTTGAAGATGATGTCATGGCCTACTACGATCCGGACAAACTGGAGAAGATCATCTCCAATTTGATGTCCAATGCTTTTAAATTCACCCCCGAGGGTGGGGCCGTGCAGGTCACTGCATCGGTTACGACAGTGGCACTGACGATTACCGTGAGCGATACGGGCAATGGCATGAAGCAAGAAGAGATCGATCGTATTTTCGACCGCTTTTACCGAGTAGAAGGAACAGAAGCCAAAGGATCCGGCATTGGTCTAGCGCTGACTAAAGAATTAGTGGAACTGCATCAGGGTCAAATTAGCGTGCATAGTACAGCCGGTCGAGGTACTTCGTTTAAAGTTCGACTACCAGTACAATTAAAAGATTTCCCAGACCGTATACATGTTGAGCGTCCAATGGCTGTAAAATCAGAACCTGAGGAAAAACTAGGGGTGTCGAAACCGCAGCAGACACCCGCCCCTACAATCTCTCACGAACACGTTATTCTCGTGGTGGAAGACCACCAAGATCTAAGAAATTATATCGGTGAAATTTTAAGTAACTCCTACACGGTACTCTTTGCTGAACACGGTGAACAGGGAGAACGCATGGCCTATGAGCATATTCCTGATTTGATCATCAGCGATGTGATGATGCCTAAAAAAGATGGGTATGCGCTCTGTAGCGCTTTAAGGCAAAATGAAAAGACCAGCCATATCCCAGTCATCATGCTTACGGCCAAAGCGGGACAGGCTAATAAATTGGCCGGTCTGCAATTGGGAGCCGATGCTTATCTCACCAAGCCTTTTGATGCACAGGAATTACGTATACGGGTCAAAAATCTCATGGAAGCGCGTCGTAAGATCTGGGAGCATTTCAAAGCATCAGAATTACATCAAATCGACAACTTACCGGTAAGCAAGGTGGATGATCAATTTTTACAAAAGGTAGTGGGGGTAATTCAGAAAAACCTGGACAACGATTTGCTTTCTGTCGAAGACATAGCCGCACAGGTGGGCTTTAGCCGGGCCCAGTTACACCGCAAACTAAAAGCGCTTATCGACAAATCTGCCGGTCAACTCGTCAGCGAGATCCGACTCAACAAGGCCAATCAGCTGTTAATTCAAGGGGCGGGATCTGTCAGTGAAGTAGCCTATTCGGTAGGGTTCAGCAATATGTCTTACTTTACCAAAAGCTTTAAAGAAAAGTTTGGAATGTTACCGAGCAAAGTTGGGGTAAAAGCTTGAGCACAGCTGTAATCAGTAGCGGTAAAGAGTCTGAGGCTATGGCTTCATTGCAAAAGTCATTCAGATTCTAAAATAGCCATAGGTTCCAATACAGCATTTATTACTTGAGGACCTTCTTGTTTGGCATCCTGGAAATGATCCACATTTCAAAAAAAAAAGTGCTACACATCAGATTTTAATCAGAATTAGTAAGAGTCAGGATAGGCATTTGATAATATCTGGAGATTTGTCACTGCTGAAAAAATAGTCTTCATATCGGGTCGTCTTTATTCATACGTTGTTGGAGGTAGTGTCATCATTCACGGTGAGAAGGCAGTCCAAACCTATCAACAGTTCTTACAGAATTGTGAACGGAAAGCCTATTTAAGAGTAGTGCCTGGGGTGTAATTTACACTAAGATAGAGAGATACAGTTTGATGGTGTCGTATAAAATCGTACATTCAAACTCCCCTCTTTGATAGCTAGAACTTAATGCAGGCTCCAGTAGAGATCGCTGGATAAGTTCATGTAATCTACATCATGAAATTTCAATAATGACGCTATTTGGCTTCCTGTATAATCCGGGATCGAATCTAGCGGTTGGCTTGAAATCGGCACCTACAACAGGCACCCTTAACCAAATGAACCAACTATAAATTATGAACAAGAACATTTTACTCGCCTTGGAGGGAAGCGAATTAGTCATAGTATTGGGCAATGACCTTTCCCTAATCCGATTGAAGAAAAATGACATTCCAAAGCATGAAGAGCTGATTGACAAAATGGCGTCAGCCAGGCTGGAAGAGGATGATATTGTGGTCAATATCAATGAATATCTTGCCTTTGCCATTTGGAATGAATACAAGCAATCAGAAGAACCGCCTACACCTTACAATCTCAATAATGTTGTTGAACTCCTAGTGGGTGCGGGTATCACCAGCGATGACGATATCAAAGCGTATATCATCAGGATTGTCAAAAACCTGACCGATGAACAAATTGTATTGGAGCCCTTCAGAAAGCTGGCCAAAATCAATAATATCCAAACCATCCTCAGTGTCAATTTTGATAATTTCTTAGAACGAGCCTTCGAAGCAGAAGGTAAAAAAGTCAATCCATCCGTTAATTTTTCCATACAGGACAACAATCAATTGGATGGCACTCTTAATCACGACAAGTCCATCGTAAGCATATTCAATTTGATGGGCAATATCCAGGATTCCGACTTTGCCGTTACTGAAGAAATGCAGCTGGAATATCTGTACCGGTTGCTTTTGGGGAAGGATGAAAAAAAAGGGCAGAACACCAAAGCCCTCTTCGATTCTGTGAAGAACAAGTCGATTCTCTTTTTAGGCTGCAGTCTCCCCAACTGGTTTATGCGATTTTTCATTCGCATTATTTCGAAAAACCGCTATAAAACAGGTCGGTCTAAGTTTGTCGCCAGCGATCGCACCTCTCAGGATGTTGATCTATCGTCCTTCTTGACCTTCAACAAGACCAGTGTCATTCCTATTGGCTCCTCCCCACTGAAAACCCCGGAAGCCGAGGTCTTGTATAAAAATAGCCTTGAATTTATTGATGAATTGTATGAAAAATCAGAAAAGATCAATACCATCAGTACCGACAACAAACCGCTTTACAAGGAAAAGGTTTTTTTAAGTTATAGCTGGGATGATAAGCCACTCATTAAAAAATTAAAAAATGAATTTGAACGCTGTGGAGTACAATTATTTTTTGATGATGATGATTTGAGAAATGGCGAAAATTTTTCAGAGACCATCAGTGATTACATCAATACCTGCGATTATGTTATTCCATTGATCTCCAATAATTCGATCAGCAGGAAAGACAGTTATGTCTATGAAAAGGAGTGGACACAAGCCATTTATGTAGAAAAATTCAAAAAAAGCAGTGGGCTGTTTAGAGAAGGACAGGATACCTATATCAGACCCTACATTATTGATGATACTTCACCTACGGACGAGCGTATTCCTGCAGATATTCGCAGTAAAAATATCGATTCCATTCCCTCAGAAGATGACTTCGGTGAAGTCATCCGGAAGTTCATTAAGGAGAACCTGACCAAAATAGAAGGATAAAATGGCAAAGTCAACACATTCGAATACCCAGGACGGAAAAACGAATCCGCAGCGTCCATTTTTAGGACTTCGGTCTTTTGAAGAGCAGCATAAATCACAATTTGGGGGAAGAGACAAAGAAATTGAAGAATTATTTGATCTGGTAGGAGACCACTACTTGACGGTAGTCTATGGGGATTCGGGCATTGGAAAGACTTCCCTCTTAAAGGCCGGTTTGATGCCTCGCTTACGCGAAAATTTTTATTTTCCGATCTATACACGTATTGATTTTTCCGCAGAGAAACCACCGCTAGACCAGTTGCGAGATCACATTTATAGCGAGATGAAGGAACTCGACGATACGATTCCAGCCATGGGGGAAGAATCTCTATGGGAATATCTACATGATTTGAAATTAATGAATGGTCTGGTGACCCCTGTGCTGCTCTTTGATCAATTTGAAGAGCTATTTACCCAGGGCAAAAACAATGACCACGTGAAAGATTTCGTACGTGAACTTGGAGACCTGGCGCAGAATCGAATCCCCGCTTCCGTCAAGACCAAATATAAAAAGCAAGGAAAGACGGTTCCCTCCAGGTATAGCAAACAGAACTACCACATTGTCTTGAGCCTAAGGGAAGATTATTTAGCCCGCCTGGATGAATTGAAAAATCACATCCCCAGTATCATGAACAACGGCTTTCGGGTCGTTCAAATGACCATTTCTCAGGCATTGGAAGCAGCGATAAAACCCGGAAAAGGGCTTATTGATGAACCGGTAGCTATAGAAATCATCAAAAAGTTACCCGATGTTTCCCAGGCAGATTTTGATGTGCTTAACGAAAAAGGAAGTGATAAGCAAGCTTTGAAAGTAGAACCCTTCTTATTGAGCTTGATCTGCGATCAATTGAATGAGGTTAGAATCGAGAAGGGATTGCCTAACATCGATAAGAAAATCGTGGCAGAATTCAACGTCGATGATGTTATCAAGTCGTTCTACCGCGAAACACTCAAAAAGTTCGATTCGAATGTGGAGCTCGCGATTGAAAACCTTTTATTGGATGCGGACGGATTTCGTAAGCTACAGCCGTTGAAGGAATTTCAATCAGAATACGCTATTTCAGATGACGACATCGTCAAGTTGGTCAATTCCAGGATTATTCGGCAAGAAAACCGAAACAATGTAGATTACATCGAATTGATTCATGACGTCTTAAGGGATGTCATCAAGAAAAAAAGGGACCAACGGGAACGGATCCAACTGTATAAGGCAGAAAAAGAGGCTCGGGAGAAAAAGGCTAGGGAGGAACAGAAAGCACGTGAATTACAGGAAGCCAAGTCAAGAAAAAGGAGAAGACGGATACTCGCCATTGTTGGTCTTATAGTCGTAGGCGTTCTTGCCACCTATGGGTGGATGTTGATTGAGCAAAAGAAAGACTTAAAGCAAAAACAAAATCAGTTTTGGGAAATTGCTAAAAGTATCCCGAGTGAGAAGGGGTTTGAAGCCTATCTTATTGAGTACCCCGATGGTCAATTTGTGGAAAGCTCCTTGAAAGAGATCGAATCCTTTTTCTGGAATCAGGCAATTCAAGACACGACAGCACAACGACTGGAGCAATTCGAAGTCTATCAGAAAGAAATTGCTAATCTGAAGACCAATTATAAAGACTACTACGATAAGAATCAGTTTCAGTATGAGAATAAAGCAAAGGATAGTATTACAAAGCTCACAGAATCCAGGCGTGTGGATGAAAGAGCCTGGCTACAGGCAAAAGACGATGGATCTTTTGAGGCTTATTTAAGCTATATCTATGAACGCCCCAATCAAAAAAAGGAATACTTAAACAGAGCGGTTCAAAAAGTAAAAGAACTTGGAACGTCCCGCATAACCATTATAGGAAGTTTAGGGGAACTACGATCAGGAAATGCTCCTTTTACCTATGCTTATCGGCAAAACCCTGAAAATATTACACCCTTGATAGGGGATATTCTTAAAGCTAAAATTTCTCGTAATACCTATATTGTCGGAACAAATCTTATTCGTTCGGGGGTTTGGCGTGAAGGACAAGGAGCTTATGTCTCTGGTGTCATTGTCAATGCAGATATGCTGGTATTACAAATACTGTATAAACGGTAGGAATAGTAAATACGTCTAAGATTGCTTTAGAAGTAGATATCAATCGGTGCACCGCGATAAGTCCGGAAAGACCTATACGAGCAGAACTATCGTTTTGAAATCCATAAGTCCTGATCCGGTCACTCAATGCCAAAGCATCTACCCTCGCCCAGTACAGAACAAGAGCTATCTAACTACTGCTTTACCAAAGTAGCAAAGGGTACGCTCTCAACAGTCGTGTGATCCTGAGTCATGCATCCGACGAGGAGCCTGCTATGAGTGGAATGTACTTGCTCGAGAAAAGCCAGCCTCGCAAGGGGTAGAGAATATATTAGTATTCATAAGTTGTCCATTCAATGATAATACAGGATTACGCTCTCTGCATTCGCGTGATCCTGTGTTTAGTTGGACTGAAACAAATCAAGAGCAAGCTAGCGCTTGACCCGATTTTTTTAATTGTTCCAGATATCAAGCTAGCTTGAATCTTCCACAAACAAAAAAATCCGATGCCAAAGCATCGGATTTCTTTTGTCGGGGTGGCAGGATTCGAACCTGCGACCTCCTGCTCCCAAAGCAGGCGCGATGACCGGGCTACGCTACACCCCGAAAAAACGGCTGACAAGTCAACCGCTTGTCTTACTAAGCGAACTTGTCCACCGGAGTCCGCATGAAGCGGACAGTGGCGGAGAGACTGGGACTCGAACCCAGGCGACGGTTGCCCGTCGACAGATTAGCAATCTGCTCCGTTACCACTCCGGCACCTCTCCAAATTCAATACGTACGCAACCGAAATTGCGGATGCAAATGTAAGGCTTCTTTTGTAGAAAAAAAACCTTTTTGAAATGATTTGAGAAGAAATTCAACTCCTGTTAATCAAGGCTTCCTGACATGATTTGAAACCCGCTATTACTCAGGATATTCGACGCGCAGATGATAAATATTGTGCAATTTTTTCTTCAGGATTTTCTTGACAATTTGAATTTCCCGAAAGTTAATCGTAGCATTCAAAAACTGCCCTTCCTCCATTTGCTTATTGATAATCTTTTCGACCAAAGTATCGATCAGATGAGCTGTCGGACTTTTTAAACTCTTACTTGCTGCCTCCACACTATCGGCCATCATCAGGATGGCTGTTTCCTTACTAAAAGGTAAAGGACCCGGATAACGGAAGTCGGCTTTGTTGACCTCCTCATTCCTGGCTTTTTCTTTTTGATAGAAGTAAAACACCAGACTGGTTCCATGATGGGTACGAATAAAATCGATCACCCGATCCGGCAGATTGTTCTTTCGCGCAAGCTCTATCCCCTGAATCACATGATCAATAATGATTTGCGCACTCTCTTTGGGGTCCAGATCGTCATGGGTGTTCACCCCATTGGCTTGGTTTTCGGTGAAGTAAGTGGGATTTTCCATTTTCCCGATATCATGATACAGGGCTCCTACCCTGACCAACATGGCATTCGCCGCGATTTCGTTGGCTGCCGCCTCTGCCAGATTAGCCACGTTTAAACTGTGATGGAAGGTACCGGGGGCCTTATTGGAAAGCTCCTTCAATAGGCGTCCGTTGGTATCCGACAACTCAAGAAGACTCACATCACTGATCAATCCAAAAAGCTTTTCATACACGTAAATCAAGGGTTGCACAAATAATGTGGCCAGACCACAGAGGATAAAGAGTCCAAAATTCTGCCATTTCAAACTGTCAATCCCACCCTCCTGAATGATGTAAAATGCGAAATAAGCCAGTATGTAAATGAAGGTAATCTGTCCTACAGAAATGAACAGATTGGCGCGCTTATACAATTCAGAAACGGTTAGGATGGTTACAATACCCGCAATAATCTGTAAAAACATATACTCCGAACTATTGGGAACGATAAAGCCCAACAGCAGAACAGTGATCACATGGGCGAAAAGCCCCAATCGGGCGTCAAAAAATGCTTTTAATACAAGAGGCAGAATACAAATAGGGACTACATATACGAATTCCGGTTGATAATCGACCACCAATACGGTGAGCACCACCATAAACACAATATTGAAAACAATAAAGGTCACTTTGGTGTTGTTATCGAACACCGATCGACGATAATTCCTCAAAAATAGCATCAGCATGAGCATAGAAAGGGAAACCAGCAATACATAGCCCAAAACGATCCAATTGTATTTGGCATCGCTCCATACCTGCGACTCAAACTCCGCTTTTAAAGAATTCAGGATTTGAAACGTATTCTCTCCAACAATCTCGCCACGCGCGACTATGCGACTGCCCTTAGCTACCAGTCCCCGAGTGGGCGATATCTCATCCAGCTCTGCCTGGATCTCTTGTTGGGTCAAACTTTCATCAAACCGCACATTAGGTTTCAATACATCATAAAACAGGGCCTTTAAGCCGGCCGGGTAATTCGCTCCCAGTTCTTGCTGTAACAATTGCTCCACTTCATTGGCTTGAGTCAGTTGGCCCAGATTAATACGTTGTACCGCGTTCCCTTTGCGTAGATAGATTAGCTGATCGCTGGGATAATTCACCAGTTCCTGCACGATACCGTATTGATAGATATCTTCCAGTATGGATAGCCCTTCTTCTCGCCAGGCTTTGGATCTAGAAGGACTAAGCGAATCCCGAACAGTTTCTGCGAATTCAGCGGAATAAGCTGTTTTAGCTTCTTGATAAACGGCTTCGTCGTAAATGAAGTAAGGAATGACATTATTTTCGATCTGCTGTCGTTCCTGCTCTAGCTCCTGTTGGGTTTTGAGAATGGCAAAATCAACCGGAGCATAGAGGTTGTCGTATTGCCAGGGTTTGTTCTTTTGAAAATCGTATTGAAACTTTCCGCTTTTTGGGAACAGGTAAACAATAACCAAAGTAGCAGCCAGGAAAAGAAGAATCTTATAGATCAGGCCTTGATTCCTGTAGAATTTATTGAGAAGGTCTTTCATTAAAAAGGTATTCGCCGTAAAAGTACTAAAATTAACGCCCTTAAATGAGTTCGATACAGTGCTGGATTAACAAAAGCTTTAAGTAGAATTTACTTAAATTCGCAGTTAGAAAAAGATCCCTAAAAATCATACTTCACAATTATGTCAAAAGAAATCGCAATAGTTGCTGCTGCACGTACTCCCATAGGTAGTTTTATGGGCAAACTGTCCACCGTCCCGGCCACTCAGTTGGGTACCGTGGCTATTCAGGGTGCCTTAAAGAAAATTAACCTCGACCCGGCTTTGGTCACAGAAGTCTTTATGGGCAATGTTGTTCAGGCTAATGTTGGGCAGGCTCCTGCGCGTCAGGCAGCTTTAGGTGCAGGTATTCCGGATACGGTACCCTGTACTACGGTGAATAAGGTGTGTGCCTCAGGCATGAAAGCGGTCATGATGGGCGCCCAAAGCATTTTGCTAGGTGATAACGACATTGTTGTGGCTGGAGGGATGGAGAATATGAGTCTGATTCCACATTATCTGCCCATGCGAAACGGAACCAAATTTGGTCCGGCCAGTCTTATCGATGGTATGCAGCGGGACGGTTTGGTAGATGCTTACGATCAAAATGCCATGGGGGTCTGTGCTGATAAGTGTGCTCAAGAGCATAACTTTAGCCGTGAAGAACAAGACGCTTATGCGATACAGTCATACCAGCGCTCAGCACAAGCATGGGAAACCGGTAAATTTGACGATGAGGTGGTTCCCGTCGCCGTACCACAACGCCGCGGTGATGATTTGATGGTGACTGAAGATGAGGAGTTCCGCAACGTTAAAATGGAAAAAATACCGGCATTACGCCCCGCTTTCACTAAAGAGGGTACGGTAACTGCCGCCAATGCTTCTACCATCAATGACGGTGCGGGTGCAGTGGTACTGATGACTGTAGAACGTGCAGAAGAACTCGGTCTAAAACCCCTCTGTGTGATCAAGAGTTACGCAGATGCCGCCCAGGAACCGGTTTGGTTTACCACCGCTCCATCGAAAGCCCTACCTAAAGCCCTGGACAAAGCCGGTATCGCCCTAGACGATGTTGACTTCTTTGAGTTTAATGAGGCGTTCTCCGTGGTAGGTCTGGCCAATATGAAGATACTCGGTCTACAAGACCACAATGTTAACGTTAACGGTGGTGCCGTATCCTTAGGTCATCCTTTAGGATGCAGCGGGGTGCGAATCTTGATCACCCTCATCCATGTGCTCAAACAAAATAACGCTAAACTAGGTGCCGCAGCCATTTGCAACGGGGGCGGAGGTGCTTCTGCCATGGTCATAGAAAACAGGTCTTAGACGCCCTTTACCTTATGAAATACGGCATCTGCGAATTGAGCATTATCCCTATGCGGCGAGAACCTGCTGATCCCAGCGAACTCACCAATCAGGTGCTCTACGGAGAATTCTTTAAAGTGCTTGAACGGCGCAGCAAATGGAGCCGTATTCGTCTTGCTCATGATCACTATGAAGGATGGATTGATAACAAACAGTATCGCGAGATCAATGAAGAAGCTTATGCTTTCGCGAAAGCGTCCTCCTCAGTCCTCACTGCTGATCTGGTACAGGTTGTCACCCTGCACAATCAACTTCTGATGCCGATTGTCATGGGCTCTACCCTGAACAGTCGACAGGAAGATCCTAACGTTTATGAAGGGGCTACGCTTACGGGTCAACAATCCAAGGAAAAGTTGGTCTCTACCGCTTTGCTTTATTTAAAAACACCTTACCTCTGGGGAGGGAGAACGCCTTTTGGAATTGACTGCAGCGGTTTTACCCAAATGGTCTATCGACTCAATGGCTATTCCCTTTTACGGGATGCTTCCATGCAGGCCACCCAGGGAGATGCGCTTTCATTTATTGAAGAAAGCGAGCCCGGAGACCTGGCTTTTTTCGATAACGAAGAGGGCTCAATCATTCATGTGGGTATCATTATGGAGGACAATTACATCATTCACGCCCACGGGGAGGTGCGCATTGACCGTTTGGACCATTCTGGTATCTACAATCCCGAACGACGCGCCCATACCCACCGACTTCGGGTCATCAAAAAAATCATATAAAAAAGCCCAGACATTCGTCCGGGCTTTTAAACGTTCACTTTCCGCGAATTAATCCATAGAATCTAATTTCGCTTTGTATTCATCGGCTTTAGCCTGTTCTCCCAATTGCAAATAGATATTGTACAAGGTTTGAACGACTCCTTTGTTACCCGGAGCCCCGGCAACTGCTTTTTCCAAATAAGGAATGGCGCTTCTATAAAGGTCGAAACGCTTTTTCTTCAAAGCCTCATACTTCTTATTGTCTGCTGCAGACATGCCCAGATTATTCATTTCGTCTACTAATTTCTGATCTTCCTCAAGAAGGATAGCAGACACATTGATATTGGCAGCTGGATAGTCAGGGTTAATGGCCAAGGCCTTTTTATAGTATTCCATCGCCTTGTCTTTGGCTCCTACCTGACCTGCACTCACGCCCAGGTTATAATAAATTTCAGGATTATTAGGGTCTTTAGCGATAAACTCCTGCATGATCTCTTCATACTTATCCGTATTTCCCATCTTCAAATAGATGTCCGCCTCTGCACGAGCAAGAATATCGTCGTCGGGGTTTTCAGCTCTCGCATCTGCCATGGCCTCTAACGCCTTTTCATTTTCGTTTCTACTGATGTAGATGAGAGCGATATTCTTAGCGATTTCCGCACTTTTAGCCGGGGACATTCTGGTTTCCGGTTTGATGTATTCTTCGGTCTTGATAGCTAAATCGCGCTCCAATTCACTAGGGAAGGTTTCTTCTTCTCCAGTTGCTTTGACAGTTGCAACAAAGATCTTCTCACGACCCTTAAAGCCCATGTTTTTCAACTCGTTGTAATAGTTCAAGGCCGTATCGTAATCTTTACCGTTCACGGCGTTAGACGCAGCGTAATACAGGTATACCGTATCCTTTTTACTAAACGAATAAGCATCGTAGAGTTTAGTGGCAGCAGCGGTGTAGTTTTCACTGTTCTGATCTTCGATCGCGCTGTTGATGATTCCTACTACGGCCTGCTCGATACCTTGCTGAGCGACATCTCCGTAATCATCTCCATCATTAAATTCTGAAGATTTCTTGAAGGCGGCAACGGCTTCTTTTAATTGGGGAACATTCTTATTTTCATTTCCGAGCAGCGACTGACCCTTTAGGAAATAAAATTGTTCTTTTTCATCTTCATCCATCTCGGCCATCATCCCTTCAGCCTGACTCAAACTGGCCTTGGCTTCAGCATAATTTCCAGAGGAAATCGCTTTTTCCGCGCTTCTCAACTCGCGTTTTTGCGCAAACATCACTGTTGAGCATGCAACAGCAAAGAGTATTAAAAATCTAGTTTTCATGGTTCTAATTTAAATTCAAATTTAAGTTCTTATTCTTCTTCTTCCGAAGAGGACTGATCACTTTCCTTAGCAGCCTGAGGAGCCGCAGAGGTTTCTTCGTCCAGATCATCAAGATCATCTTCATCGTGCTTGACTTTGGCTACAGCGGCTATGCTATCTGATCCCTTAAGGTTGATCAAACGCACTCCCTGAGTAGCTCGGCCCATTATACGAAGACTCTCAACATCCATTCGAATGGCTATTCCTGAGGTCGTAATGATCATCAGATCATCTGCATCAGTAACATTATTCATGGCGACCAGTTCTCCCGTCTTATCCGTGATGGAAATGGTTTTAACTCCTTTTCCACCTCGGTTAGTGACGCGATAATCTTCCAGGCTGCTTCGTTTACCGTATCCGTTTTCAGAAACTACTAAAATATTAGAATCCGGATCATTAACAGCAACCATTCCGATCACTTCGTCCTTGTCGTTAGCAAGAGTTATGCCACGAACCCCGGAAGCGTTTCTTCCCATAGGTCGGGTCTTGTTTTCTTCAAAGCGAATGGCCTTCCCAGATTTGACCGCCAGCATCACCTGGCTATCTCCTGTGGTCAGCTTGGCCGCAAGTAATTCGTCGCCATCTTTAATCGTAATCGCATTGATACCGTTGGTTCTTGGTCTGGAATATTGCTCTAAAGCGGTTTTCTTGACCTGTCCCTTTTTGGTAGCCATGATGATGTAATGACTATTGATGTACTCTTCATCTTTTAGATCGTTGGTACATACAAAGGCCTTCACTTTATCGTCCTGCTCGATATTGATCAGGTTTTGGATCGCTCGACCTTTGGACGTTTTACTTCCTTCAGGGATTTCAAATACGCGCATCCAGAAGCATTTTCCTTTTTGGGTGAAAAACAACATGTATTGGTGGTTAGTTCCCACAAATAAATGCTCTAAGAAATCTTCATTTCGAGTAGTTGATCCTTTTTGCCCTACTCCACCTCTATTCTGTGTTTTGTATTCCGTAAGCGAGGTTCTTTTGATGTATCCGGCGTGAGAGATCGTGATGACTACTTTCTCATCGGGGATCAGATCGGTGATACTCACATCGCCCCCTGCATATTCAATAGTTGAGCGACGCTCATCCCCATATTTATCTTTGACTTCCAGAAGTTCCTCTTTGATGATATCCATTCTTCTGGATTTTTTGTCCAGAATATCTTTCAAATCCTCAATGGTTTTCATCAATTCGTCATATTCCGCACGCAATTTGTCCTGCTCCAGACCGGTCAATTGACGCAAACGCATCTCGACAATGGCCTTGGCCTGAATCTCTGACAATTCAAAACGCTCCATCAATTTTTGACGGGCCTCATCAGCATTGGCACTCGCTCTGATCAGGGCGATTACTTCATCTATATTGTCAGAAGCGATGATTAACCCTTCCAGAATGTGAGCCCGATCTTCCGCTTTTTTCAATTCATAACGCGTACGTCGTACCACCACTTCGTGACGGTGCTCTACAAAATGATGAATCATGTCTTTTAGATTCAACATCTCCGGACGCCCATTCACCAAGGCAATATTGTTCACACTGAACGAAGATTGCAGGGCCGTGTATTTGTATAAGGTGTTTAATACGATATTAGGGATGGCGTCGCGCTTGAGCACATAAATGATACGCATCCCATTTCGGTCTGATTCATCGCGAATGGCCGAAATACCGTCTATTTTTTTCTCATTGATCAGGTCGGCAGTCTTTTTGATCATATCCGCTTTATTCACCTGATAGGGAATCTCGCTTACGATAATGCACTCTTTCCCTTTGATCTCCTCGATACGCGCCTTCCCACGCATAACAATGCGGCCGCGACCGGTTTTAAAGGCTTCGCGCACGCCATCATAGCCATAGATAATTCCGCCAGTAGGGAAATCAGGCGCTTTGACATGCTCCATTAGTTCATCAATGGAGATGTCGTGATTCTCTATATAAGCCGTAATACCGTCAACAACTTCGCTTAAATTATGGGGAGGCATATTGGTGGCCATCCCTACTGCGATTCCTGAAGCACCGTTGATCAGAAGTCCCGGAACTCGCGTTGGAAGCACCGTTGGCTCTTCCAAAGTATCATCAAAGTTTAAGGAATGATCTACCGTATCCTTGTCGATATCAGCCAGCATATCCTCGGAAATTTTACGCATACGGGCCTCTGTATATCGCATGGCCGCCGGACTGTCACCGTCTACTGAGCCGAAGTTCCCCTGCCCATCGACCAGCATATAACGCAAACTCCATTCCTGAGCCATACGTACCATGGTATCGTAGACGGAGGTATCCCCGTGAGGATGGTATTTACCCAGAACTTCTCCCACGATTCTCGCAGACTTCTTGTGGGCTGTATTGGAGCGCACTCCCAATTCGTGCATTCCGTAAAGGACCCGCCGGTGAACGGGCTTCAATCCATCACGTACGTCAGGGAGTGCACGTGACACAATGACGGACATCGAGTAATCGATGTACGCCGATTTCATTTCATCTTCAATATTGATGGGGATCAACTTTTCTCCTTCCGCCATAAAATAAAATCTTTAAATTTTAGAGTTTATGCAATAGCAGGCAATTTACGGATTTCAGAGGTTTTTTCCGGGTGAACGCTTTCGCGAAAGCGCACTATTTATTAACAAAAATTAGCAACTCCTTATTAATAAATATACTTATCTTCCTTTGGTTTATTGACCTGAATTTTGTCAATTAGCCAGTGTTAGGCAGCGAACGGAACGGTTTTTGACTTATTTGCTGCACAAATGATGATGAGCTTAGATTATGGATGATAATTTTTCCCCAAGAGTTAAAGATGTAATTGCATACAGCAAAGAAGAAGCCCTGCGCCTGGGGCATGATTTTATTGGTACCGAACATCTCATGTTGGGATTGTTGCGCGATGGTGATGGTAAGGCAATACGGATTCTAAATACCCTGGATGTCGACCTCAACCATTTACGACGTAAAGTGGAAATCCTGACTCCGGCCAATCCGGAAGTACAACTCACGGGTAACGATAAAAAGAATTTACACCTGACCCGCCAGGCAGAACGTGCATTAAAAACAACCTTCCTGGAGGCCAAATTATTCCAAAGTTCATCCATCAATACCGCCCATCTTTTGTTGTGTGTTTTACGCAACGAAAATGACCCCACCACTAAATTACTCAACAAACTGAAAGTCGATTACGACAGCGTTAAAGAACAATTCAAGCAGATGATAAGTAATCAAGACGAAGAATATATTGAACCTATCAAAGCGGAGTCTTTCAGCGATGAAGACAGCAACAGCGATGATGGCAAAGAAAACCCATTCAACAGCCCTTCGGGAAAAAGCAATAAAAAATCTAAAACTCCAGTCTTGGATAATTTTGGACGGGATCTTACGGTTTTAGCCGAAGAAGGAAAGCTCGATCCTGTAGTGGGCCGTGAAAAAGAAATTGAGCGCGTGTCTCAGATCCTGAGTCGGCGTAAAAAGAATAATCCGTTGCTCATTGGAGAACCCGGAGTAGGTAAAAGCGCGATCGCAGAAGGTTTAGCGCTCCGCATCGTTAAGCGAAAAGTAAGTCGTATTCTTTTTGATAAAAGAGTAGTCACTTTGGATCTGGCGAGTTTAGTTGCCGGAACCAAGTACCGAGGGCAATTTGAAGAGCGTATGAAAGCGGTCATGAATGAACTGGAGAAGAATGATGAGATCATTTTGTTCATTGATGAGATCCACACCATTGTAGGTGCTGGAGGAGCCACCGGTTCGCTGGATGCCAGTAATATGTTTAAGCCTGCCCTTGCACGTGGTGAGATTCAATGCATTGGAGCAACAACCCTGGATGAATACCGCCAGTACATCGAAAAAGACGGCGCTTTGGAACGTCGGTTCCAAAAAGTGATTGTAGAACCGACCACGGTAGAGGAAACTATTGAAATCCTCAATAACATCAAAGAAAAATATGAGGATCATCACAATGTGTCCTATACGGACGAAGCGATCAAGGCCTGTGTTACCTTGACTAATCGCTACATGACTGATCGTTTTCTTCCAGACAAAGCCATTGATGCTTTGGATGAAGCTGGGTCACGTGTACACATCACCAATATCGATGTGCCTAAAAAGATTCTAGACCTCGAACGGAAGTTGGAGGAAGTTCGTGAACTCAAAAATTCGGTAGTAAAAAAGCAGAAGTACGAAGAAGCTGCTAAACTTCGCGATGATGAGAAAAACCTGGAAAAAGAACTACAACAAGCTCAAGAGCGCTGGGAAGAAGAAAGTAAGCAGCACAAGGAAGTAGTTTCTGAAGATAGTGTAGCCGATGTAGTATCGATGATGACCGGTATCCCTGTTAATCGTATTGCACAAACAGAGAGTAACAAGTTGGCAGAATTACCGGATACCATCAAAGATAAGGTGATTGGTCAGGACGAAGCGGTAGCTAAGGTCTCCAAGGCGATCCAACGGAATCGCGCGGGACTTAAAGACCCAAACAAACCCATTGGATCTTTTATATTCCTTGGACAGACCGGTGTTGGTAAAACCCAGTTGGCAAAAGTATTGGCAAAGGAGTTGTTCGACAGCGAGGATGCCTTGATTCGCATCGACATGAGCGAGTATATGGAGAAATTCGCCATCTCACGGCTTATTGGAGCTCCTCCAGGATATGTAGGCTATGAGGAAGGCGGACAACTTACGGAAAAAGTAAGACGGAAGCCTTATTCAGTGATCTTACTGGATGAAATTGAAAAGGCGCATCCGGATGTATTCAATATGCTGTTGCAAGTGTTGGATGACGGATACCTTACCGATTCACTGGGGCGCAAAATCGATTTTAAAAACACCATCATCATTATGACCTCCAATATTGGAGCCAGAAAACTGAAAGATTTTGGGCAAGGTGTTGGTTTCGGGACTGCAGCGCGCAAAACCCAGGCCGATGATAATGCCAAGAGCATTATTCAAAATGCATTGAAAAAGGCCTTTGCGCCTGAGTTCTTAAATCGAGTTGACGACGTAGTGGTCTTTAATGCACTGGAGCGTGAACATATCCATAAAATCATTGATATTGAATTGGATAAACTTTACGGCCGTATTAATGATCTGGGTTATGATCTAAAACTGAGTGATACCGCCAAGGATTACATCAGCGAGAAAGGATTTGACAAAGAGTACGGGGCACGACCGCTTAAACGAGCAATTCAAAAATACATTGAAGACGCGTTGGCTGAGGAAATCATTAAATCGAAACTGCACGAAGGGGATTCCATCTTTATGGATTTCGACAAAGAAAAAGATGAATTGACCATCGAAATTAAAAAAGAAGAAAAACCTACGGAATCGTAGGTTTTTTCTTACGTTATTAGTAGTTTTGACTTCTGAAATAACAACCCAACTTCAGCACAATGCCCCACGTAAAAGAGTTTGTTTTTGGAACCCTAACTGTAAATCACAATTTTGTGATTGCCGAAATGAATGAAGGGATAACCTTTTCGATCATCGAGAACAGACAGATCTTAAATTACTTAGAGAATGTATTTTCTGGTAGGCCTTACGGCTACATTTCGCATCGCGTCAACTCCTACTCCATCGACCCAACGGTATATCTCGACAGCAGTCAAAATTCAAAAATGAGAGCCATTGCTATTGTTTCTGATCGGGTAGATTCAAGCGCCCTGACTTTGGAGCGTCAATTTTTTACGCAGCCCATCGAAACTTTTCAAAATTTGCAGGACGCTGCCAAATGGATGCAGGATCTATTGAGCAAAGAGAAGGCGCTCAATTCAAATCAATAACATTCGCATCTTCTGCAGATTCTGGTCTGCGGATGATATACGTATAAAACCACATGATAGTAAAGGAAGGGATAATGTCCAATCCCGGAATGACTTCTTCTATGAAGGTGACCACTCCGGCCGCTTTACCCATGGTACCCTTGTACATCTTGGTCATAAAATAGGCAGCTAAAGGTGCCCAAACTATATCTGTAAACTCTCCAATGATCGGCAATACCCAAGTCGAGGTAACTACCCCAATAAGATCAAGCAGAAGACCCAGCAGCAATACTTTCCATTTATTTTTCATGACGCGGCGTATGGCCTAAAAATACAATCTTCCTAGGATAGATCGTTACTGATCAATTTTAGAAACTCATTTCGGGTTTCTATTTTTTGAAATTGACCTCTAAATCCGGAAGTAGTGGTGGTCGAATTTTGTTTTTGTACGCCTCGCATCATCATACACATGTGAGAAGCCTCAATCACTACTGCGACCCCTTTGGGCTTCAAGGTCGTATTGATGCAATCTAAAATATCTTTAGTCAATCGCTCCTGCACTTGTAGTCGTCGTGCAAAAACATCAACCACCCGCGGCAGCTTACTTAAACCCACAATATGACCATTTGGGATATAAGCAATATGCGCTTTTCCGAAAAAAGGTAACATGTGATGTTCGCAGAGCGAATAGAGTTCAATATCCTTGACGATAACCATTTCCCCATATTCTTCTTTGAACATGGCTCCTTTAAGAATCTTTGTGGCATCCATCTCATAACCCTGGGTTAGGAACTGCATAGCCTTAGCTGCGCGTTCTGGAGTTTTGAGAACTCCTTCTCGCTCAACATCTTCTCCTAAACCGGAAATGATTTCTTTAAAGTTATGTTCCAGACCTCCGGTTACTTGTTGATCGTATTCTTCAATTAAATTGTAAGCCATATTACTGCGTGTATTCAGGTTTTAATTTCGATGAAAATGTTGCTCTGATCTTGGCTACCTTTGGATTGATCACATATTGACAGTACAACTGACTTTTATTGCGATTGTAATAATCCAAATGCTCCTGCTCGGCGGTATAGAAAGTATCCAACGGACTTAATTCGGTGACGATAGGATCATCAAATACCCCTTCTTTTTCCAAATAGTCCATATAGTCCTCAGCAATTTCCTTTTGGCGTTGATCATGATAAAAAATAGCACTACGGTATTGGGTGCCTACATCGGCACCTTGTCTATTTAAAGTGGTGGGATCATGAGTAGCAAAGAATACTTCAAGCAATTCCCGGAACGAAATGAGCTCGGGATCATATGTAAACTGAATGGCCTCGGCATGACCCGTACGGCCCTGACAAACCTCTCTATAAGCAGGATTTTTTATATTCCCACCCGTGTAGCCGCTGATCACATCAGAAACGCCTTGCAAACGCTGGAAAACAGCTTCCGTGCACCAAAAACAGCCATTCGCAAAAGTGGCTTTGGGTAATTTTTCATTCATAGCAGCGTAAAGATACTGGGCAGTCCACTAATCCATTCTTTTTTAACTTTTTCTTAGCAACGGTAGCCCCTCGAGCCTGTTAGCTTTGCAGTCCCTGCTAGGTCCACACATGAAAAAAACGTACTTCCTTTTCCTCTCTTTCTTACTTCTAATCGCTACTGATTCATATTCCCAAAAAGGAGTAACCAAGGAAATGGTAGCTACACGCATTGACAATCCACCGGAAATTGACGGTGTCCTCAAAGATAGCGTCTGGAAGGTTCTACCTGAGTATGGTGATTTCAATATGTTCGAGCCCGGAAATGAAGGCAACATTCCTGAAGATTTTAAATCGACCGTTCAGGTGGCCTATGATGATAAAGCCATCTATATAGCCGCTTCGCTGAAACATCCAAATCCGGATGAAATACTTAAACAATTCAGTCAGCGAGACAATGTTTTTGTCCAGGCTGATCACTTCGCGGCAGCGATTAATACCTATAACGACGGGATCAATGAAACCTGGTTTTATATTACCAGTGCTGGAACCATAGCAGATTCAAGAGCGGTAAGGTCTCGTGATGATTTTGAATACAATGTGGTTTGGGAGGGTCGCGTTTCTTACGACGATACGGGCTGGTATGTGGAATACAAAATTCCTTACAACGCCTTGCGTTTTCCAGAAGTGGAGGAGCAAAAATGGGGTATCAATTTCTACAGACGCCTGGTTCAACGTAATGAGGTCCATACCTGGAATTTCATCGATCGCTCCCAGGGAATCCCGTCTCAGTACAGCGGCATTCTTACCGGTATCAAAAATATCACCCCTCCTACTCGTCTTCTACTCTTTCCGTTTACGCAAGGAGTTTATACCAGTTTTGACGGAGAAAGTCTGACCGATTTTAGTTTTGGGATGGACCTGAAATACGGAATCAGTGATGCCTTTACTTTAGACGCTACCTTGATCCCCGATTTCGGGCAGGTAGCCTTTGATAATGTTCAGCTCAACTTAGGTCCCTTTGAACAAATTTTTAGTGAACAGCGCCAATTCTTTACGGAAGGCGTCGAATTGTTTGAGAAAGGAGATATCTTCTTTTCTCGACGTATTGGGGACGGTCCAAGTGGTCGGGTTTCGGATGAGGACCTTAATGAAAATGAAACGATTATCGACGTTCCCGAACGGGTGCAATTATTGAACGCGATTAAAGTTTCGGGAAGAACAGAAGGAAATTTAGGGATTGGGGTATTAAACGCCATTACGGAAAAGACAGAGGCTACGATCCGAGATACCGTCACTGGAGCCGATCGCAATGTGGTGGTGGAACCCATCACCAATTACAATGTCATCTCACTGGATCAACAATTCAATCAAAATTCAAGTGTTTCTTTGGTCAATACCAATGTGATCCGCAGTGGAAGTGAATTCAGGGATGCCAACGTTACCGCCGGTGTATTCGATATAGCCCTGAAAGAGAATTCCTATAGAGCCGCTGGTCGTGCAGTATTTAGCAATGTCAACTCGCCTACCGGGCTTAGTACGGGATTTCGTTCAGAGTTTGATTTTTTGAAAATAAAAGGGAACTGGCGCTGGCGAGTAGGCCATGATTTTGCGAATCGTACCTTAGACATCAATGATCTTGGGGTAAACTTTACCAACAATTTCAACAGCTTTGTACTGGGGGGCTCTTATGAAATTTTCGAGCCCACCAAAACATTCAACCGCTATAGATTCTCACTCAGGGCAAGACACCGTCGTCTGTATAAACCCGATGTGTTTACGGGAAATTCGATCGATCTCGATCACTTTTTCGTCACCGTGGATCGTTTTGCTTTTGGAGGTGGTTTTGACTACAACAGCAAGCGAAAAGACTTTTTTGAACCCCGTATTGAAGGGCGATTTGTCACTTTTCCGGCAAGCTACGGAGCACGATTATTCGTGTCTTCAGACTACCGAAAAAAATTCGCCTATGATCTCAGTCTAGGTGGCCGGCAATTCATTGAAGATGACGGCCAATCGAATTTAAGTTTTGAAGTAAGTCCGCGCTACCGCTTTTCTGATAAATTTTTAGTGGTTTTAAGAACCGAATACGGCCAACAACGGCGAAATTTCGGATGGGTGGATAATACAGAAACGGAGGTCTACCTGGGACTTCGCGATATATCAACTTTGGAGAATTCCATCAGCGCCTCTTATAATTTTGACTCCTACAAGGCGCTCAACCTTCGATTCCGAAATTTCTGGAGTACGGCTGATTATTCAGGCGATGTCTTTTATCTGCTGGACACGAATGGTGCTAGAGTGCCTACAGATGCCTATGATTTTGATGTTTTCCGAGATCCCAACCAAAATTTCAATATTTGGAACCTCGATTTGAGTTACAGTTGGCGTTTCGCACCCGGGAGTCAGGCCACACTCCTGTATCGTAACCAAATTTTCAACTTAGATCAGCAGAGTAGCTTAAATTATCAGGAAAGTCTTGAGAACCTATTAGATCAACCCGGCCAACACACCTTCTCGCTTCGCATAGTTTACTTTATCGATTACAATAACGCTAAAGATTGGTTTCGTAAATCCAGCTAAGTCGGCAGTAAAGTGCTAATTTCGTCTTTATGATCTCAGGCAAAAACATTCACAAAAGCTACGGGAATTTACACGTATTGCAGGGCGTAGACCTGGACATCAGTGCGAGCGAAATAGTGAGCATCGTAGGTGCCAGTGGAGCCGGTAAAACCACGCTACTTCAAATACTGGGCACGCTTGATCGGCCGGATCATGTGGCAGATACCCAATTGGTTATCGATAATCAGGAGGTGTTGCGCTTACGCGAAAAAGAACTCAGTGCCTTTAGGAATAAGCACCTGGGTTTTATCTTTCAATTCCACCAACTACTACCTGAATTTACAGCGCTGGAAAACGTCTGCATCCCTGCCTTTATTGCCAAAACACCTAAGGCACAAGCGGAGCAAAAAGCACGGGTGCTACTTAATTTTCTTGGCTTGTCGCATCGTATCGATCACAAGCCCAGCGCGCTCTCCGGAGGCGAGCAGCAACGCGTAGCCGTGGCGCGTGCGTTAATCAATGATCCTAAGCTGGTCTTCGCTGATGAACCTTCCGGAAATTTGGATAGCGAATCGGCTGAAAACTTGCACCAACTATTTTTCAAACTTCGTGATGAGTTTGGCCAAACCTTCGTGATAGTGACTCACAACGAAGAGCTGGCCGATATGGCTGACCGTAAACTGACCATGGTTGATGGTAAGATGGTCTAAGCCATGAACAAGCAAGAGCTCAAATACTTTCTAGACGAAAAAGCGGCTTTTTATGATCATCCTGATTTTATAGCTTCAGACCCGATTCAGATTCCGCGTCAATTTGACCAAAAGGAAGATATAGAAATCGCTGGATTTTTAACGGCAACCATCTCTTGGGGTAATCGAAAAAGCATCATCAATAATGCAAAACGCATGATGGAATTAATGGCTAATTCTCCCCACGATTTTATCCTAAATCATAAAGAGCGGCATCTGGCAAAACTGGAGACTTTCGTGCACCGTACGTTTAATGGCACTGATTTGATCACTTTTGTTGCTGCGCTCCAACAAATTTATCGAAAGCACGGCGGACTGGAAGCAGCCATGACAACCTATGCGAACGACAATTTCATGGATCGTAATCTGCATGCGTTCAAACTGAAATTTTTTGAAGTTCCGCATTTGAGGCGCACGCAGAAGCATGTGAGCGATCCGCTTAAAAACTCAGCGGCTAAACGTTTGCACATGTATTTGCGCTGGATGGTCAGGCCCAACACTACCGGGGTTGATTTTGGGCTATGGAAAACCCTTAAACCACAACAACTCTCCTGCCCGCTAGATGTGCATTCCGGGAATGTAGCTCGCAAGCTGGGTTTGCTTTCGCGAAAGCAAAACGACGCCAAAGCGCTTAGACTTCTCGACGAATCCTTACGCAAAATGGCACCTGAAGATCCGGTCAAGTATGATTTTGCGTTATTTGGCATTGGAGCCTTTGAAAAGGCGAGTATTTAATCCATCTTTATCATTCTAAGGACCAATTGAGCTATTCATCAAAGAAATTTCTGACGATTTTTACGGGCGTAGGAGCAGAATAAAGTTCGCATTAACGGGGTTTTTCTGGAAAATGAACGCATTTTACTGAATATCAGAATTTTAAAATAAATACACTACCTTTCATTAATGACAGAATTAACCATAGATCGGGAAGAGGTGCTTCGACAGGAGGCTGTCGAGACCTATGACATATTGGATACCTTACCCGAAAAAAGCTATGATGATATCACGAAGATCGCCACTATGATCTGTGATACCCCTGTGGCTTTGATTTCCATTTTAGACAAAGACCGACAATTCTTTAAGTCACGTCAGGGTATCGATATCGAAGAAACCTCCAGGGATGTTAGTTTTTGTACACATGCCGTGCAATCAGAAGATGATATCTATACCGTAAAGGACGCTCGTGAACACCCGCTTTTCGAAAATAATCCTTTGGTGAAAGGCGATATGGAGATCGTATTCTATGCCGGGGTTCCCCTCGTCACTAAAGATGATTACGCCCTGGGAACCTTGTGCGTATTTGATCATAAGCCCCGCACCCTAACTGAAGAACAAAAGAACGCACTCAAAGCCCTGGCTGATCAAGTGATGACCAATCTTGAACTTCGTCGTCAAAATAGAATGCACGAAGAACTGGAGGAAGCACTCAAAGAAAAGAATCTTCAATTGAAAGACTTTGCCGGAGTGGTTTCGCACGATATGAAGATGCCGCTAGCCAATATCATCACGACCACGGATATCCTCAAGTCACGGTATAAAGACCTGATGGATGATAAAGGCAAGGATTATCTGAATTATCTGAAAAACGCCTCTTTTACGCTAAGTGATTACATTCAGGATATTTTGACCTACTATCAGAGTGATGAAATTGTCACTAAGGAACACGAAGAATTCTATTTGAATCATTTGCTTGAGGAAATTGAAGACTTACTCAATTATGACTATTCCTGCGAAATCAATTATCTGGAAGAAGATCAGTTATTGCGTTGTAATCGCGCAGCTTTGCATCAGATTCTCATCAATCTGATTGGAAACAGCATCAAGTACAATGACAAAAAAGAAGCGGTAGTCAATATTCATTTTACTCAAAATGATATCTATTATCTAATCACCGTGGAAGACAACGGTATGGGTATCCCCAAAGACAAACAGAAGGATATCTTTGATCTTTTTGCTGTGGTGGCTGATCAGGATAAGAACGGTAGAAAAGGGAATGGTATTGGTCTATCCACTGTACAGAAGATCGTTACTAAACTAGGTGGGCAAATTACCGTAGAGTCTGAAGAGGGTCAGGGCGCTAAATTCACCTTTACCATACGCAAGAATCACAAGTCAGGTTGAGGTTAATGTTCGCTTTAATGTATCTTTGAAACTCGCAAAACAAACCAATGCAGTTTCAAAATCCGCAGATTTTATATGCTCTTTTCCTTCTGCTGATTCCTATTTTTATACACCTATTCCAGCTCCGTAGATTTAAAAAGCAGGAATTTACCAACGTTGCCTTTCTCAAACGGGTAGTTATTCAGACGCGTAAGAGTTCGCGACTGAAAAAGTGGCTCATTCTGGCGACGCGTTTACTGGCCTTCGCGATGCTCATCCTGGCTTTTGCACAGCCGTTCTACGGACCTGATGCCGGCACGACTTCAGATCAACCATTACTGATCTATTTAGACAACAGCTACAGCATGCAAGCCAATGGAGCAGCCGGTCCTTTGAAAGAACGAGCCGTGCAGGATCTTATCGAGCATCTGGATGAAGAACAGGAGTTCACCCTGATCACCAATGAAGAACGATTTTCTAATCTCACGATCGCTCAGGACGCCAACACCTTGCTTGAATTACCCTATTCACCAAACCAACTGAATTCAGCTCAGATTAACCTTCAAATTAATCAGTGGATGCAAAACGTTGAGGGGGGAAATCCGCTGATCCTGCTCATTTCTGATTTTCAGCAGCGTGACCTATCTGCCCTTGATTTGCCGGAACAGGCTCGCCATTGGCTGGTCCCTCTTCAAGCACAGAACCCTGAAAATGTGGCCATCGATAGCCTCTACCTCCAACCCGATAAGGAGGGAACTCAGCGACTGGTCGTGGCACTTTCCCGATCAGGATCTAGAGCTCGTGCATTGCCTGTTTCTCTATTTAACGTTCAGGACTTGATCGCCAAAGCTACGGCCGAATTCAACGATGGAATACTGCAGACCGAATTGAACTTCCAGGTGCAAGACAACCAAAATATTGACGGAATGATCACACTGGATGATGGGCAAATGCGCTTCGATAATATCCGATACTTTCAGATCAAGACGCCATCCCGCCTAAAAGTGTTGGTGATTGGAGAGGCTTCAGACGCGTATCTTCAGCGAATTTTTATAAAAGAAGAATTTGAGTATCGCTCTTCACCGCTGGAGCAGTTGGACTATAGTTTGATTGAGCAACAGCATACGGTCGTACTTAACGAATTGCAACGCATTCCAACGCCTCTGGCTGAGGCCCTAAGTGATCATCTTGATGAGGGAGGATCGATTGCCATAATTCCTGCCGAAACCATTGAAAGAGACAGTTACGAGGCCTTGTTAAATCGACATTCACCAATTAAATTGGGAGCACACCAATATCGATCCAAAAAAATAACCACCATTGTATTTGAACATCCGCTCTATCGTTCAGTCTTTGACCGAAGGGTGCGTAATTTTCAATATCCATCTACAGCGCTAAATTATGAGATAAGCGGGGGAAATCCAGCCTTACGCTACGAGGACAATCAAGCCTTCTTGACCGCTTCCGGTAAGTTGTTCTTCTTCGCAAGCCCGCTGAATGACAGCTTGACTAATTTTCAATCAACCCCCTTAATTGTCCCCACCTTCTATAATATCGCCAGATTAAGCTTCAATACACCCCCGCTCTACTTCGAACTGGGAAAAGATCAGTCCTTCGATGTAGAAGTCAGCTTAAGCAATGACGAAATTCTCGAACTGACCTTGGACGATAGTCGATTTATTCCGCAACAGGAACTAAAAGCGCAACTGGTAACCGTCTCAACCAGAGAATACCCTAAAAAACCGGGAAGTTATTCAATCGTTGCTCAAGATACAGTGATCACTAAAGTAAGCTACAATATTCCCAGAAGTGAAAGCCAACTCAATCCTATAAACCTTAGTGACTTCACACAGTATGAAACGGCTACCCAGTTGGACGATTTGCTATTGGAGTTAAAAGCATCCACACAGGTGCAGTCCCTCTGGAAATGGTTTGTTATTTTTGCGCTGCTAGCGCTATGTGCTGAGGTACTTTTATTAAAATTTATTCCATGAAGCTATTCCTTAAGAAAGTCCGAATCTTAGACCCTGAAAGTAGTTTTCACGGACAAACGGTAAACCTGGAAATCAAAAATGGGATCATTACCGGAATCGGTACCGATTTGGAACCATCCAGTGGGAAGATCCAGACGATCGAGCAGGAGAATCTAACGGTCAGTCAGGGGTGGTTTGATAGCAGTGTTTCCCTGGGTGAACCGGGATATGAAGAACGGGAAACCATCAGCAATGGATTGCAGGTGGCCGCTTATAATGGCTTTACAGATATTGCGGTAAATCCCAATTCCAATCCGATCACTGATACCCAGGCCGACATAAATTTCTTGAAAAATAAAGCAGAAAAGCACGCGGTAAGCCTGCATCCTATTGGAGCGCTTACGCGAAATGCATCCGGCTCGGAGCTCGCTGAACTCTATGACATGGCCCAGGCTGGAGCTATAGCTTTTGGGGATTACCAAAAATCCATCAGCAATCCCAATCTCCTTAAGCTCGCGCTGCTGTACACCCAGGGGTTCAACGGGCTCGTACTTTCCTTCCCCCAGGATAATCAAATGGCTGGAAAAGGACAGGTTCATGAACATGAGGAATCTACCCGATTGGGTCTAAAAGGTATTCCGGTCATTGCCGAGAGTTTGCAAATCGCAAGAGATCTGCACATTCTCAGGTATACGGGCGGACGCTTACATATCCCAACCATATCGACCGCAAAATCAGTGCAATTACTTCGACAGGGCAAGGCTGACGGGCTGGACGTAAGTTGCAGTGTCTCCATTGCTCATTTACTATTTACAGATGCAGAACTGCGTACTTTTGACACCCATTTCAAATTACTCCCGCCCTTGCGCACCAAAGAGGATCAGCAAGCATTGATTGAAGGTCTTAAAGACGGTACCATCGATATGGTGACCAGCGACCATAATCCGCTTGACCTTGAACTCAAGCAGAAAGAATTTGACCACGCAGCCTTCGGCACCACTGCACAAGAAGCGGTTTTAGGTGTGCTGAACCGCCTGGTTAGCGAAAAACGTATGATTCAACTCCTGACTTCTGCGAGAAAAAGATTTACCGGAATCACGCATCCGATTGCCCAAGGTACCCAGGCTTGTCTGACGCTATTCGAGATGCGGTCCAAATACAACATTAGCCAGGAGGACCTTTTCGCGAAAAGCAAAAATTCCGCTTTTTTAGGAACGGAAGTAAAAGGCCGCGTTATCGGCATCGTAGTCAATAATCATTACGTATCACGCTCATGAATGAACAACTCATTAATGAAGGCAAGACCACTGCCGTGGTCGCCTATTTGACGATCATCGGGGCGTTGATCGCTCTCTTTATGAATATGGAGCCGAAAAATCCTTTCGCTAGATTTCACATCCGTCAAGCTTTTGGTATTCACATTACCTACCTCGCACTTGGATTGCTCATCGGGTTTTTTGATAATTGGGCGGTATCGATTGGTTTTTACATTTTTATCATCGCATTGTGGATCTACGGACTCGTCAATGCATTTCAAAATAGTACCACTCCGGTCCCTCTTTTAGGGACTTATTTCCAGAAGTGGTTTCAATTTATTCAGTAATGCCTGATTTTTCCCTCAATTACATCAAACGCGAAGCGGCTAATACACAAAAAGATCAACCCCCATTATTGCTCCTATTACACGGCTACGGGAGTGATGAACATGATCTGTTCTCTTTTGCAGAAGAACTACCGGATCACTATTTTATCGTTTCTGCACGGGCACCCAAGCCCATGCAGCCCTTCGGTAATGCCTGGTATGATATCTACATGGATGCAGCAGGTGTAAAATCATCTGATAATGAAGGTGCTATTCAGGCACGGGATCTAATCGCACGCTTTATTGACGAGCTTGTAGCCCATTACGATTTAGACCCTTTTCAAACTACGCTTCTTGGTTTCAGCCAGGGAACGATATTAAGTTATGCAGTAGCCCTCACCTATCCAGAAAAGGTCAAAAATGTCATCGCACTAAGCGGTTACATCAATGAAGAAATTATTGATCTGAAGAGCAATCCGTCCTATCAACACCTGAACATCTATTGTTCACATGGAAGCGCAGACCAGGTCATTCCGGTAGCAGCAGCACGTCAGGCCCCAGAGTTCCTCAAAGCCTTAGGCATCACCACCGAACTTAAAGAATATCCAGTTGGACACGGAGTAGCACCTCAAAACTTTTACGATTTTGCTCAATGGTTAGAAAGCCAAAATGCGAATTAAGACTTGGGATAGACCAGACTATCGACCACTTCGAAGTGAAGCGCGCTATTGTCCTTAATTTCATAGCGAACCAATAACTCACCCCAGCGATTCCCGTCAGAAAAATCAGCGATCAACCAGCGGTGGTTCAGAATTTGCACTTTATTGACCTGCATAGGCCGATTCATCCCTTCGAATGGGATCAATACGTTGCCCTTAGTAGTATTGAGGGCATAAATTTCATCAGCGATCACACTCGATAATCCATCGACCTCAAAACCCTGACGATCAAAATAATCATAAGCGTTCTCATTGTTCTTTAAAGTGAAATAGTTGGCGTCAGACAACTCATTTTGGAGATTATTCAGGCTATCGGTTAGCTGCTCTACCTCTTCTTGCAAAGAGGCTATTTTTGCTTCCTGAGCACCAAAGATCTTTTTTTGATTGGCATATTGAAAAATGATCCAGAGTGCAGCAAATAGAAAGAGATACAGAAATATTTGTCTTTTCATATTATAAGGTTAATTGAAGTCCGTCATAGGCCAAATGTACGCCGGAAGGCAATTGGGAATCTACTTCGGCATGAAAGCCCAAATGATGACTGATATGCGTAAAGTAAGTTTTTTTGGGTTGAATTTTGGATACCAGATTCAAGGCTTCTTCTACGTTAAGGTGCGAGTAATGAGATTCTTCTCGCAAGGCATTCAGAACCAGGACCTCCAAACCTTGTAACTTTTCTATTTCTTTATCCGCTATGGTTTTGATATCGGTCAGGTAGGCGAACTCATCAAATCGATAACCAAAAACCTGCAAACTTCCGTGGGACGCATTGATAGGGATGATTTCCTGTGTGGGGCCATTCTGCTCCTTCTGGAAAAGAATGGGATGGTCATTGATCACTTTATAAGTGCTCACTGACGGTGCGCCGGGATATTTGTTTTTAGTTTCAAAAATATAATCAAATCGTCGTTCCAATTGCTGCAAAACACGAGTATGAGCAAAAATGGGAATATCCCCTTGCCGAAAATAAAAAGGACGTATGTCATCTAAACCAGCGGTATGATCAGCATGCTCATGGGTAAACAAGAGGGCGTCCATGCGATCCACGTTATGAGTAAGCATTTGTTGCCTGAAATCGGGCCCGCAATCGATTACAAATGTACCGGCCTCAGTTTCGATGAGCACCGAAACTCTCAGCCTTTTATCGCGTGGATCATCACTCTTACAAACCGGATGATCACTACCAATGATGGGAATTCCTTGTGAAGTGCCTGTGCCTAAAAATGTAATTTTCAAAAGTTACAGGAGTTTAAAACAAAAGTACAGTTAATTTTTTGTTCGCCTGCGCTATTTAGTATCTTTGATTACCGTCAGAATTGCTATAGAAATTAAAGAAATTACATCATGCCCATCACTGTAAAAGGAGACAAAGAATTTGAAAATGTCCCTTCGATTTCCAGCAAAGCGCTTCGCATCAACCTTAATGAGAACATTTACGGAACTTTTGCTGAAATAGGCGCCGGGCAAGAGACCGTGAGGCATTTTTTTAGAGCGGGCGGGGCCAGTGGCACTATTGCCAAAGCAATGTCTGCTTACGATAAGGATTTTAGTGATGCGATCTACGGTATCGAAAAAGACGGGCGCTATGTAACAGAATCTCGTTTAAAGAAAATGCTCTCCCATGAGATCGATCTGATGGAAGCGCGTATTTCTAGATATAAGCATCCCAATAAGGTTTTTTTCGCCTACGCGAATACGGTGGCAACCATTGACTTTGCAAAAAAATACAAAGGTCATGGTTGGGTGGGTATTCGGTATCAGGTGAGTCCAGAAAGTGAGTACAATGAAATTAGTCTGCATATTCGTTTTCACGAAACAGACGCGAGGCTTCAACAATTGACACTGGGAACCCTTGGAGTTAATCTGATCTACGGAGCCTACTACAAACATGATTCCCCCAAAAAATTGCTTCGTTACCTTTATGATCACATCGATAAGGAGCAGATTGAAATTGATACGATCAACTTTACCGGTCCGCAGTTCGAGCATGTAGATAACCGACTCATGAGTCTGCAATTGGTCAAAAATGAATTTACAGAAGCGGTTATGTTCGGCCCGGATGGAAACAACGTACTACCGGCAGCCGTGCTGTATAAAAAGAACATTCTAGCTTTACGCGGAAGCTTCAGGCCGGTGACTAAGGTCAATATGGACATGTACCAAAAATCCATGGAGATGTTCTTGGAAGAAAATCGAGTGAATCAGAATAAAACAGAAGTAATCTTCGAAATTACCCTATCCAATCTGAGAGCAGAAGGGGAAATTGATGAAGAAGACTTTATGGACCGCGCACGATTGTTATGCTCGCTGGGGCAAACCGTGATGATTTCCAACTTTAAAGAATACTACCGTCTGGTCGAATACTTCTCGAGATACACCAAAGAACGAATGGGATTAACGATGGGCGTGAACAACCTGGTGGATGTCTTTGACACCAGCTATTATCGACACCTCAGCGGTGGAATCCTGGAAGCCTTTGGAAAACTCTTCTTCAAAGATCTTAAGGTATACCTCTACCCCATGAAAGACCCGGAAACCGGAGAATACACTACCAGCGAGAACTTAAAAGTTCATCCCCGTATGAAAGAACTCTACAAGTTCTTTAAGTACAATGGCAAGGTGGTCGATATCGAGAATTTTGATCCTGACGTTTCCAACATATTCAGCCGTGAGGTGTTACGTATGATTGCTGAAGGCGAAAAAGGCTGGGAAAAAATGCTGCCAGAAGGAACGGCAGATATCATTAAAAGCAAAAAGCTGTTTGATTATAAGCCTAAAGAGGCTGAACAAGTGAAAAACTAAAAAAAGCCGCTGGAGATAGCGGCTTTTTTTTAATCATTTAAGATCTGAGCAGCATGGTCTTTGGTCTTCACCTTTCTAATGACTTCTTCGATCTCGCCCTGGGCATTGATCAGGAACGTAGTTCGATGGATACCATCGTATTCCTTTCCCATAAATTTTTTGGGACCCCAGACACCAAAAGCCTCTATAACTGTGCGATCCTCATCAGCCAATAATGGAAAGGGCAGCTCATATTTCTCCTGAAAGTTTTTTTGGCGCTTCGGAGAGTCGGCGCTCACTCCAAGCAATTCATAGCCTTGGGCCTGTAAGGTCTTATAATTGTCTCGTAAATTACAAGCTTCTGCGGTACAGCCGGGTGTGGAGGCTTTCGGATAGAAAAAAACCACCAATTTCTTACCCTGGTAATCGTCCATAGTTACGGTTTCACCGTCTTGATTGATTGCTGTGAATTGGGGAGCTTGATCTCCTTCTTTTAACATGTCCATAAATCTTATTTTTGCCTAAAGTTAACCCATATGAAGAAGCAGGAAAAGGTCGATTTCGTTATTAGTACGTTAAAAGAGTACTATCCGGAAATTCCCATTCCGCTGGATCACAAAGATCCTTATACCTTGCTCATTGCTGTACTCTTGAGTGCGCAATCTACTGACGTGCGCGTGAATCAGATCACTCCGTTACTATTTGAAGTGGCTGATAATCCCTATGACATGATCAAATTAAGCGTAGAAGAGATCCGCGAGATTATAAAACCGGTAGGGCTATCGCCCATGAAGTCCAAAGGAATTTACGGTCTTTCCAAAATTTTGATCGATAAGCATAATGGACAGGTTCCTGCCGACCTGGAAGCGCTTGAAGAGCTCCCAGCGGTGGGCCATAAAACCGCCAGCGTGGTCATTTCTCAAGCCTTCAATATTCCTGCCTTTCCCGTAGACACTCATATTCATCGTCTCATGTACCGATGGGGTTTGAGTTCTGGTAAGAATGTAGTGCAAACCGAGCGAGACGCCAAGCGCTTGTTTCCGGAAGAAATCTGGAATGATCTGCACCTGCAGATCATCTGGTACGGCCGTCAATACAGCCCGGCACGAGGTTGGGATCTGGAAAAAGATATCATCACCAAGACCATTGGGCGTAAATCAGTCATTAAAGAATACTATAAGAAACAGCGAAAATAGGAGCAATAAAAAAACCCGCCATGCTAGCGGGTTTTCACTGATTGATGAATGGGTTTCTTATTTAAATACGTCCATGACCCCTTCAAATTGAGCCAAATCAAAGTTGCCTTGATTATCCCCCATCCCTTTAGCAAAATTGACCATATCGCCTACATTCATGTCATCGCCCAGTACTCGGGCTAGCATAAGACCTTTTGTATCGTCCATGGCAAATACGATCACTTCGTCGATGGCTTCTTCTTCTCCCTTGAAGTACAATTTAATACGCTCAGAGACGCTTCCGAAGCTCATCAGCTCTTCATAATCATCACCGGCAAGAATCGTTTTGATCTGTGCCTTCTCAGCTTCATATTTCTCTTGAGTTCCCTTGGACAATGGATAGGCCAGCATATTGATCTTCTTGACCGAATTGATCACCTTTTTTTGTTCTGGCGTCAATTTATCGGTATCCTGACTGATCAGACTCATGGGAACATCGAGCATTACAAAATCACTGTTCTCCTGATGCGAAACATAATACTCTTGCAAAGACTGCTCATTACTGCAGCTAATGAGTACTATACTGCTTAAAAAAAGTCCAATGGTAAGTTGAATTAATTTGGTCATGATTACTTGGTTTTCTTAACGTTTTCTAATTCTTTGCTCCCTGCAAAGTCAAGATCTTTAGCCAATTTAGAAATCTGCTTTAGATCAATATCTCCGGTTAATTTAAAGATCACGGTACGATTGGCACCCTCGATATCGCCGGTCATGAACATGACAAACTCACGAACAAAGTCTTCATTTTTACCAGGTTTGTAGTAAAACTTTACGTTTTTACCATCATCTTTGGCCCGCATGAGTTCTTCCAACTTACTGGAGGTGATATAACTACTCATTTCAGACTGCATTTTAGCCCCTACACCAGCATCTTTGGTTTCAAATATTTTGATGTTCTCCATATTCTCAACCAGATTAATATAGGCTTGCATTTCAGGGTCGGAAGAGTCGAGATCCACTTTGCCTAATAGTTTGAACATTTTCTGGTTCATGACAAAGGCACGTACTTCTCGCATGTCTTCAAACTGATCAAATCGATCTTGAGCCAGTGAAACCTGAGACAGCAGGGCTGCCAATGCTATAATTATTACTTTTTTCATTGTTTTCAATTTAAGAGCGTTTTCACTCGTGTTATAGGTAAATGTTTATTTTAAATAGGTATTCGTTGTTTTTTCAAATTCTTCCAGTACTTCTAATTGATCGGTCCCTTGCTCGAAAGCATTCGACAGCATTAAAAGTGCTTGCTTTGCTTTCAAAGCAGCTACTTCCGGATCTTCATAGGTATTAAAACTCACCGGTTTCATCTGACTTTGAAAGTAGAAGCCCAGCGCAAGTACTACCGTGGCCGCGATGGCAATCCAGCTGTAACTTCTACGACTAGCCGGTACCCGAACCGGTTGGGGCAGTTGTTCGGATTGCGCTTTCGCGAAAGCGCTGAACATAGCCTTATAGGGTTCTAGATGAGGAGCGACCTTGCCGGAAGTAAAGTAATCCCTTAACTGCACTTCTTGTTCTAGGGTAGTTTCCCCTTCAAAGTAGGCTTCTAATAACTGTTCGATCTTAACCGATGCCATAATTGTGCTTTTTAATTAATGCTTCGCGTATTGATTTTCTCGCTCGAGACAGTGACACACGCACCGCCGTCTCGTTCATTTCCAACATTTTTGCAATCTCAGCATTGTCATATTGCTCTACATCACGCAATTGCAAAATGAGCTGCTGTTGCTCGGGAAGTTCTTTCATGAGTTCAAAAACCGAATTCACATCGTCATTGACCTCTACTTGCTTTCGAGTATTGCTATTGTTGTCTTCATAATTGCTGTGAACGATCTTTAGATTACTGCTGCTCTTGGCCTTGAGCTTATCGTAGCTGTAGTTCTTCGTCATCGTCATGGCTAAAGCTTCTACACTTCGATATTTTTTGAGCGTCTCTCGCTTCGTCCACAATTTCAAAACAACTTCCTGAACCGCATCCTGAGCCTCATCTTCAGACACTAGCAAGCGTCGTGCCAGACGATACATCTTATCCTGAAAGGGATCGATCAGCGTTATAAACGTTTTTTGGTTCATTCTTTGTTGGTCAGTTACTAGGAAGACGATTCAAGACGATATTTGTTACATCAACTTTTCAAATTAGTGGAGGTTGTCTATTTTTAACACCCTAATATAACCCTATGCGTAAGATTAAATCCCAAATTCTCATACTGACCCTACTCCCCGCCCTTCTCTTCGTCAGCTGCTTTGAAGATAATGATGATTCCTTTCCTCCTTTTAGCGAATTAAATATCAATGAATTTGTTTATCGTGGACTGAATTTCTGGTACCTCTACAAAGGCGACGTTCCGGATCTGGCTAACGATCGCTTCGATTCTGAGGCCGATAAGATCGCTTTTCTGGAAGGTTTTGACTCCCCGGAGGCGACCTTTGATGCCTTACTCGCTCCTCAAGATCGCTTTAGTGTCATTCGCAGTGATTATGTTGCCTTTGAAGATGCGTTGGCCGGGATCAGTCTGAGCACAGGGATGCGCTTTTCCTTAGTGCGCAATCCCAATAACGAAAGTGAGGTGTTTGGCGTAGTGCGTTATGTGGTCAACAACAGTCCTGCAGCAGATGCAGGAGTGCTTCGCGGGATGCTTTTTCGCAGTGTTGATGGAATTGAACTCACGGAAAACAGTGATTTTGAAACCCTATTTGGTCAACCCTCGTTCACAATTGATCTCGCTACCTATGATGGTACTGATTTCACCCCTACCGGGGAATCCATTCTTTTAAATCAAGTCGAACTGACTGTCAACCCAGTGCATACCACTGCTATTATCGAAACGGAGGGAAATACCGTAGGCTATCTGCATTACACGGGTTTCACGAATGAATTTGACTCCGACCTGAATGCGGTCTTCGCCGAATTTCAAACCGCGGGAATCACTGATCTTGTGCTCGATCTGCGCTACAATGGAGGCGGATCTATAGAGACGGCCAATGATCTCTCCAGTATGATCACCGGACAATTTAATGGTCAAGTTTTTATTACTCAAGAATACAATGAGGACCGTGCAGAAGAATACAACGACGAACGTCTTTTCAACAATCAGATCCAGGGCGGTGGAGCCATCAATAGCCTGAATTTAAATCGGGTGTTTGTATTGACTACAGACCGCACCGCATCTGCCAGTGAACTGATTTTAAGTGGACTTGAGCCATACATTGAAGTCATTCAGATCGGCACGGCCACCACGGGCAAATTTGAAGGTTCTTTTCTACTGTACGATGCCCCGGCTCCCAATTTCAGTCGATCGCAAGCCAATCCCAATCATCGCTACGTGATGTTGCCTTTGGTACTCCGATCAGTAAACTCGGTTGGTTTTACAGATTATGCAGATGGGATTTCCCCTGCAGCCAATTTGACCATTGCTGAAGACTTTGCAAATCTGGGTGCATTAGGTGATACCAATGAGCCTTTCCTGGCGCTTGCTCTGGAGCAGATTACCGGGATGACCAAATCTCAGGCGCTCAAGAACACCAAGGTCATGCAGCGACTGTATGAGGAGGAGCAAAACAGTCCGATCTATCAACGCATGATTGTTAACGATCCTATCCGATAACCCTTAGATCTATAAGTTTACCGAAAAGCCCAGGCGAACATTTCTTCCCTGGGTGGTAAAGCCAACGATCTCGGTGTAATCTTCATTGAGCACATTATTGATGCCCAGGAAAACCTTGATCTTTTCTTGAAGGACCTGCCGACTCACATAAAAGTCAATGAGGGTGTAAGATGACAAATCAACCGAAGTGAAGGTCGTAAAATCGGTATCCAGACGCTCTCCCACATAGGTCATCCTCAGGGAGGCAAAGGTAGCCGGATTTAAGGTGAACCCTAAATCAGCATTGGCACGATGTTTTGGGAGGCGCAAACTTTGTCGATCGGGACTTTCCGTAAAAGAATAATTTGCGCTTAAACTCAGGTAGGACGTGGGCTGCACCATCAGCTCTGCTTCTACGCCTCTAACCGTAAAGGCCTCCTCTACATTCTGATACCTCCCTTCAAAGGTTTCCGGATTGATAACCACATAGTCAATGAATTGATTTTCTTCCCGTGTAAAAAGCGTTATACCACTGCTCCAACGGTCATTGGCCTTCCATTGCGTACCCAATTCGATGGTCACGTTCTCTTCCGGCTCCAACTCCGGATTGGCTCCAAAGGGCCCGTACAGCTGGGTGAGCGAAGGTGCAATGAACGAGCTGGCATAACTACCGTATACCTTCAAATACCCCTGTTCGCTTTTCCAGCGATAGGATGGATTGACATGATACACTATATGAGTACCATAGGTATTATGGTTATTTACCCGAAGCCCGGTATTCACATTCCACCCCCTGTCTCCCACATACACCATATTCAGGTAAGGATCGTTGTTGGTCGTTCTACGTTTATGGTCATACGTAGTTTCCCCGGCAACATGATTGAAACCGACAACGGTATACCAGGAATCACCCCATTGATATTTATGAAATAGATCAAAAACCAGACTTTCTCCGTCAAAAGAATTCGGAAAGTCCGATTCAAAAGCTCTGAAGATATGATTGTATGCAGCGTTCAGGTTAAGACTTCCCTGACCGTAGTCATAAACCCCCGGATAGCCCACCTCGATACTGCTCGCTTCGACTGTCAAAGGGCGCATCGGCTATAGGAAAGGAATTATCGTAAGCCGACTTAAAAAAGTCTTGAAGTCCATACAGAGTAAGGCTAAATGCCTCTGAAAAGCGATATCCTAGTTTGAATTGACTGTTGTAGCGCGAAAATCGGTCCTTTTCATTGGTCATCGGATCTTCGACAGCAGACAAACCATCCGTAAACTGATTCCCAAAACTAGCCATGTAGGTCAACTTGTTAAGCGTCCCGCTGAGCTGTACGTGATTTTGAAAGTCATTCCAACTAAAATTGCGCTGGGACTGTGCTTCATTAGTACCGGCAACGGCAGTCAATTGTGCGGAAATAGCCTCTCGATCGGCCTTTCTGGTGGTTATATTGATAACGGCCGTAGCCGCTGAATTTCCGTATAAGGTAGATGCAGCACCTTTAATGATTTCTATCGATTCAATACTGTTGATGTCCAACAAGCGTAGATCGAACTCATTGGCAATGGTCGAGGGATCCGATAAGGCAACACCGTCGATCAGGACGAGCACCTGTCTGTTGTTCCCCCCTCGGATAAAGGTCCCTAGCGGTTGACCTGCTACGCTCTGGGATCCGTTGATGGTAATTCCACTTTGCTGGTTGATCACACTGGCCAGGCTGTTACCTTGATTTCGAGAAAGCGTTTCCCGGGAAATGGTGATGATCTGTTTACCGCTGTTTTCTTTTTTCAGGGCGAAGCGACTATCGGTAAGTACTACTTCGTCCAAAGTTTCTGCCTCTTGCTGACTCCAGGCAAACGTTTGCAGGCCGGCACAAGCCAGCACTACAATTAATCTCGTACTGATTTTCATTAAATAAGGTAATGACCCGTTCTAAAGGCAAGAAGTCTCCCGCTTGCTTCCCTTTATCCCGAAGGTTCGACAAAAGTGATACGGGCAGGTCTCCTGGCTGGCATCTGATCATCGACCTTCCCGTCGTAATGTTCAACAGTGGTAATGAAGAATAATCAGTCTGCGAATTGTCGCAGTAAGCTTACAGTTGCGGGAACAGCTCAGGTCTCTCACCTGATTCCCTTTTCATTTGCTTTCGCGAAAGACCCATCTCGTGGTGGAACCTTAAACACGACAGCAAAACCCAATATCGCCGCGAATATAAGCGTTTTCTCTAGAGTCTCGTACAAGAACTCCTTTTTGTTTAAAAGGCTTAGCAGAGTTGAACTTCTTGCACCTTAAATCCCTATTTTTGAGCATGCGATTGATCTACATCATTTTCTGTTTGCTGTTGATGGCTTGCAAACAAGAGTCGGCTGCCCCTGAAAAAGCGTCTCCTGAACACACCCTGTCCTCCATTGAATATGCGACCGGATTTCGTGTAAACGAAACGGAAGGCATCACCATGGTTGAAGTAAAAAATGCCTGGCCGGGCAGTGATAAAGTGTTTAAGTACGCCTTACTTCAAGCAGGTCAGAATTTGCCGAAAGGTATTGCTGTCGATGCCCAAATAAAGGTTCCCATAGCATCTATCGTAGTGACCTCTACCACCCATATTCCCTCCTTGGAAATGCTCGATGCTGCCGAGAAGCTGATGGGATTTCCTAATCTCGATTATATCTCCTCTTCGCTCACTCGATCACTCATTGAGGAAGGCAGAATCATTGAGTTGGGACAAAATGAATCTTTAAATACCGAAGTAGTACTCAGTCTGCAACCCGATGCTTTGGTCACCTTTGGGGTGGAAGGTGAAAATAAAAATTTAGCGCTATTGAAGCAAGCGGGAATCGCGGTGTTGTATAATGGGGACTGGACAGAACAAGACCCTTTGGGTAAAGCGGAGTGGATCAAGTTTTTCGGACTACTCCTAGGCAAAGAAAAACAGGCCGATTCCATTTTTAAGTCCATCGCCAACAATTATCACCAGACTGTTGCCCTGGCTGAACAGGCGACTCGCCAACCAACCGTGCTGTCGGGAGCACCCTATAAAGATGTCTGGTACGTTCCTCAGGGAAACAGTTGGGCCGCAAAGCTGATCAAAGATGCCCAGGGAGATTATCTATGGAGGGATACCTCGGGTACCGGAAGCCTATCCCTGAGTGTGGAGCATGTACTGGAAAAAGCGCAGAACGCTGAATTCTGGATTGGCCCCGGACAGTACACCAGTTATTCGTCAATGAATCAAAGTAGTGATGTCTTTAATCTTTTTCAGGCCGTGCATCAACGAAAGGTATATACCTTCGCAGCTAAAAAAGGAGCAACCAGGGGATTGATCTATTACGAATTGGCGCCCAACCGGCCGGATTGGGTGCTACAAGATCTCGTGCACATCCTGCATCCTAAGCTGTTGCCGGATCACGAAATGCATTTTTTTACCCCACTGAATGAATAAACAAGGGCATATTGGTATTTTCCTGGCGTTGATCATTGGACTTCTTGTGGTTTGGCTAATGAGCCTGACCCTTGGATCGATTTGGATTTCTTTATCCGAGGTGTTTGCAGCGCTGACTCAGGGCAGCTTGAATTCTGAAGCCAATGGGTACATCATCACCCATTACCGACTTCCCAAGTCTATCACCGCCATACTTGCCGGTGCAGGCCTGGCAACAGCAGGGTTACTTATGCAGACTTTATTTAGGAACCCGTTGGCCGGGCCATTCGTTCTTGGGGTGAGTAGCGGAGCCAGTTTAGGCGTCGCACTCTTGGTCTTAGGCACCTCCGTACTTGGATTTTCCCCCTTATTGAGCTACTCAAAATGGGGTACAGTAATCGCAGCTACCCTAGGGAGCCTGATCGTACTCTTTGCCATTTTAATGGTCGCAAAAAGCATGAAGGACACGATGGCTCTGCTCATCGTGGGACTGATGTTTGGAAGTTTAACTGCCGCCGTGGTGAGCGTATTGGCTTATTTCAGCAAGGCGGAAGAACTACAGCGCTATATTTTCTGGTCTTTTGGCAATTTAGGGGATAATTCATGGCAAGCAGTGGGCATCCTGGCACTGAGTGTGGGTATAGGTTTACTCCTCACTACCTTACTGATCAAGCCCTTAAATGCACTGCTTATGGGAGAACATTATGCCCGATCGATGGGTGTAGCCGTGGGCAAAAGTCGAATACTGATGATCGTGGCCACCTGCCTCATGGCAGGAGCGGTAACGGCATTCGCCGGACCTATAGCTTTCATTGGTTTAGCCGTACCTCATCTTATCCGACAATGGGTACCCGGAATGGATCATCGATTTCTTTTTCCCGCCTGTGCCCTGGGAGGTGCCATCCTGTTATTGGTTTGTGATCTGATCGCACAATTGCCAATGAGCTCGTACACCCTACCCATCAACGCCATTACCGCTTTGGTGGGGGCTCCCGTAGTGATTTGGCTGCTTCTTCGTCGTAAAAAACTTATCTTCTGATGGTTACAGAAAACAAAGGACTGCGCTTTAAAAATTACACGGTAGGATACAGCACTAAACGCATTCGCACTGCAGTGACCGCTCCGCTGTCTTTACAGATCCCTTCGGGAAGTTTAACCTGCGTGCTGGGTATTAACGGAGCCGGAAAATCTACGCTGCTGCGCAGTGTTGCTCAATTGCAAGCTCCATTATCCGGTCAGGTTGCTTTTGAAGATCAATCACTAGATCAGCTGGAAGCGCCTGAACTGGCCAGAACCTTGAGCGTGGTCCTAACCGATCACAGCTATTCCAAAAATCTTACCGTGGGCGAGTTGGTGGCCCTGGGAAGACAACCCTACACCGACTGGCTCGGAAACCTAAGCGATCAGGACAAGACCATCATCAAATCAGCCCTCGAAAAGACTGATACCCTCTCCCTGAGCGATCGCTACTGCAGTGCGTTGAGTGATGGCCAAATGCAGCGGGTGCTTATCGCCAGAGCTTTGGCCCAAGATACCCCCCTACTCCTTTTGGACGAACCTACCACTCATCTTGATCTTCATCATAAAGCTTCGGTACTTCAACTGCTCACTACGATTAGTGCAACTATGGGCAAAACCGTAATCTTTAGCACTCACGACATCAGCTTAGTCCTGCCTATTTGCAGTCATGCCCTGGTATTAGACAACGATTCTTGTGCTTTAGGCACTCCTGAACAATTGATCGAACAAGGCGTATTCAACAGGCTGTTCCCCAAAGATGCGGTGACTTTTGATCCGGACACCTGGGCCTTTCAGTTACGGAAATAAGCGTTTGTTGCCTTCTATTCAAAGGGCAAATTTCTATCTTTGATGTTCTATGAACGACCTAGTTATTTACAGCCTCATTGCCTTAGTATTTGGAACTATTTTAGGTTTTGTCCTGGCCACCTTCCTGAGCAAAAGTAAGCTCAGCACACTGGAAGAACGTCTGGCCCAGGGAGAATACCAGCGTAAAATGACCGCAGAACAGCTCGAAAAAACCAATCAGGAGAAGGAAAGCGTACGGGAAGAAAAAGAACGTGTAAAAAACGAGCTGACCGCCAAAGAGATCGAACTTCAAAATTTACAGGCACGCTTTCGCGAAAAGGATCAGGAACTTGAACAACTGAACGAGAAATTCACCAAAAACTTCCAATTGATCGCCGATGATATCCTCAAGAAGAACAGCGATCAGTTCAGTAAACAAAACCAGGAAAAGCTGGACATGATCCTTAAACCTTTACAGGAGAAAATTGCCCATTTTGAAAAACGAGTTGAGGATACCCATAAAGAAAATATTGATCGTAGTGCCGCATTAAGGGAACAGATCAAAGGCCTGACAGCTTTGAATGAACAAATGTCTAAGGAGGCCAGTAACCTGACCAAGGCGCTCAAAGGAGACAGCAAGATGCAGGGAAATTGGGGCGAACTGGTGCTGGAGAAAGTACTGGAGAAGTCCGGCCTGGAAAAAGACCGGGAGTACTTTGTTCAACAAAGCTTTAAGAATGAAGATGGAAGACGCGTTCTGCCGGATGTAGTTATTCACCTTCCCGACGACAAGCGTATGATCATTGACAGTAAAGTATCGCTTACTGCCTATGAACGCTTTGTTAACGAAGAAGAGGAAGACATAAGGGAACAAGCCCTAAAGGCGCATATTATTTCCTTAAAGCGACATGTGGAACAATTGAGCGAAAAAAACTATCAGGACCTCTACGAGATGGAAAGTCCCGATTTTGTGCTATTATTCATTCCCATCGAACCGGCTTTTGCCATTGCGGTGAACCACGATGCTGAACTATACAATAAAGCATTCGAACGGAACATTGTGATCGTTACTCCAGCCACGCTTCTGGCCACCCTACGCACCATCGACACCATGTGGAATAATGAGAAACAGCAGCGAAATGCCTTGGAAATTGCGCGTCAGGCCGGAGGATTATACGACAAATTCCATGGTTTGGTCCATGACTTGACACAGGTCGGAAAAAAAATGGACGATGCCAAAGACAACTATAAAGCGGCCATGAATAAATTGGTTGAAGGCAATGGAAATCTGATTGGACGCGTAGAACGGCTCAAAAAAATGGGCGCCAAAGCAAAAAAGGCCTTACCGGAAAAAATCGTCAAACGTGCAACCGACTTTGAGGATGAGGAAGAAAGCGACACTTGAAGCAAGCCACTAACCAGGAGGACGCCAGACTTGATTAACCTAGCTTAAACATCAACAGATGAAAAAAATATTAGGAGTTTTTGTGGCGACTGTTGTGCTCACCGCAGTGATCTATTACAGTTTTTTATACTACGTCCCCTACAGTGAAGGGACTCGGGCTGGAGAACTGATCAAGTTCAGTAAGAAAGGAGTACTTATCAAAACCTGGGAGGGAGAGATCAGTCAAGGCATTAGCGGAGCACAGATCTTTGAGTTCTCCGTGCTTGATCAGGAAGAGGAAGTCATTGAAAGGCTGCAGGAATATCAAGGCAATTACGTCAAGCTAACCTATGTGGAGCGTTTTGGTACCTTTGCTTTTTGGGGAGACACTAAGTATTTCATCACCGCAGTAGAATTGAGTCAATCTCCGCACTTCAATCGGAATTAATATGAGCACCTTCAAACGCATTGCGGATTCGCAGGTTACGATAGCCGAACTGATGTTGCCTTCTCATGCCAACTTCAGTGGAAAAATACATGGGGGTTATATGCTCTCTTTGATGGATCAGATCGCCTTTGCCTGCGCCAGTAAACACTCCGCCAACTATTGCGTGACCGCCTCAGTAGATACGGTAGATTTTCTCCGTCCCATTGAAGTGGGAGAACTCGTCACCTTAAAAGCCTCGGTCAATTATGTGGGCCGCACCTCCATGGTTATTGGTATCCGTGTAGAAGCCGAAAATATTCACACTGGGAAAACAAAACATTGTAATTCCTCTTATTTTACCATGGTTGCCAAGGATAATGCGGGTAAGAGTGTGGAAGTTCCCGGACTGCTGTTAGAGAACAAAACGCATATCCGCCGCTTCATCAAAAGTTTGAAACGGAAAGAGAATAAGCAGAAAAGGAAACAAGAATTTAAGGACAAGAACTTCCTGGAGACTGATTACATCGATCTGCTAAAAGACCATCGGGTACAAATACGCGAAAGCTAGACAGCTTTGACTAGCTCTTGATCAGCTTTTGCGTGTGAGAACCGCTAGCGTTACTCACGGTCATGAGGTATACACCGCGACGCATGCGAGAAACATCGATCACATTGTTCATGCCTGAGACCTTCTGTTTGAGAACCTCTTTACCCAACACATCATGCAGAGTAACATTCAAGTCTACCCGTTGATCACTCCTCAGGAATAATTTGTCCTTGACCGGATTAGGATAAATACTAAAATCAACATTGATTCCGGATTCCAACTGAACCGTGGAAGCCGTAGCTTGATGCTCTTCCATGATCTGGGCCGGGGCGAGCACAGACATAAAAAAAAGTAGGTTAAGTAGAATTGCCTTCATAAACTTGTAACTAAGAGTTGGGATTGCTAATGTAGTCATTTTCAATCACCGAACAAACTTTTTTACAATAAAAAGTGCTTTTCAGCGATATAATAGGTTGTTTTATCCTAAAATACCTCCCATCCGTGCTATTTTTCCTACTTACTTAAGTACATATTTCTACGGGCATAGAGTTCGTAGAAGTCGTCGTCCCGTAAGCTGTCGATAAATAGAATACTCTCTCCGGTACTTTTCATTTCCGGACCTAACTGCTTGTTCACCTTGTGAAATTTATTGAAAGAGAATACCGGCTGTTTGATCGCATAGCCCTCTAATTGTGGGTTGAAATCGAAATCGGTCACCTTCTTCTCTCCCAGCATCACTTTGGTCGCATAATTTACATAAGGCTCTTTATAGGCCTTTGCAATAAATGGTACCGTACGCGAGGCTCTTGGGTTGGCTTCAATAATGTAAACCTTATCGTCTTTGATCGCAAACTGGATATTGATGAGTCCTACAGTATTTAGAGCCAGTGCAATTTTGTGCGTATGATCTTTAATCTGTTGCAACACCAGATCTCCCAGATTGAAAGGAGGAAGTACAGCGTTAGAGTCTCCAGAGTGTATACCACAAGGCTCAATGTGTTCCATGATCCCGATAATGTATACATTCTCTCCATCACAAATGGCATCAGCTTCTGCCTCTATGGCACCGTCTAAATAATGGTCTAAAAGCAGCTTATTGTTCGGAATTTTACGCAGTAAATCGACCACGTGTTCTTCCAGCTCGTCTTTATTGATCACGATCTTCATGCCCTGACCCCCTAAAACGTAGGAGGGTCGAACCAGGATCGGGAAATCGAGCCGATCGGCGACAGCAAGCGCTTCCTCCGCGGTTTGCGCCACATCAAATTCTGGATAGGGAATGTTATTTTCCTTCAGCAGTCGGGAAAAACTACCGCGATCTTCTGCCAGATCAAGCGATTTAAAGCTCGTTCCGATAATCTTAATCCCGTAGCGATCTAATTTTTCAGCCAGTTTTAGGGCTGTTTGTCCTCCCAATTGAACGATCACTCCTTCCGGCTTTTCATGACGGATGATGTCGTAAATGTGTTCCCAAAATACGGGTTCAAAGTAAAGCTTGTCGGCCGTATCGAAATCGGTGGACACCGTTTCCGGGTTACAGTTGATCATGATGGTCTCATAACCACATTCGGCTGCCGCCAGTACGCCATGCACACAACAGTAGTCAAATTCAATTCCCTGTCCAATTCGGTTCGGACCGGAGCCCAGTACCACGATCTTCTTTTTGTCAGTGACCACACTTTCATTAGCGGCATGACGTTTTCCGTCTGCGGTCTCCATTTGATTTTCGAAAGTGGAGTAGAAATAAGGTGTCGCTGCTTTAAATTCAGCCGCACAGGTGTCAACCAGCTTGTACACCCGATTGATATTCATTTCGTCCCGCTTATTATAGACTTCACTTTCCAGGCAGTCCAGCATATGCGCGATCTGTCGATCTGCAAATCCCTTTTGCTTGGCCTCCAGGAGAAGCTTTCGCGAAAGCGTATCAATGGTATATTTCGAAATTTCTTTCTCGAGTAAGTGGAGCTCTTCGTATTGTTTGAGGAACCACATATCGATCTTGGTGATCTCATGAATGCGGCTCAGCGGAATACCCATCTGGATGGCATCGTAGATGACGAATACCCGATCCCAACTCGCATACTTCAATTTACTTAGGATCTGGTCATAATTGGTATATCCTTTTCCATCTGCACCCAGTCCGTTGCGCTTGATCTCCAAAGACTGGGTGGCTTTGTGTAAGGCTTCCTGAAAGGAACGTCCAATACCCATCACCTCACCTACCGCTTTCATTTGCAGTCCCAGGGTGCGATCAGCACCTTCGAATTTGTCAAAGTTCCAGCGTGGTATCTTGACGATCACATAATCCAAAGTGGGCTCGAAATAGGCTGACGTCGACTTCGTAATTTGGTTATCCAGTTCGTCCAGGGTGTAGCCTATCGCCAACTTCGCCGCAATCTTCGCAATGGGGTATCCGGTGGCCTTAGACGCCAGGGCTGAAGAGCGACTAACCCTTGGGTTGATCTCGATGGCAATGATGCGTTCCTCCTCATCCGGGCTTACGGCAAACTGCACATTACAGCCTCCCGCAAAATCTCCGATGCTTCGCATCATATGGATCGCCATATCTCGCATTTTCTGAAACGTCTTATCCGACAGGGTCATCGCAGGAGCGACGGTGATCGAATCACCGGTATGGATCCCCATGGGGTCCATATTCTCAATGGTACAAATGATGGTCACGTTGTCGTTGTGATCCCGCAGTAACTCCAACTCGTATTCTTTCCAACCGATGAGGGCCTTGTCGATCATAACCTCGTGAATCGGAGAAGTTTCTAAACCGCGCGTAAGCATCTCATCAAACTCTTCGGGTTCAAAAACAAAGGAAGCTCCGGCTCCACCCAGGGTGTAGGACGCTCGTATCACAAGTGGAAATCCGAATTTCTGAGCGATCTCCTTCCCTTCCAAATAGGATGTTGCTGTGGCCTGTGGTGCCATCCCGATGCCTATTTTTTCCATGAGTTTTCTAAACTGCTCCCGGTCTTCCGTAATATTAATCGCATCGATATCCACCCCAATGATGTCTACATCAAAATCGTTCCAGATGCCCTTTTCATCGGCTTCAATACACAAGTTCAGCGCAGTCTGGCCTCCCATAGTAGGTAAGACCGCGTCAATTTCAGGATGCTCCTTGAGGATCTTGACGATCGATTTGGTATTGAGCGGCAATAAGTAAACATGATCTGCCATGACCGGATCGGTCATGATGGTCGCCGGATTTGAATTGATCAATACGGTTTTGATATTGTCTTCCCGTAAGGAGCGCAGGGCCTGACTACCGGAGTAATCGAATTCGCACGCTTGTCCAATAATGATTGGACCGGAACCGATGAGCAGAATGCATTTATACTTTGGATTTTTGGGCATGGTGATGAGTTTTTTGTCGGATCAAAAATAAGTTAGGGTTATTGTAAAAAAAAGGTGTTACTTGGAAAAAGTAACACCTTATCAAACAACTATTAACAGTCATTATTTTTTATGTCTTGGTTTAGAAGATACGGTTAGACTCTTTCTACCTTTGGCTCTTCTTCGCGCCAATACTTTACGACCATTTACAGAGGCCATACGCTCTCTAAAGCCGTGCTTGTTTCTTCTTTTTCTCTTAGATGGTTGAAACGTTCTTTTCATCGTAGTGTATCTTCTATGTCTCTACCCTTCTGGGTGTTTATTTTCTTGTCGTAATGCTTCTCAAAAGCTGGGCGCAAATATACAAAGAGTTTTTACTTGGGCAAACACTTAATATAAATTATTCGGGTTAATTTTTTATACCTTTGCCCCCTCTAAAACTGACATCCATTTATGTTCAATAAAAATATCAAATTAGTCCTCTTTATTGGGGTTATCGCCTTGGCTGTATGGCAATTTTACGAAAACGAAATTGGCAACGGGATCGCCCTTATTTTTCTTTCATTGGTATTCCTGCTGCTCTACTTCAAAAACGAATTCATCATTCTGGCTTTCCTCCGTCTGAGGAAACAAGACTTTGAAGGGGCACAGAAATGGCTGAACAAGATTAGAAATCCCAAGAAGGCGCTTACTCAAAAACAGCGGGGGTATTATAATTACCTGCACGGACTCATGGTTTCACAGACCAATATTACCCAGGCTGAGAAGTACTTTAAGAAAGCGCTAAAGTTGGGACTATCGATGAAAGCTGACCAGGCTATGGCCAAAATCAATTTGGCCGGGATCGCTATGACTAAAAATCGTAAACGGGAAGCCCAAATGCTGCTCAACGAAGCCAAGCAACTGGATACCCAGAATATGCTGGGCGAACAGATCAAAATGATGCAACAGCAAATGAAAAAGGCCGGACAACCCCGTCAGCAATTCAGAGGGGGACGCGGAAGACGCTAGGCTAATTCCTTATAGATCAAAGAAAAGACGGTATTTTGCCGTCTTTTTTTGTTTGAAATTCAATTTATTGTGTAGTTCACCTATTTTTTTGGCAAATAGAACGATTTTATTTCCAGCACGTATGAGCTAATGATATGTTTGTCCCACCAAATCATAAGTTATGCGTCAAGTACTACTTTGTATTCTTATTCTTTTCACGGGTCTTTCTGGAAACAGCCAGGAGACTAAACCTCTTTTTTCAGAAGCGATCGCACAGAATCTTCCTGCCTATAATGCAGAAGCAGATCAATTATTGCGTCAGGGAGATATGGAAGGAGTCAAAGCCCTTTTCCAATCTTTTGTCGATCAACAATTGGAAGGCTCTGTAATGGATGATTTTAAGGTAGAAGGGTTGTCTCAAGATATCCATAGCCTGGGTGAATTTAGCAAGCCTGTCTTCCTATTGACCTACAGCGCCTGGTGTATCCCGAGTAAGGGAGAAATCCCTGCATTGAATCGCTTGGCTGAAGAATACGGAGATGATATTGATTTTGTAGTCCTGTACTGGGACAATCGCAAGATGGTCAAGAAAGAAGCCAAACAATTTTCCGAAAAGATCAACATCATCTATGTTGACGAACAAAAGAACAATGGTTTTGCTACCATTAAAAACTTAAAGCACGCGCTAGGCCTTCCTCTCAATTTTGTAATGAATAGTGATAAAGAGATCCTTCACATTGGAAGACGACTGACCAACTCTATGGGAATTACCTTGGAAAGTGCTTTCGAAAAGAATTACACCCTACTTGCTGACAATCTTTCTTCGCTGAAAATGCGCATCAGTGACGAGATCATACAAGAAGGAGTGGCTTCATTTTAAGCGTAAAGTATTGAATAAAAAAACAGCCGCGAACTTGCGGCTGTTTTTGTTTTAGGTCATTTCCCGAAAATCATCTTAACGGCTATGATGGCTAGCACCGCACCGAAGATTTTACGCAAGGTTTTCTGATCGATAGTAATGGCCCATTTCGAACCTAGATAACCGCCAATAATGAAGAAGAGTGCGATCAGTAAGGCGTATTTCCAATTGACGTAACCGGAACCATAATAATTATAAGCGGCAAGAAATGTCACCGGCACCGCCAAAACGGCTAAACTGGTTCCCTGCGCTTCATGTTGGCTAAAACCAAGGAAAAGAATCATAAGCGGTACCATGATCACCCCTCCTCCTACTCCAAGTATCCCGCTTAATATTCCGGCCAAGAGACCAATAACAATCAAGCTTAGGATAAGGGTAAGATTCATAAAAATTATTTTCTGTATTACTGCCCCATAGAGGAATAGTAACCCGCCTCCGGAATCTCCAAAGTATAGACCTTGCGTGTTGCATTATTGAGATGCTTTTCACGTAACCAGGGGTTGTGCAATTTGAGGATTTTATAATTGATCCCAAAATCCTGAGCGAACTGTGCAAAATCAGCGACCGCGGTATCCACCTTCACATACTTTACAGGAACATGTCCGTACAAATCTTTTTGTCTGAAATTGAATCCGTACTTCTTGGGGTTACTGATGATCTCCTTAAAGGCTAAAATCCGAAATACATAGCGACTGGTTTCATCATTCAGAAGCAAATCGTAATAATTGGTCACATCCTGTCGCTCTTGCTGTTTAGAAATACCGTAATTACCGGCGTTATAAGCGGCTGCGGCCAAGGTCCACGACCCGAAACGCTCATACGAATTCTTCAGGTACTGAGCGGCTACTCGCGTCGCTTTTTCCAGGTTGAAGCGCTCATCAACGTTGTCATTGATCTCCAGACCATATTCTTTACCGGTGGAGGTTAGAAAATGCCAGAATCCGGCGGCACCGGCGGGAGAGCGATTATTCTCCAACGCACTTTCTGCCATGGCCAAATATTTAAAATCGTCCGGTACACCTTCCTCCTCTAAAATACGTTCAATGGTAGGCAGGTATTTATTAGCTCGTTTGAAAAGCAATAAACCATTGGATTGCCAGTAGGTATTGACCAGCAGTTCGCGATCCATACGCTCTCGAATATCGGGCAATTCTAACGGTACACGCTCTCCGGCGAACTCCATTTCCTCTGGAATAGGCAGCGCATATACATTGTAGTCGTTAACGACTTTCTGTTCTAAATTTTCATCTGTCGGTGCGTCCTGAACCGCATTTACCGATACACAGGTCACCACTATAAGGCCCAAGAGGGCGAATATGTTCTTTATCATCTTCATTGTGTTGGGTATTAAATACTAGCAGCAATTTAGGCATTCTCGCTCAGAATTTTAGGTAAGTTTTCGTTAAACCAGCGGTGCTTGGCCAGGATCATAATATGGGTTCCGCCGGGCACCCGAATACAGCCTTCGATGTAACGAAAAGGAAAAACGCGATCGGCATCGCCGTGAATATGGATCAGATCTATTGGGGGCTCCTTCTGGTCCCAGCAGATCATTTTCTCGAGGGCCCAATCCAGATAAACTACCTCATTCATGGCCAAATATTTCTTGTAGAGCTCCACTCGATGCTTAGCCGTTACCCCAAATACATACTTAGCGACTTTATCAATATTACCAATCAATCGCGTAGGCAGGATTTTATAGAGTTTAAGCTTTCGCGAAAGCTTCATTCTGCGCGGTAATTCCCGTTTACTTTTAACACTGCTGATGATGACCAATTGATCCACAGTAATATGCCTGGCCATCTCTTGCACCAGGACCCCACCAAAACTCACCCCAATAAGCACGGGACTGGAGTGCTTTATTTTCTGGGTCATGCGTAGGGCATAGTCGCTGAGTGATTCTTTTTCATAGGGAATTTCCCAGGACAGAAAATGCATGCTAAACTCGTCTTCCGGCAGGTGAATATGTTCAAAGATCAACGGGCTCGCCGCCATTCCGGGCATAAAATACAGATGCTTCATTACTTTCAAAATTAAGGGTTTAACAGTGTGACTCCCTAAGGGTTGCCCTTATTTTTATATCTTTGTACCCGATACAGTCATTTGTCAATGACTCCAATCGCCCAAGCAACTAACCTCCAGATGTCATTAAGGCCAAATATAATTCTACAAACCCAGTACATTTATGGAAGCAGCTAAAGCCATTGAGATTACAGACAATGAGTTTTTACGTCAATTTGAAGCCACCTTTGAAGGACAAATGGCAAAAATTGAATACTCCGCTCAGGAACGAAAGATTTTTTTAACGAAAATCACCATGCCGGAAGGAACTGAAGATCACATGGAAGATTTTATTAAGGCTGTATTCGGCATCATTGAAGAGCGCAATGTGAGTTTAGTACCCACTAGCCCAGAAATTGCCAAATTCATGCGAGCCAATAGAAGGAAGTATAAGAAATTGCTTCCGGTAGGAATCAACATCTAGCCTCCCCCTCCCCTTTTTTAGCTATGCACTAAGCACCGCTTCTTGAAAAGTAAAGCGTACGGTCCCATCTTCGTCTATATGGTCAAGCTTCACTTGATGTAGCGTATTCACTAATTCCGGATTCCAGGGAGCCTTCACCTTAACGTAGTTTTCCGTAAAACCGTGAATGTAGCCTAACTTATTTTCCCCTTCAAAGAGCACTTCATGGGTGGTTCCTAACTGCGACTCGTAAAAGGCCCGTCGCTTTTTAGCCGAAAGTCCACGCAACATCTTACTGCGCTTTCTTCGAACTTTTTTGGGGATTACCCCGGGCATTTCGGCTGCTAGGGTATTATCACGTTCGGAATAGGTAAACACATGCAGATAGGAGATGTCTAGTTCATTTAGGAAGTGATAAGTTTCCAAAAAATGTTCCTCTGTTTCTCCAGGAAATCCTACGATGACGTCAACGCCTATACAGGCATTGGGCATAACTTTTTTAATGGCTTGCACGCGATCGACATACAGTTCCCGCTGATAGCGTCTACGCATCAGGCGAAGGATCTTGTTACTTCCACTCTGCAACGGAATATGAAAGTGAGGGACGAACGAATTGGAGCCGGCCACGGTCTGAATCGTTTCGTTCTTGAGCAAATTGGGCTCTATGGAAGAGATTCGCAAACGTTCAATACCGTCCACCTCGTCCAAGGCCTGAACCAGTTCTAAAAAGGTGTGATCGTGTTTTTTGTTTCCAAATTCCCCCTTACCATAATCTCCAATATTCACACCGGTCAGTACAATTTCTTTAATGCCCTGCGACGCGATCTCAGAGGCATTCTGCAGCACCCCTTCCAGCGTATCGCTTCTTGAAATTCCTCGAGCCAATGGAATGGTACAGTAGGTGCATTTGTAATCGCAACCATCTTGCACCTTAAGAAACGCGCGGGTTCGATCTCCAATGGAGTAGGATCCCACATAAAAGTCGGCGTCCTGGATCTCACAAGAATGAACGGTACCCCGATCGGTTTTCACCAGATCGTTGAGGTACTGGGTGATCTTGAATTTTTCGGTAGCTCCAAGCACCAGGTCCACTCCGTTTACATCTGCCAATTCTTCCGGTTTGAGCTGGGCATAGCAGCCCACGGCGACGATAAAAGCATCTTCATTGTGCTGCTGAGCCTGCTTCACAATACTCTTAAAGCGCTTATCTGCATTTTCAGTAACACTGCAGGTATTAATCACGTAAATATCAGCCGCCTCAGCAAATTCGACACGATCAAAACCTTCCTGCTCAAAACTACGTGCAATGGTCGAAGTTTCAGAGAAATTCAGCTTACATCCCAGGGTGTAAAAGGCCACTTTTTTGGTCATCGTCATTAGTCTATATTTGCGTTACTAGCGCTCAGAAAGGGCGCAAAGATACTCACAATTATCGGCTTCTTAAAATTGACCCTACTTCAGCACTTTAGGCGTATATCCTTAATTTCAGGCTCTTTAGCCCTACTGTTGCTGTCTTGTGGGCCGGATCGGGATAAAGAACGAGAACATCGGGTATTCCGGTACAACGAGCAGTATCAAATTGCTACACTGGATCCGGCTTTTGCTCGGAATCCACCCATCATTTGGCCCACCAATCAGTTGTTTAACGGTCTGGTGCAATTGGATGACAGTCTCGCTATTAAGCCGGATATTGCCAAATCATGGACGGTTTCAGAGGACGCATTAACCTATACGTTTACGCTTCGAGACGATGTGTTCTTTCACAAGCACCCCCTTTTTTCAGGACCGGATAGCACCCGACGTGCAGTTGCTGATGATTTCACCTATAGTTTTGATCGCCTGAAAGATCCGAAAGTGGCTTCTCCGGGCAGTTGGGTCCTGGCCAATGTTAAACAGTATAAGGCGATCAATGACAGTGTATTTGAGATTCGATTGAAACAGCCTTTTCCGGCCTTTATGGGATTATTGAGCATGCGCTATTGTTCGGTGGTACCCTATGAAATTGTCAACCATTACGGCAGCGATTTCCGTTCGAATCCAGTGGGCACAGGACCCTTTCAGTTTAAGCGCTGGGAAGAAGGCGTCAAATTAGTACTGCGTCGAAATGACCACTACTACGAGCGTGATGAACAAGGGCGCTCCCTCCCCTATTTGGAGGCGATCGCCATTACTTTCTTGCCCGATAAACAAAGTGAATTCCTGCAATTTGCTCAGGGCAATCTGGACTTCCTGAACAGTCTTGATCCCTCGTACAAGGATGAGCTGTTGACCAATACGGGTAGCTTGCGCGAAAAATATCAGGAGGAAGTGAAAATGATACGGGGGCCTTTCCTGAATACCGAGTACATCGGATTCTTTTTGGGCAGCTCAACCCCGGAGGTTCAGAACAAATACCTGCGGCAGGCAGTCAATTATGGTTTTGACCGTTCTAAAATGATCAAATACCTCCGCAACGACATTGGAATTCCGGCCATTCACGGATTTATTCCGAAAGGGCTGCCGGGTTTTGAAAGCATTGAGGGCTATGATTACGATCCTGAAAAAGCACGTCAATTGTTGGCCCGATACCAAAAAGAAACAGGAGATGAGTCGCCGTCCATCAGTATCGGTACGAATAGCCAGTATTTAGACATCTGTGAATACATTCAACGGGAATTAGAAAAGATCGGTCTGCAGGTGAATATCGACGTGATGCCTCCTTCCACCCTACGACAATTGAAGAGTACCGGCAAGCTGGACGCCTTTCGCGCAAGCTGGATCGCCGACTATCCCGATGCGGAGAACTATTTGTCCCTTTATTACAGTGAGAATCACACCCCAAACGGACCCAACTATACTCATTTTACCAGTGCGGTCTTTGATTCGCTCTACGAAAAGAGTCTTTCCATCACCCAAATTGAAGACCGGAAGCGCCTTTATGCCACGATGGACAGCCTGGTCATCCAACAGGCACCCATCATTCCATTGTACTACGATGAAGTGGTTCGCTTTACCCGGCAAAATGTACATGGACTCACCACCAATCCGCAAAATTTCCTGGTACTAAAGCGGGTCTACAAAGATTCTATATTGCTAAAGGACAGATAATTAAATTTATTACTTGTAACAATTTTGTTTTTTCTGTTACTCATAGTTAAACACTACGATTATGGGAGGAGAAGGAAGCATGATGGCGGCTAATCAAAGCTTAAAAAATAACCGGGGAATGATGCGTCGCAAAAATCGAAGCCCCATATCCCTGGTCACTACATCTCAAGAGCAATTTACAGATCACAAACAGGCCACTCCGGAGCAACTGGCAAAAATTAGGGAGCGGCTGCAGGCAGACCGTCGCGAACGCAATCGATCCATTCTACTGCTTACCGGCCTATTCTTTTTGATCGCCGGAGGGTTTTTAATCTATTTTCTGAGCTGATTCTTATTCCCTGCGATAGCCTTTGGTATCTTCGAAGACCCGGTCCAGTATCGCCTGATCATCCTTGCTGAACTCCACGTCACGACGAGCCATAGCGATTTTAGCAGTTTCATAGGCTTTCTTAGGCAGATGGGTGACAAAGCCTCCGTGTCCACCCCAAGAGAAGGACGGGACGAAATTGCGTGGAAATCCACTTCCAAAGATATTGCTGGCCACACCTACAACGGTACCGGTATTGAACATGGTATTGATCCCACATTTGCTGTGATCGCCCATCATGAGCCCACAAAATTGAAGACCGGTACGAGCAAAATTCTCGGTTTCGTAGCTCCATAAGCGGACCTCAGCATAGTTGTTCTTTAGATTAGAGGTATTCGTATCGGCGCCCAAATTACACCACTCCCCGATCACGGAGTTTCCTAAAAATCCGTCATGCCCCTTACTGGAATAGGCAAAAAATACGGAGTTGTTGATCTCTCCTCCCAATTTGCAGTAAGGACCCGCAGAGGTAGGGCCGTAAATCTTAGCCCCCATTTTAACCTGACTGTGTTCCCCCAGAACAAATGGACCACGAATGATACTTCCCTCCATGACTTCTGAATCTTTGCCAAGGTAAATAGGTCCGTTGGTCGCATTAAGCACCCCGATCTCCATTTTAGCTCCCGGCTCCAGAAAGATCCGTTCGGGCTGTATGCAGTGCACGGTCTCTGGGATGGGTTCTGATGTTCTGCCTGCTGTCAACAGCTCGAAATCCAGTTCGATCGCCTTACCATTTTTAGCGAAAATATCCCAGGTATTAAAGACAGTGATCGCTTCTTCCTCCGGGTATTCCAGTATAGTGTAAGATTCAAAATCGACGGTCTCCTGACCTTGCTGCGTATAAAAGGCCACATACTCCTCCCCACAGCGTATGGCTTGATTGGGCTGCAAGGCTTTGACCTGTTCGACTAGTTGAGGTGTAGGCACAAAAGAGGCGTGAATCATCACGTTCTCTTCCAGCTCCACCATGGGATACTTGGCCTCTAGATAGTCTTCGGTCAAGGTCGATGTGGTGGAACCCAAGTGCTTTTCCCATTTTTCGCGCAGGGTCAATAGGCCTATACGCAGATCTGCCACGGGACGGGTGAATGTAAATGGCAGTAAAGCATCCCGGTGAGGGCCGTCAAAAAGTATGTAATTCATAGGTTGGTGAGCTAGTCGTGGCCAAAGGTAGCGAAGATGACAGGAAGAAAAAAGACTAGTTCTGATGTACACCGTAGCGCACTGCCGTAGGCGGAAGTACCCATTTATTGGTCAACTCCATATAATTAAAATCCAGGGCACTTTCTTGCTCTTCCAGTGCTTTGCTCTGAAAGGCACGTTGCAGAATATCTTCGATCAAATAATCTTCTTCTACTTCACTGGGATTGTATTCCTCCTTCAAAGAAATATCGAACATGCTGGCCGTGGTATTGTACCAAAAGGCCTTCCAGCCACTCCGTAAATTTTTGACGAGTTCGAAAGCGGTAATTCCAGTTTGTCTGTGGATAAGCTTGATCAGTATCTGTCCTTCGGTTTTGGTAAGCTTCTTAAGTTCTTCCTTAAATTCATCTTCCAGGTACCGATTGACGATGCGTGCATAGCGCCGTTGGTCAGCTGGACGATCCATAGCTTCAAGTCGCGCATTGAGCTCCGTCAGACGTTCAGCGGCTAATTTAGCGTACGGGTATACTTTTCGGGTCTTTCTGCGTAAAATGAGGTAAGTGCGTCGATCTTTGGTATTCCTCCAGCGCAATTTGGGTAAGACCAACACCTCGTCCAGATCAATAAATCGCTTTGGTATCGAGTCTCCTTCAATGATGTAATAATCGAATTCATCCGGTGCATCCACAGGCTCCAGGTTCTCCTCGACCTGGCCCCAAACAAGACCGGCAGTACACAGCAAAATCAAGGTAATGAATGTCCTCACAATTCTTTTTTTATGCTTTCGCGAAAAGCATACCAAAATTAATCAATCCCTTACAAAACGCGCTTTCAATGGAATTAATATTCTTAAATTCGTAAAAAAATAAACAATGGCATCAAAAAGCATACTGGATCAAAAATCCCTCACTTTTTTAGAGAATTATTTGAACAACGCCTCCCCCACCGGATACGAATGGGACGGGCAAAAAATGTGGATGGACTACCTCAAACCCTACGTGGATGAGTTTATAACTGACACCTACGGCACAGCGGTTGGGGTGATCAATCCAGATGCGAAATACAAAGTGGTCATTGAGGGACATGCCGATGAAATCTCCTGGTACGTGAATTACATTACCGATAACGGTTTGATCTATGTAATCCGCAATGGCGGCAGTGATCACATCATTGCTCCTTCTAAGGTGGTCAATATCCACACCAAGAAGGGAATTGTCAAAGGCGTTTTTGGTTGGCCAGCCATTCATACCCGCGATAAATCCAAGGAAGAAACGCCCAAATTGGAAAATATCTTTATCGATATAGGCGCCAAAGACAAGGCAGAGGTGGAAAAAATGGGCGTACATGTCGGCTGTGTGATCACCTATCCGGATACCTTCCACATCCTGAACAATGACAAGTTCGTTTGCCGGGCGATAGACAACAGAGCCGGGGGGTTTATGATCGCTCAGGTGGCTCGTCTGCTCAAAGAGAATAAGAAAAAATTGCCCTTCGGTCTCTATGTTGTGAATTCTGTGCAGGAGGAGATCGGACTCCGCGGAGCCCAGATGATTACCGAGCGGATACAACCCCAGGTGGCCATTGTGACTGATGTGACTCACGACACGACCACGCCCATGATCGAAAAGAAAACCCAGGGAGAAACCGCTATTGGTGAGGGTCCGGTGATCTCCTATGCTCCTGCTGTACAACAGAAATTGCGCGATATCATCATTGAGACCGCAGAACAGCACAAAATTCCGTTCCAGCGGCATGCGAGTAGCCGAATGACCGGAACGGATACCGACGCCTTTGCGTACAGCAACGGAGGAGTGCCTTCTGCCCTCATCAGCCTTCCTTTGCGTTATATGCACACTACCGTAGAGATGGTGCATCGGGAAGATGTAGAAAATGTGATCAAGCTCATTTATGAAACCTTATTGCAGTTGAAAGAGGGTGACACCTTCAGCTATTTCGACTGATATTAATCTTATAACTACTTGATAAGCCGCTTTTAAGCGGCTTTTTTTAGGGTTTTACCTAAAAAAAATGCTTCGTATCCCCTGAAACCTTATTTTGGCACAGCTTTGGAGTGATAGACCGAAGTGAATGATAAACAGCGACTTGATCGAAGATCGAGAAACTGCTATCCGAACATACCCTAGATCATTGCTTGATTAAGAAACAAGAATTGCAACCCTATCGATAGACGGGTTTTAGACATGTAGAATTGACCTGGCCTCAACAGTTATCCTCGAGTCCATGTGATTTTATAAGTTAAAACCAGATCGAATACCGTTCTTTTCCTCTTGTTTTCATCTTGATCAGGCCGCACTTTTGATCTCGCGGAATCTCGGTCTGCAGGGAGCGCTGTCAGTTAGCGTATGATGAAAACAAATCGGATTTCAAGAGTATTGATTCTGATCACACCCGCTTTGCTAAGCGCGATGCTGTGTGGCTTCCTCATTTATGCCATCTCCCAAAAGGTAAATCAACAACCGGATCTGCTTCCTGTACTCGAAAAACTCAAGTATTTAGCTGTATTCATCAGCTGTATTCTGTGTACCGGCTTTGTGATTTACATCATTTCACGTATTTCCAATCTCAAATATAAGGGAGTTTCCTTAAGTGATGAAATTGATGCATTGACCCAGCAATTGCATCATTTTAGAAGCGCAGTCGATGTTTTAGTACGCTCAAAACTTTGGGTTCCCGGCCTGAAAAGCTATATCGATGAGGAATTCGGTGATCTGAATTATTTCATGATGAAAGAATTCTATAAAGGACGGTCCAAATTGGCGGTTGAATACATGGAAGAGAACAACCGCTACGGAGAAACCGAGCAGCTCTACCTGGAGTCCAAAGCCCTGCTACTGGATAATCCCCGAAAAAGTGATGTGACCAATTACAGTTCACCCCGACGGTTTTCGTTGGATATTCTTCAAAAATGGATGGAGCACAAATGTGGATCTGGCTTATGGTACTACTTCGGCTACAAATACAGTAATTTCAAAGAAGAATTGGATGTCAACCGGGTGTATGAACGCCATCAGGAAAAAATTCTTGATTATGCCGTACGTATGGATGCTCAGCGCTATCAGGATATGGGCTTTAGTGAAGAATTGCTTTCGCGAATGGGTGAGCAGGTTTCTGAAATTATCATTCCCAAACTCTATAATCTGCAAAAGCAAACCATTCAAAAATTACCACCTGCCGTCAATTTTATATACATCTTATTCATAGTGGTCGTTATTTTTGGGCTCTTCCTACCCATTGTCAGCTCCTTGTTCTTTCCGGCTCCTGTCTATAGCACCATTGCTATTGCCGTAGTGGTCAGCGTAGTGGCCTTTATCGCTTTAAGTCTCTATGGCTTTGTCACCGCAGAGATCAACCAGGAAGATTAATTGCAGGCTTTTAACTTTTCTCTAAACAGGCGCGGCTTTCTTATTCCTACGCGATAGAGTACCTTTGCAATCTTGATGTAAAAAATGGTTCAAAAGCAGGAATTTATTGAGGTTTTAGGCGCACGGGAGCACAATCTCAAGAACATAGATGTTAAAATTCCCAAAGAGCAATTGGTGGTCATCACCGGACTCTCGGGCAGTGGTAAATCTTCATTAGCTTTTGACACCCTGTACGCTGAAGGACAGCGTCGCTATATAGAAACGTTCTCGGCCTATGCGCGCCAGTTTCTAGGAGGATTGGAGCGACCCGACGTGGATGGTATTACCGGCCTGAGTCCCGTAATCGCCATTGAGCAAAAGACCACCAGTAAAAGTCCGCGGTCTACGGTAGGCACCATTACTGAAATCTACGACTTTCTACGATTGCTATACTCGCGGGCGAGTATCGCTTACAGTTACAATACCGGCGAGCAGATGGTGAGTTACAGCGATGAGCAGATCAAGGATCTGATCGTCGAGGAGTTTGCCGGATCTCGCATCAATGTACTGGCACCTGTGGTACGGTCCCGAAAGGGTCACTATCGGGAACTCTTTGAACAAATCGCCAAACAAGGTTTTGTCAAAGCCCGAATTGACGGTGAACTGACCGATCTGGTCAAGGGCCTAAAAGTAGATCGATATAAGACCCACGATATTGAGATCGTGGTGGACCGTTTGGTCGTAAAAGAGAAAGAAGAAGAGGTCGATAAACGCTTACGCGAAACGATCCATACGGCCATGTATCACGGGGATGATGTGATGATGGTCCTCAATCAGGATACGGGTGAAGTGCGCTATTACAGCCGTACATTAATGTGTCCCACCACCGGGATCTCCTACCCCAATCCGGAACCCAATAACTTCTCTTTCAATTCACCCAAAGGCGCCTGTCCCAAATGTAATGGGATCGGCAGCATTCGCAAGGTCAATATTGATAAGATCATTCCGGACACGAGCAAGTCCATTAAAGCCGGAGGACTGGCTCCACACGGCAGCCAAAAGAAAAACTGGATCTTCAAGCAACTCGAGTTGATCGCCCAGCGCTTTGAATTCAAATTGTCTGACCCCATTGCCGATATCCCCAAAGAAGCATTAGATATCATTCTGTATGGGGGGAATGAGAAATATACGGTCAACAGCAAGGCGCTTGGGGTAACCCGGGATTATAAGATCGACTTTGAAGGGGTGGCCACTTTTATCGAGAACACTTACAATGCAAACGACTCTGCTTCCTTGCGCCGCTGGGCCAAAGAATACATGGATCGGATTGTTTGCCCAGAATGCGAGGGTGCTCGCTTGAGAAAAGAATCGCTCTACTTCCGCGTAGGCGGAAAAAATATTGCGGAACTGGCCCTGATGGATATTCAAGAACTGGCCGTTTGGTTTGATCAATTAGAGGGTACACTGACCGATAAACAACAGCAAATTGCCACTGAAATTCTGAAGGAGATCAAAACACGGATTCAATTCTTGGTCGATGTAGGCCTCACTTATTTGAGCCTGCACCGCAGCAGTAAGTCGTTGTCTGGAGGTGAAGCCCAGCGGATACGACTGGCGACGCAAATTGGCTCTCAGTTGGTGGGCGTACTTTACATCCTGGATGAGCCCAGTATTGGATTGCATCAACGGGATAATGACCGACTGATCAATTCGCTAATATCACTTCGTGATATCGGAAATTCAGTCATCGTGGTAGAACACGACAAAGATATGATCCTGCGCTCGGACCATGTGATCGACATCGGTCCCAGAGCCGGTCGCCATGGTGGGGAGATCATCAGTGAGGGGAGTCCGGAAGAACTGGCACAACAGCATACCCTGACTGCCCAGTACCTCAACCATGAAAAAGAGATCGAAATTCCTGAAAAAAGACGAGAAGGCAATGGAAAGAAGATCGTGCTCAAAGGGGCTACCGGAAATAATCTCAAGAATGTTACTCTGGACATTCCGTTAGGTAAAATGATCGCAGTTACCGGGGTTTCGGGAAGTGGTAAATCTACCTTGATCAATGAGACCCTTTACCCCATCATGAATGCCCATTACTTCAATGGAGTGAAGAAACCCATGCCTTATAAAAGCATTAAGGGATTGGATCATTGCGATAAAGTGATCGACATCAATCAGTCTCCTATTGGTCGAACACCGCGTTCCAATCCGGCAACCTATACTGGAGCTTTTAGTGAGATCAGAAGTCTATTTGCCAAAACACCCGAAGCATTGATCAGGGGTTACAAACCGGGTCGATTTAGTTTCAATGTAGCCGGTGGACGCTGTGAGACCTGCAAGGGTGGAGGCTTACGGGTGATCGAGATGAATTTCTTGCCTGATGTCTACGTTGAGTGCGAAACCTGTCAGGGGAAGCGTTTTAATCGAGAAACCCTGGAGATCAGATACAAGAGTAAATCGATCGCCGATGTTTTGGAAATGACCATCAATGAGGCCACTGATTTCTTTGAACATATCCCAAAAATCTATCGAAAGCTCAAAACAATTAAAGATGTTGGCCTTGGCTACATCACCCTGGGTCAACAGTCCACAACCCTCTCTGGTGGTGAGGCTCAGCGGATTAAACTGGCCACTGAGTTGTCGAAGCGAGATACGGGAAATACCTTCTATATTTTAGATGAACCCACTACAGGTTTACATTTTGAAGACATACGGGTTTTGATGGAGGTCCTGAACCGACTGGTGAATAAAGGGAATACGGTATTGATCATTGAGCACAACCTGGATGTGGTGAAAATGGCTGATCACGTGATCGATATTGGTTACGAAGGTGGAAAGCACGGCGGAGAAATCGTCGCCAAGGGTACGCCGGAAGAATTGATCAAGAACAAAAAAAGCTTTACCGCTCAATTTCTAAAAAAAGAATTAACTTCTCAAGTCCATTCATAAATAGCTATGCGTAACGAAAATAAACACAAAGGCTGGAACGAAATTAAGACCAATGACTCCTGGGCGATCTTCAAGATCATGGGTGAATTCGTAAGCGGTTTTGAGAAAATGAGCCGGATTGGCCCTTGCGTTTCCATTTTTGGAAGTGCACGTACCCAACAAGACAATGAATACTATCAATTGGCCGTACGGATTGCCCAAAAGATTGTGGATAACGGTTACGGAGTAATTACCGGCGGAGGACCAGGAATCATGGAAGCCGGTAATCGTGGGGCTCATCTAGCCGGCGGGACCTCCGTTGGACTGAATATTGATTTGCCGTTTGAACAACACGACAACCCCTACATCGACAGCGATAAAAGCATTGATTTTGATTACTTCTTTGTGCGCAAGGTCATGTTCGTAAAATACTCCCAGGGCTTTGTCGTCATGCCGGGAGGCTTCGGTACGCTGGATGAGCTCTTTGAAGCCATCACCTTGATCCAGACTCATAAGATCCAAAAATTCCCCATTATTCTGGTGGGAACCGAATTCTGGAAAGATCTTTTAGCCTGGATCAAATCTACCTTACTGGACAGTTTTAAAAATATATCAGAAGGGGATATTGATTTGATCCATTTGGTCGATACAGAAGATGAAGTACTCGAGGTGCTGAATAAGTTTTACAACGAGTACAACCTCAGTCCCAATTTTTAAAAATGCACTAAGCTTTCTGGCAACCCAAACCAAAAGGGATTCCTTTACGTTTATCTATAAACCTTACCGAATAATGGTATATCTTTTGAGTCCATTAGCTCGGTTAAATCTAATAGTGTTGCCTCGTTTCTCCTTCCTTAGTTTATGGTGCTTCCTACTCCTCTTGGGGGTATGGTCTTCGTATGGACAGCACAGCACCGTTATCTCTGCCTCCTTGAATAATGAGCAGAAAACATTGGCGATCCGACAGGAACTCCTGTATACCAACGTCAGTGAGGATACCTTGAATGCGCTTTATTTGTTGGACTGGGCGAATAGCTTTTCCAGTAAAAAGACTCCTCTGGCCAAGCGATTCTCTGAGAATTTTGACCGCTCCTTTCATTTGACCAACGATAGAAATCGAGGGTCAACGACGATTTTTTCGATTACCAGCCGATCCGGTGATCAGCTACCTTTCGAACGCCCCAAAGGACATCCGGATGTGATCGCAGTTCAACTCGATCATCCATTGGCTCCCGGAGCCTCGGTCAATCTGCAGTTCCAGTATCAGACGAAACTACCTCATCTGAAATTCACCCGATACGGCTTTAGTAAAGGAGGCGAATACAATCTACGCTACTGGCATCTGGTACCGGCGGTCTACAACAAGGGCTGGAAGTACTACAGCAATAAGAATTTAGATGACCAATACACGCCCCTACTTGATTATCAAATCGACCTTTCGCTGCCCGAAACCTATGAGTTGATCACAGATCTCGATCAAGAGCAAATGAACACCTCCTACCGTGTGGGTGATCATATTGTACGCCTTAAAGGGAAGCAGAGAAAAACACCGCTCATTTATTTACGCCAACTATCCGATTTTGAGGAAGTCCAAACCGATCAATTAACCGTCATCAGTAATATTGAAGATGACGATATTCCAGGCAGCAGTAAGGCCGTGATCACGGATAGGGTCATCCGCTTTCTAACCCAGGAATTGGGGGAATATCCACATCAAACCTTACTATTAAGTGAAGTGGATTACCGGGAAAACCCGGTCTACGGACTTAATCAATTGCCGGCCTTTATCCGACCTTTCCCAGACGGTTTCAACTACGATATCAAACTGGCCAAGACCGCCATCGATAAGTTTGTAGACCAAACCCTACTCTTGAATCCACGATACGACCGTTGGCCCCTGGATGCTTTAAAGATTTATCTGATGTTGAGGTACGTAGAGACGCACTATCCCAACATGAAGATCGTAGGTAACTTGAGCAAATATTGGTTGGTGCGACAGTTTTATCTTTCGGAAATTGAGTTCAACGATCAATACAATTTACTGTACACCCATATGGCCCGCTTAAATCTTGATCAGGCCCTTACTACTCCCTACGACTCCCTCATCAAATACAATAAGAACATTGGTAATGCTTACAAGGCGGGAAGCGGACTCAATTATTTAGGGGAGTTTATTGGGAAAGAGGTCTTGAATGAAGCGATCCGAAGCTATTACGAGTCATTTCGATTACAACCCAGCTCCTCAAACGATTTTAGATCGGTGATCGCCGCCTCGACCTCGGTTGATACGGACTGGTTCTTTGAAGACTACGTGAAGACCCGCAAGAAGATCGACTACAAGATCAAGCGATCGCGTATGGTTGGAGATTCTGTTTTCGTCACCATTAAAAACAAGCGAAAAGGAAAGATGCCTATCCCGCTATACGCCATGAAAGAGGATACTGTGGTGGCCAAAACCTGGATAACCGGGGGGCAAAAGCTGGATACTTTTGCTTTCGCGAAAGCAGACGTAGACGCCTTTATACTCAATAAGGAGCGCACCGTTCCTGAATTCAATTTACGGGACAACTACGAACGCCCCGAGGCCTTTTTGGGGATTAACAAGCCCTTGCAATTCAAATTGTTTCAAGACATTGAAAATCCGGCCAAGAATCAGGTGTTCTTTATGCCTGTAGCTGAATACAATCTGTATGACGGGCTGACCCTGGGGCTGAAAATGTACAATAAAACCTTGCTGACCAAAGGATTCAGTTATCGTATTGAACCACAATACGGTCTCCGCTCCAAGTCATTGATTGGGAACTTTTCAGCCTCCTACACCCACAATATTGAAGAAGGTCCTTTATATGCGGTACGCTACGGCCTTTCGGCCAATACCTTTTCGTATGCGCCTGATCTCTTTTATCGTAGGTATTCTCCCTATTTGACCTTAGGCTTTCGCACCCAGGATTTCCGGTCCGATAAACGGCAGTTCTTAAGTATACGCAACATCAGTGTAGACCGCGACAACGATCCCGAGCTGATCAATGAAATGCCCGATTATAATGTGTTGAACGTCCGGTACACCAATCGAAATCCGGGTGTTATCCAAGGCTTTAATTGGGATGTCGACTTTCAATATGCCAACGATTTTAGTAAGCTGTCGGCCACGGCAAAATACCGCAAAGTGTATCTGAACAATCGACAATTGGATATGCGCCTTTTTGCCGGGACCTTTCTCAAGAATCAAACCCGGGAGAACGGTGACTTCTTCAGCTTTGCCCTGGATCGGCCCACCGACTACCTTTTTGAATACAACTACTATGGTCGCTCGGAGGACAGCGGACTATTCAGTCAGCAATTGATCATCGCCGAGGGAGGTTTTAAATCGCAATTGCAACCCGCTTTTGCCAATCAATGGTTGACCAGTTTCAATACCAGTACGACACTATGGAGTTTTATTTATGCCTATGGAGACGTCGGATTCGTTAAAAACGAAGGTCAGGATGCTGCCTTTGTCTATGACAGCGGCGTCCGACTGAGTTTGCTCGAAGACTATTTTGAGATCTATCTGCCTGTCTATTCCAATCTGGGATGGGAGATAGCACAGCCCGAATACGACAAAAAGATCCGATTTATCGTAACGCTCAGTTTAGACACCCTGTTTAATCTGTTTACCAGACGCTGGTACTAAGCGACTAAAGAGCCTTCTCCAAATTTCATAATTTTTAAGAAAAAAGTGATTAAACGCTTTATTTTTAATTATTCGTAATAAAAAAGGTTTTATTCTGTTGAATATTCAACATTTTTGTTTTTTACTGCATTGTATATAATTTAGATTTTGACTACTTTTGCAGATATTCTGAAAGCCTTATGAACCAAGAAAATCCGACCCAATCTGACCTCTCCTTTGAAGACTTCAAAAAAACAGTATTGGATGACTATCGGATTGCAGTCACCAGTAGAGAGTGCAGCCTTTTAGGACGGCGTGAAGTACTGACCGGAAAGGCTAAATTCGGCATCTTTGGCGATGGGAAAGAGGTTCCACAGCTGGCCTGGGCACGTGCATTCCAAAACGGCGACTGGCGTTCAGGCTACTACCGCGACCAAACCTTCATGATGGCCTTGGGTCTGCTGACCATCGAGCAATTTTTTGCCGGCTTGTATGCTCATACCGATATCGATCACGATCCCATGAGCGCCGGAAAGCAAATGGGTGGTCACTTTGGCACTCACAGTCTGGACGAGCAGGGTCAGTGGAAAAATCTGATGGAGCAGAAAAATTCCAGTCCGGATATCTCACCCACTGCCGGACAAATGCCCCGATTGCTTGGATTGGCACAAGCTTCAAAAATTTACAAACAGGAACCGTCCACACGGGATGACCGTTTTACGAACGAAGGTAATGAGGTTGCCTGGGGCACCATAGGGAATGCCAGTACCAGTGAAGGCTTATTCTTTGAGACCATTAATGCAGCCGGCGTGCTGCAAGTCCCGATGGTCATTAGCGTTTGGGATGATGACTACGGGATATCCGTACATGCCAAACATCAAACGACCAAAGAGAATATTTCAGAAATACTCAGCGGCTTTCAACGTACCGAAGAGGAAGACGGCTACGAAATTATCCGGGTCAAGGGCTGGGATTATCCTGCCTTAATGGATGCCTTCATTTCAGCCGGTAAAATTGCGCGTGAGGAACACGTTCCGGTATTGTTGCATGTCACTGATCTAACCCAGCCACAGGGACACTCTACTTCCGGATCGCATGAACGCTACAAAAGCGAAGATCGCCTACGCTGGGAGCGTGAGCACGATTGCAACGTCAAAATGCGACAGTGGATGATCGATAACCAGATCGCTAAGGATGAAGAGTTGAACGATCTCGAAAAAGAAATCAAGCGTAAAGTACGAGAAGGTAAAAAGAAAGCCTGGCAAGCCTTTATCCAACCCATCGTCCAGGAAAAGAAAAACGTACTGCAACTGCTGGATAAGTTGATAAAGACTAGCGAGAATGGCATTTTTATCGAGCCCATCAAGAAAGAATTGGCGGAGGAGCAGGATGCCTTAAAGAATAATTTGCTCAGCGCGGCTCGAAAGGCGTTGCGTTTTGTGACTCAAGAATCCAACACGGCCAAATCAGAACTCCAGCAATGGATCAGTTCGTATTTAAAGTCCAACCAGTCCGATTATAGCGATTTTCTATACAGCCCCAATGCACAAAAGGCAACCCAGGTAAAGGCTATAGCTCCCCAATACCCGCAGGAACAAGAAAAGGTGGATGGCCGAATTATTCTGCGTGATAATTTTGAAGCCCTCTTTCAGCACTACCCCAATATCTTAATCTTCGGTGAAGACTCCGGAAAAATTGGAGATGTAAATCAAGGCCTGGAAGGGATGCAGGAGAAATTTGGTTCTCTTCGGGTCTCCGATACCGGAATCCGGGAAGCGACCATTTTGGGCCAGGGAATTGGCTTAGCCTTGCGCGGATTACGCCCCATCGCCGAAATACAATATCTTGATTATATTTTCTATGCCTTGCAAGTGATGAGTGATGATCTGGCGACCATGCTTTACCGTTCTCACGGCAAGCAAAAAGCACCGCTGATCGTACGTACTCGAGGCCACAGGCTAGAAGGCATCTGGCATAGTGGTTCTCAACTGGGAGGATTGATTCACTTGCTACGCGGGATGTATATTTTAGTTCCGCGGAACATGACCCAAGCTGCAGGCTTCTACAACACCCTGCTCAAGTCTGATGAACCCGCCCTGGTCATCGAATGTCTGAATGGATATCGACTCAAAGAGACCAAGCCGGAAAACCTTGGAGCGTTTTGTACTCCCATAGGGGTGGTAGAGACCCTTAGAGAGGGTGAAGACATCACCTTGCTTTCTTACGGTAGCACTTTACGTATTGTGGAGGAGGTAGCTAAAGATTTGCTTACTGTTGGTATTCACGCTGAGGTCATTGATGCGCAGTCCCTGCTGCCATTCGATCTTAATCATGATGTGGTCAAAAGTGTTGAGAAAACCAATCGCTTGCTAATCATCGATGAAGATGTACCCGGTGGAGCTTCTGCCTATTTACTGCAAGAGGTGGTTGAGAAACAAAATGCCTACCGTTTTCTGGACAGTAAACCGCAAACATTGACGGCACAAGCACACCGACCCGCCTACGGAACGGATGGAGATTACTTCTCTAAGCCGTCTGCTGACGACATTTTCGAAAAGGTCTATCAGATCATGTACGAAGCCAATCCTGAGGCGTATCCAAAATTACGATAAGAACTGCCTAAATATACCAAATCAGGAACAACAGTAGCCTAATTAAGGAATCCACTTCTTTTCAAAATTGGGCTTGCGTTTCTCTAAAAAGGCATTGCGACCTTCTTTAGCCTCATCGGTCATATAGGCCAGTCGCGTGGCTTCTCCAGCAAATACCTGCTGCCCTACCATGCCATCATCAGTAAGATTCATCGCAAATTTTAGCATCTTAATGGATGTGGGTGATTTAGCCAAGATTTCCTGTGCCCATTCGTAGGCCGTTTCTTCCAACTCATCATGTGGAACTACCGCATTGACCATTCCCATCTCATACGCCTCTTGCGCACTATAATTACGCCCTAGAAAGAATATTTCGCGTGCTTTCTTTTGACCCACCATTTTGGCCAGATAGGCCGATCCATACCCTCCATCAAAGCTGGTCACGTCTGCATCCGTTTGTTTAAAAATCGCATGTTCTTTACTGGCCAGCGTGAGATCGCAGACCACGTGTAAGCTGTGTCCTCCGCCAACAGCCCAACCGGGAACTACCGCAATGATTGCTTTTGGCATAAAGCGAATAAGGCGCTGTACTTCCAAAATGTTTAACCGGTGCATGCCATCTTCTCCTACGTAACCCTGATGACCTCGTGCTTTCTGATCTCCTCCGCTGCAGAATGAATATACGCCATCTTTGGGTGAGGGACCCTCCGCGCTGAGCAAGACCACACCTATGCTGGTATCTTCTTGTGCATCATAAAAGGCATCATAGAGTTCACTGGTGGTTTTTGGACGGAAAGCATTACGGACTTCCGGTCTGTTGAAGGCAATTCGAGCGACACCATTGGACTTTTTGTATGTGATATCGGTATAGGTTTTCGCTGTTTTCCAGTCGGCAGTATTCATAAGATTGGTTTTGATAAAAATACACCATCTTCAAGCTTTCACCAATCCATAAAAATTCGCATCTGAAGCAATAGTGTTGGTTTAATAATGTATTTTATCGATTATTTAATACATTTCATCTAATTTTACCCCGTAGTACGTCTCTAAAATTTAAATAGTAGTCGACAGCCATACCTTTGAATCCTAAAAAATCAAGTGATGAAATTGCTCGAATCTGAGTTTGCTGAAAAAATGACCGGAAGAATATCGCTTTCTTTCGTCGATATTTTTTTCTTTAAAAATTTAGCACTGAGCGAAATACGGGAAGGGACTATCCTTACTGTAGATAAAATGGAATACATGACCGCCACCATTACCGAACATATGGGGCCCCAAAATAAATTCCATTACATCTCCAATCGGGTCAACGCGTACAACTGCGTCCCGACTGATCTTACGCAGATCCATTCTTTATTTGAGAAGGTCTATTCGGTGAATATTGTGGCCTACGGCGACTTTGGAGTGCAAACCGCCGAATTTGAAAAACCGTTCTGGCCGGTAGAGATCAATATCTTCAAATCCTTACAGGAGGCATTTACCAGGGTCAACAATACGGCAGCGGCTTAATCCACCAGGCGAATCCCGTCTTTTTCCAATACGATCTTCCGATCCTTATAGAGCGCACCCACCGCTTTTTTAAAACTCTTTTTACTCAGTCCTAAGGTGGCTTGAATTTCTTCAGGTTTGCTTTTGTCGTGCACATACAGCTTGCCGTCATTGGCTTTAAGCTCTTGATAGAGGTACTCTGCATTGGGCTCGATCGATTTATACCCTTCTTCCTGCATAACCACATCAATCTTCCCATCTTCCCGTACCCGTCGAATGTATCCCGGGAGACGGTCACCGGTTCGAAGATCTTCAAAAATATCACTGCGGTGGATCAATCCACTGTACTTTCCATTAATGATGACGTTGGCTCCCAAATCACTGATGTGCGAGACCAATAGATCCACTTTATCGAACCGTTTCAGCGATAATGGCTCTTTGTCCAGGTAACGCTGTACCACGGTCGAACCCACCAGGCGATTCGATTTTTCATCCAAATACATGTAGACCACGTACCATTCACCCGCTCGCATAGGAATTACCTGTTCCGCAAAAGGCACTAATAATTCCTTTTCCAGACCCCAATCGACAAAAGCGCCGATGTCGGTAAGCTGAGTACATTCGAGGTATGCAAATGAATTGCGTTGAATCAACGGGTCCAAAGTTGTGGCTACCGGTCGTTCTTCGTGATCCAGATAAACGAAAACGGTCAATTCATCGTCCAATTGAAACGCTTCCGGTTTGTATTTGTTAGGCAATAAGACTTCTTCACTGCCATCGGCAGTGCGTAGATAGAGTCCCGGAGGAGTGTCTCGATCGATTATTAGATTATGGTAGGCACCTACATCAAGCATATTGAAAATTTGAGTCAAAATTACGGCTTATTTCCTCCATGAAACAACAAAGGCTCCCTTTTGGGAGCCTTTGTCTAAGATGAACTTTTTTACTTGAATACAGATTCTTTATTGAAATGCTTGGTCAATAAATAATACACCACCGCCCGGTATTTGTTCCGGTTGGAAGTACCGTATTGTTCCAAGACCTTTTTTATGGCCTCCATAAGCTGAGGTCCGTCTTTTAATCCTAATTTTTTGATCAGAAAATTATTTTTTACGGTTTCCAATTCTGATTCACTGCTTCCCGATACCGTTGAGGCATCCTGATTGTAGATGGAAGGTCCACAGGCAATAGTCACTTTGGTCAATAGATCCATGTCTGCATTGTGATTCAATTTTTCTTTTAGATCAGTGGCATATTTGGCCACCATTTCATCTCTCTTACTCATTTTTTTGGTGTTTTAAGTGGTTTTCGATTAATCCTCTTAAAGATAGGAAAATAGACCTATCCACTCAAATAATCAGGTCGCTATTGGATGAAGTCGAAATAGTCAAGCAAGATACGGTCATTCACCGTACGCGGGGTAAACACCTCCAAAAGTGCAGGCCCCTCGTGATCATCGAAGAAGGCCGCTTTCGCGAAAGCGAACTCTTTAGCATCCTCAGCCTTAAAGTAGGTAAAGTTAAACATGCGGCAAAGATGCTCAGCAGTTAAGTGATGGGTAGTCTCAAAATAGGTGTCAAAGTAGGGCGAGTCTTTATCTCCCGGAAGGATCCTGAAAATACCCCCTCCTCCATTATTGATGACAATGATCTTAAAATTCTTTGGAATGTAATCGTTCCAGAGCGCATTGCTGTCATACAGAAAACCCAGATCTCCGGTTATAAGAAGGGTGGGCGCTCGATTGGCGATGGCCGCTCCAATGGCTGTCGAGGTGCTACCGTCAATGCCACTGGTACCTCGATTGCAATAGACCTCCAGGTCTTTGTCTAACGTGAAAAGCTGAGCATAGCGCACCGTACTGCTGTTACTCAATTGTAGCTGCAGGGGGCCTTCTAGACCGCTCAAGATCATATCAAAAGCCTTCATGTCGCTCCACGGTATCTGCTGTAGATAGTGCTCATGTTTGGTATTTCGGTGTTCCCTGACTGCCAGCCATTCGGACTGATAGGTACTGGACACGTGCTGCGTGTGCGGCATAAAGGTTGAAAAGAACGTTTCGGGGTCCAGTTCAAAATGTCGGTTCAAACAGAAATAGGTGTCATAGGCCTTGATGGGATCAACGTGCCAATGCTCTTTGGGTTGATACTGCCGAAGAAAATTCTTGATCTTTTTGGACACTACCATCCCCCCAAAGGTCAATAAGAGTTCAGGCTGCAAGGCATTGAACCCGGCTTCATCCAGCGAACCGATCAAGTTATCGATGCGATGGAAAAAATTGGGATGATGCAAATTGGACGTGGTTTCCGTAAACACAATCACGCTGGGATCATTGGCCAACTGGTCGAGCCATTTCTGGGATATAGAATGGGGATAATTTACTCCAACTAAGACCATTTTCCGACTGGCCTGATTCCACTTTTTGGTGAACGGCTGTAGTTCGTCAACGGTGATCTCCTGATCAGGCAATCGGGGATTGATTACCAGGGGTTCGCTTTGAGGTACCGGTACGATATCATAGAGCGGCTCGTAAAAAGGCACATTGATGTGTACAGGGCCACTTTTCTCCAGGGCCGTATTTAAAGCCTTGTTGATCTCCTGCTCGTTATGGCGTCTCGATTCGCGAATCTTCTGTAAGACCGAAGGATCTTCGATGGTATTCTTAGGCACTACCTCCGAATAGAGATTGGCCGAATAACAAATATGATTTTTAAAAACATTCTTCTGACGAATGGTCTGCCCATCTCCGATATCGATACGCTCAATGGGGCGATCTGCCGAGATCACCACTAAAGGGATGTCACTGTAGTAGGCCTCGGCAATCGCAGGATAGTAATTCAGTAGTGCGCTGCCTGAAGTGCATACCAGCGCTACCGGTCGTTGCAGTTGCTGAGCGATCCCCAAGGCAAAAAATGCTGCACAGCGCTCATCGACAATACTGTAGGTTTTCATTTCCGGTTCGTTGGCAAATCCGATGGTCAGGGGTGCATTTCTGGAACCGGGCGAAATTACTACTTGCTGTATGCCTTTAGTCAGGCAAAGCGAGACAATGGTTTGTGCTACGGGGATTTTGGGATATTTCATAAAAGCCAGTACGAAAATACAACAAATGCATGGAGCTGATAAGCTTCAGCTTAGAGAACGCTTAGCAGGGTTTGACTCTTATTGATGGTCTCCTGCCATTCTGCTTCCGGATCACTCGAAGAGGTAATCCCTCCCCCAACATACAGGTGAATTTGATCGGAAGTCATTTGCAGACAGCGAAGATTGACGAACAGAGAGGTCTGCCGATGTACCGCCCGGTAAGCCAGCTGCTCCGTATTTCGCCGACTGCTTGAGCGGTCTCGAGACTGCATCATTTGAACGGGACCTATAAATCCCGTATAGTAGGAACGGTCATAGGGTTCTTGTTTTAGGATGAATTCCAGGGCTCGATCTCTGGGCAAGCCACAAACAGCCGCTGTAGGATGGAGCAAGTGAACCAATTCTTTGAGTTGTTGGGCTTGTTTTAATTGACCTGTGATGGTGGTTTTCAAATGAAGTAATTGACCTGCTTGGATCGTTTCCCGATCTGCTGCTCGAATGTCCTCCAGACCCGCTGCCTTTAAGCGATCGAGTATTTCATCAATGACGAATTGTTGTTCTTGCAATTCCTTCTTTCCCCAGCTAATGGTCTGTTCCGCAGGATCGATCTTCTGCGTACCAGCCAAAGCCATGGTTTGAAAACGTAAATTTTTAGTCTGGACTAAGATTTCCGGCGTAGCCGCCATCCAAAAATTGGTCTCCGGATGAAACCAACAATACACAAGGGCCTCCGGATAGGTGTTGACGAGACGCTCAAAAATGACGAGCGGATCTCGCGAATCTCTAGGCAAGCTAAGCTTTCGCGAAAGCACGACCTTATCCAGGCTCCCTGCTTTGAGAAGGGGCAATGCCTGCTTGACCAAATGAATGTGCTCTTGCTTTTGAGTATCCGCTTCGGTAACCTTCCATTCTGAACTCGACGGAGGGCCATCGGGCAAATCTGCCTCGAAATATCGGCTTTGGTCGAAAGGTAGAAAATACGATTTCCGCCTAGGCAGAAAGGGAGCGAATGCAAATCCGGAGGATTCAAAGTCTATCTGATCTCGAACCGTCTTCGTGTCTGCATAGAGCCCGTGAATTTTTGACTCACCGGGTAGGTGATACAGAACAAACGACTGTTCCTTCTGTTGCCAACCCTTTGCATGATCCCTTAAATCTTCAAATTCAATCACTTTTTAGGGAGGGTGATTGTGGTGAGCTTAATTTTGGAGATTAAATTTTGATCTTCATCCCTGACATCAATATTCCACAATTGGGTGGTGCGTCCTTTATGGATAAAAGAGGCCGTAGCTTTCACATGACCGGAGCGTACACTTTTGACGTGATTGGCAGAAATTTCCAGGCCACGCACCATGAACTCATCGGTATTGAGAAAGATGTAGCTGGCCGCACTGCCCACGCTTTCTGCCAGAGCTACGGTGGCTCCTCCATGCAGCACCCCATCCGGTTGATGCACTTTTGGCGTGACCGGCATTTGAGCCACTAAATAATCGTCACCCACTTCCACAAATTGGATATCTAGGGTCTCCATCAATGTATTTTTGCTGATCGTCTTACAACGGTCAAGAATTTCATCGTTGGTCGGTTTCATTGCGGTATTTTTATGGAATAAAGATACAATATGTCGAGGGCAGACCTACAGAATAGCCGTGCTGAATTAATCCCGCTCCAATTGGAGCATTTCGATCAACTCTTGCCAGTTTCCCAGGAGGTAGATTTGTATCGCTATGGACCTTCTGATGTATCCAGTCCCCAAAAATTGAAGTCCTATATTCAAAATGCCCTCGATGATCGAGCTCAAGGGGTTGCGCTCCCCTATCTGATCTTCGACAAGCGTTTAGAGGCTGTGGCGGGCAGCACCCGTTTTGGGTATATAGACCAAGTAAATCAGACGGTGCACATTGGATGGACCTGGTTGGGAGATCGCTTTCGCGGAAGCGGACTGAATGCAGCGATAAAAGCACTTATGCTCGACTATGCTTATGAGTCTTTAGGCATGCACAAGGTTTGTTTTCGGATTGATGAACGCAACACCAGATCCCGAAAGGCGGTTGAAAAGCTAGGCGCAACATTGGAAGGCGTTTTACGAGAAGAACTGATCGTCAAAGGAGGCTATAGACGAAGCACGGCCTGTTACGGGCTGCTGCAGCACGAATGGCTCAACCATAAAAAGAAGAACCGTATTGATGAGTAAAGAAAAAGAATGCACCTACAGCAGCGTAAACAGCTACAGCACCTTAAATAAAAGGACAGACAAAACGAAAAATGTCTGGTTCGTATTTCACGGAATGGGATACTTAAGTCGGTATTTCCTCAACTATTTCAAGCATTTAAATAGGGAAGAAAATTACATCATCGCCCCGCAGGCACCCAGTAAGTACTATCAGGATGATCGATTTAAGCATGTGGGTGCCAGTTGGCTGACCCGGGAAGAACGAGACCGGTCAATGCAGAATAATTTAAATTATTTGAACGCGGTCTTTGAGGGTGAATTGGGTACAGTAGACCTGAGCAACCTACGTTTTATTGTGCTGGGCTATTCCCAGGGGGTCTCCGTTGCTTTACGTTGGATCGCCTCGAGGAACATCTCATGTGATGATTTAGTGATTCACTCTGGTGGCCTACCCGAAGAGTTGGAAAAAAGCCAGTTCGAACACCTGCAGAACGCTAGTATCCATCAGGTCTTCGGGGATAGTGATCACTACATCTCCCCTTCCCGCCTTGACCTTGAGCAAAAGAAGAGTAAGGCATTGTTTGGTGACCAAGTCACCCAGGTCGTCTTTAAAGGAGGTCATGAGGTCAATACCTCCTTTATCGAACAGCTTTCATCGATTAAGTGACTGTTTTTTCTTAATTATTTGTTAAAGACAAATCTTTTTGGGCTCTAATTACTGTTAATTATTTGTTAATGCTATGTTCGCTGTCGATTAAATTTCGCCTCCTTTTAAAGAGTGGATATATTCGAATTGTTATTCTTGAAGACCCCAAATCATGAGACAAACTATACTCCTTTTTCTAAGCATTTTAATCTCAGCCACTACTTTGGCTCAGGTGTCCTCATCAGAGCGTCAGGCTTTGATCGATCTCTACGAAGCCACTCAAGGAGAATTTTGGACACAATCCTGGAATCTGGAAGAAGACGTTGCTCAATGGCATGGTGTCACCGTAAAAGAGGACAAAGTGGTTGCCTTGCATTTGGGAATGAATAATCTTAAAGGAGAACTTCCAACCAGTATAGGACAATTAAAGCATCTTGAATCCTTAGAATTGTTTTTCAATAAAATTTCGGGCGAACTTCCAGAATCAATTGGTGATCTAGCGCAATTGAAGAAATTGGTATTGAATGGAAACTTCATCAGCGGTGCACTACCACAATCGTTGTACACGCTAAATCAATTAGAAGAACTTATGATTACGAGTAATCAACTAAGTGGGACGATCAATCCTGCCATAGCCCAGCTAAAAGCGTTAAAGAAATTGCACTTATTTGATAATGCGATTGGAGGTGTACTACCCAAAGAATTGACCCAACTTAAAGAATTGAAAGAACTTATTTTGGCCAATAATAGAATCGTGGGCACCATCCCATTTGGTCTGGCCGACTCCATGCACCAACTGCAGTTGGATGGTAACCTCATGGACTCCTACGAAGCCGTAGCGAGCAACGAATAATTCGACTACTTATTAAATCTTGATTTTAGCAAAAAGGACGGCCAAGGCCGTCCCTTATTTTTTGGAGAGTTCCGAAGACGTCCCAATGCAGTATATAGGAGTATAGTATTCCATTTAAACTGTGCTTATTCATCTCCATTTTTAATAATTCGTGTATTTCATCGATTATTTTTGCATTTTATCTAAGTAATTGATTACATTTGGTTTGTATCCTTTTGATCACCCCAATCATGAAAATTACAACGCTCTTCTTATCCCTGCTTTTTATAGGTCTTTCTGCTACCGCCGAGGTTTCCACTTTAGAGCGTAATGCCTTAGTCGATTTATACACATCCACGCATGGAGCTTCCTGGAAGACTTCCTGGAATTTAGAGCAACCGGTATCAAGCTGGTATGGGGTTACAGTGAAAGACGATAAAGTCGTGGCACTGCGCTTGAGCATGAATAATCTGAATGGCGTACTGCCCGAAAGTATTGGTGATCTCACCCATCTGGAATCGCTCGAGCTGTTCTTCAATAATCTTCAGGGACAACTCCCAGAATCCATCGGAAAGCTAAAAAACCTTAAATCCTTAGTCCTTAATGGAAACCGTATTCAGGGTGAACTACCCCAATCCTTATATGAGTTAAGTTCGCTAGAAAACTTACAGCTCACTAGTAATGATCTCTCCGGACCTTTAGCGCCGCAAATACAAAACTTGATCAATTTGCGTGTACTTCATCTTTTTGACAACAATTTCAGCGGATCCATTCCCAAAGAATTGGGTAAGATCAGAGCGCTTAGAGACTTGATGCTTGGAGATAACAATTTCTCTGGTCAGTTGCCACAATCGGTGGCCTTCTTGGAGCATCTTCAAAACGCCCGATTTTCCGGAAACCCGGACTTAAAAACGACTGGACTGCCTTTAGAGGTGTCCAATACCGAACTGCAGGAACAACTGCAAAAACAAACTTCCGGCGTCGCGCTGGGAGGCAATTAGCCCAACTCAACCATGAATGAAAAATACGGCTGCTCCACAAGGCCGTATTTTTTTGGTTGGTACAGATCGATCCCCGCTAAACAGCCCAAGAATAAAAGTACGAAACCTATGCTGGTTGTTCATTTTTGGTCCTTTCTACATACTCCGTATTCTTCATCCTCGTTCTTCCTGAAGAGATCACTCCGCTTAGGTCATTGTATTTATCCTATTCTCCCCCTATGACCGGGCATGGCTATCATCTATGGTCAGCTATATGCCCTATGTTCTTTTCCTATTTTTTATAATAAGTAACTAGTGATATTCCCTCATTGGATCTATCTCGTGCTGCATTTTTTCAATGCAATAGAGATTCTTACAAGGAGGGAAGGTGATCGAACGAACTCCATAAGCAAAAAAAAGCCCGTCCTTTCAGACGGGCTTTTACTCATGTGACTAGTAAATTACTTTACTTCTTCAAAATCTACATCTTCTACATCACTACTAGAATCACTAGCTGATGAAGTATCTGCGCTGGCGTCACCTTCTGGTTGAGCTGCACCACCCTGAGCTTCTGCCTGGGCTTTGTACATTTCTTCAGAAGCTGCTTTCCAAGCCTCGTTGATCTTGTCTAAGGCCGGCTGAATAGCATCCGGATTTTTGGTTTCAAAAGCCGCTTTCAACTCGGTCAACGCCTCTTCAATCGGCTTCTTCTTATCATCAGACAATTTATCACCAAATTCTTTCAACTGTTTCTCGGTTTGAAAGATCATCGCATCCGCCTCATTCACCTTGTCTACAGCTTCTTTGGCTTTTTTATCGGCCTCTGCGTTGGCTTCTGCCTCAGCTTTCATTTTCTCGATTTCTTCTTCGGTCAATCCGGAAGAAGCTTCGATACGAATATCCTGAGACTTGTTGGTCGCTTTATCCGTAGCCGATACTTTGATGATACCATTGGCATCAATATCAAAGGTTACCTCAATTTGTGGCACTCCGCGCTGCGCTGGTGGGATACCGTCCAAGTGGAAACGACCAATGGTTTTATTGTCCTTCGCCATGGGACGCTCGCCTTGCAGTACGTGTATTTCTACAGAAGGCTGATTATCTGCTGCCGTAGAGAATACCTGTGACTTTTTAGTAGGAATGGTCGTATTGGCTTCGATCAATTTAGTCATCACCCCGCCCATAGTCTCAATACCTAAGGACAATGGAGTTACGTCGAGAAGCAATACATCTTTCACATCTCCGGTAAGTACCCCTCCCTGGATCGCTGCTCCAATAGCAACCACCTCATCGGGATTTACGCCTTTACTTGGTTTTTTGTTGAAGAATTTCTCTACCGCCTCCTGAACAGCAGGAATACGGGTTGATCCTCCTACCAAGATGATCTCATCAATATCACTCTTGCTCAATCCGGCAGATTTAAGCGCCGACTCACAAGGTGCAATCGTACGTTTTACCAAATCATCAATCAATTGCTCAAACTTAGATCGGCTCAGCGTGCGTACCAGGTGTTTTGGTCCGCTAGCCGTAGCGGTGATATAAGGCAAGTTGATCTCAGTCTGCGTTGAAGACGATAATTCGATCTTGGCTTTTTCAGCAGCTTCTTTCAAACGCTGCAGCGCCATCGGGTCTTTTCGCAGATCAATATCTTCATCCTTCTTGAACTCATCGGCTAACCAGTCAATGATCTTACTGTCCACATCATCACCTCCCAGGTGGGTATCTCCATCAGTAGACAATACTTCAAAAACGCCATCTCCCAATTCAAGAATGGATACGTCATGGGTACCTCCACCAAAGTCAAAGACCACAATTTTCTGATCCGTGTCTTTTTTATCCAGACCGTAGGCCAATGCTGCGGCGGTAGGCTCATTAATGATACGCTCTACCTTGAGTCCGGCGATCTCTCCCGCCTCCTTAGTCGCTTGACGCTGACTATCGTTAAAGTAGGCTGGCACCGTGATTACGGCTCCAGTTACGTCTTGTCCCAGATAATCTTCTGCCGTTTTCTTCATTTTTTGAAGAATCATGGCTGATAATTCTTGAGGGGTGTATAAACGACCATCGATATCTACTCGAGGGGTGTCGTTATCTCCTTTTTTCACATCGTAGGCTGCACGTTCTGCCTCCTTTTTACTTTCTGAGAATTTATTTCCCATAAAGCGTTTGATCGATGCGATCGTTTTCTGAGGGTTGGTCACTGCTTGTCGTTTTGCAGGGTCACCCACCTTAATTTCACCACCTTCTACAAAGGCGATGACTGAAGGTGTTGTGCGCTTACCCTCAGCATTAGGAATTACTACAGGTTCGTTACCTTCCATTACGGCAACGCACGAGTTGGTAGTCCCCAAGTCAATTCCAATTATTTTACTCATAGCTTAAAAGTGTTATTTATATGGTTGTGCATTCTATTTCTTACGCCCTGTATATGTCAATCACTATGCCAGCAGAAAAAGTATGACAGGATGTCATTTAACCCAGTTCTTTACCTATTTCCAGCTTACTTACCATTCCTGATGGCGCTCCGCTTCATTGTTCATCCTGTGTGTTCGCTTGACCCTTTGCTCTGTCTGCGGTGATGAATTTCGCTAGGCTCTATTTCGCGAAAGCGAAGGAAGCCCTAGTTTTACCTCACAATTATTGCTATGTGGAATAATTTCCCTCAAACCCCTAAGCTCCGAGTCAACCGTCTATTACTGACCTTCATTCTCCTTTTTGGGGCTTACCTTTTATTTTTTATAGGTCTGGGTCTTTTGAAGACCCATTATCCGGAACTGGGTCTGGAAGAATACGAACAATCGCGCGTCCTCAAAATGATTAAAGAAGAGCCGCTCCGCTTTTTAATCCTGGCCATAATCATCGCTCCGCTGGTGGAAGAAATGCTCTTTCGCACGCTCCTCCACCCTTCGCACAATGACTTGCTTTGGTGTATGACTTCCTGGCCAGTCTTTTTGATGGTGCGTTTTCTCCCGTTGGACGTACATTGGCTCGTTAAGGCGGTATTCACCTTGATCTTCCTATTCAGCGTTTTTTATTTGCTTCGGGAAGGATTGAGCCCTGCACGTACTCAAAAGATTCGAATATTTTTGCGGCGACACACCACCCTAATCCTCTTGCTCACTTCTTTTATCTTCGGATTAGTGCACATCAATAACTACGTTAGCGATTTTATCTTTAACCTCAGTCTTTTTGTCCTCATCATCCCACGGATTCTCGCCGGATTGGCCTTGGGTTTTATCAAAATTGCCAATCGCGGTCTCGGCTGGTCCATACTCCTGCATGCCATGAACAATGGCGTGGTTTTTTTGATCAGTATGTTACTGTATCGCGTGGCAGCGAATTAACGTTTTCTTTGGAGCAGAAGGTCTTTAGCTTTTGTACTTTTTAAAGAAAACCAATGAAAGCAGTACAAATAGCAAAAGCCGGTGGTGATTTCGAGATCGTTGATCGGGAAATCCCCAAACCGGGTTCGAAAGAAGTATTAATCAAAGTGGAAGCCTGTGGCATTTGCCACAGCGATAATTTCGTCAAAGTGGGTGCCATGCCAGGCATTGAATATCCGCGGGTGCCGGGTCATGAAGTCGTAGGCACTATTGAAGAAGTGGGTAATGAAGTGAACAACTGGGCTAAAGGCCAGCGGGTTGGTGTAGGCTGGCATGGGGGTCATTGTTTTGAATGCGATCCATGCAGACGAGGCCTATTCATTAATTGCGAAAACGCTAAAATTTGCGGTATCTCTTATGATGGCGGTTATGCAGAATACATGACCGCTCCTCAGGAAGCCCTGGCGGCTGTTCCTGATTCCCTCTCCTCAGCGGAGGCGGCTCCCCTCCTCTGTGCCGGTATTACGGTCTTTAACGGAATGAGAAATTCTGGGATCAAAGCCGGAGATGTAGTCGCCGTACAAGGTATTGGTGGTTTGGGCCACCTGGCCATTCAGTACGCCCGTCAAATGGGCATGAGAACCGTTGCCATTTCGACCAGCAGTAGTAAAAAAGACCTGGCCAAGGAGTTAGGTGCGCATCACTTTATTCAAACGGATGAGCAGGATGCCGTGGAAGAATTGCAAAAATTAGGTGGAGCTGATCTGATTGTTGCCACAGCGCCGCATGCTGATGCCATTACTCAAGTGATCGACGGACTTGGGATCGATGGGAAATTACTAATGATCGCAGCCACCGGTGATGCGGTAGAGGTAAGTCCGATGCAGCTGCTACAAGCCCGAAAATCACTGGCCGGGTGGCCCAGCGGAGTGGCGCCGGATAGTGAAGACACCCTCAACTTTAGTGCGATGACCGGAACGGTACCCATGATCGAAAAATTCAGTCTTGATGAAGTCGACGAAGCCTTTCAAAAAATGATGGACAATAAGGCGCGGTTTAGGGTGATCCTCATTCCTTAAGCAGAAACAAATTTAACCACGCCCGAAGCTTTTCTTCGGGCGTTTTATTTTGGTCAAATTCACTTCTGAAATAGCCTAAAACTTTATCTTTGCGTGCTAAAAAACAACCTATGCAGGCCATTGAAAGCATCAGCGTATTTGACATGCTCAAAATTGGGGTGGGCCCCTCCAGCTCGCACACGCTTGGTCCCTGGCGCGCAGCTCGACGTTGGATCGCCTTGCTAAAGCAGCGAGGTAATTTTGATCAGGTACAAGAGATCAAAGTGATGCTCTACGGCTCCCTTTCTTTAACCGGAAAAGGGCATGCTACCGATACTGCGGTGCTGTTAGGATTGTACGGCCTGGACCCGCAGGAATTCCCGGTCGATCAAATTCCAGTGATCTTAGATCGCGTACGAGAAGAACAACGTATTCATTTTGACGGCGAACGGTATGTTGCATTTCATCCGCAAACTCAAATCCTATTTCATAAAAAGTTCCTGGACTTCCATCCTAATGGCATCACCTTTCAGGCTCGCTTATCCTCCGGACGGGAAGTAAAAGAAACGTTTTACTCCATTGGGGGTGGATTTGTAGTCCAAAAAGAACGCAAACGGGCCAAGCGGCAACGTCAATTGATCAGTTCTTTTCCCTATCCCGTGCACAAGGCCACTGATCTCCTGGATTATTGCAAGGAAACCGACAAAAAAATTTCAGACATCGTATTGGCCAATGAGCGCTCCCTGATGGAGGAATCGGCCATTGATGAACGCCTCCAAAAAATCTGGGAAGTCATGCTGGAGAGCATGTATATTGGCTGCCACACCGAAGGCACCTTACCCGGCGGACTCAACGTACGACGCCGTGCTTTTGATACCCATAAAACCTTGATTGGAGACAAGAAATACGACAGTCCCCAGCAATGGATTGAAGCCATCCGAAATAAAGAGGTCCGCTTTCGCGAAATCTTAAAATGGGTCTCCTGCTTTGCCCTGGCCGTAAATGAGGTCAACGCTTCTCTGGGGCGCGTGGTGACGGCTCCTACCAACGGCAGTGCCGGGGTCATTCCTGCGGTGATGATGTACTACATGGTCATCGAAAATCACGATGCTAATTTTGAGGATGTGAAACAGTTCATGTTGGTAGCCGGCGAGATCGGCAGTTTGTTTAAAAAAGGAGCGACCATCTCGGCTGCTATGGGTGGCTGCCAGGCAGAAATAGGAGTCTCCAGCGCCATGGCTGCTGGCGCTCTGACGGAACTTATGGGGGGTAGCCCTGAGCAGGTGCTTATGGCCAGCGAGATCGCCATGGAGCATCACCTGGGCCTAACCTGCGACCCCATTGGTGGATTGGTTCAAATACCCTGTATTGAGCGGAACGCCATGGGAGCCATCAAAGCGATCAATGCCTGCGAAATGGCTCTGGACACCGACGCTAAAAACGCGAAGGTCCCGCTGGATAAGGTAATCGAAACCATGTGGCAAACCGCCCAGGACATGAATACCAAATACAAGGAAACCAGTACCGGCGGACTCGCCGTCAATGTGGCTCTATCCGATTGCTAACCGCGATTTCTAGCGCAGCTTTCGCGATCTCGGGTGTCTACGATATAAAAGATCTTCCATACCCCATCCCGCTTAAATAACTGAAAGCTGTTTACCCCACAATGGCTCAAATTGCCGTTGACATAAAAAGAATAAGGCGTCCACACATTAGCCATCTTTCCATTCACCCGAACGCGATAATCATGGATCTCTTCTTTAAATTCGGTTTCCTCCGGAATGGAACAAATGGAGGCTAAGAACTGACTAAAATTCTGGGTGCTCAAGACGATGTCCTTTTGCGCATTGTTCCCGATGGATTGCATAATGACCTTGTCGTGTACTACGGTCTTGATCACCGTAGAATCCTGAGCGTGAAATCCCTCAAAGAACACTTCAATGGCCCGTTTGGCCTGTTGTTCATCACTAAGCCCGGTTGCTCCACTTTGAGCCTGGCTTGACCATCCAATTAAAAAAACAAAAACAACGATAGAAAAAGTCTTCATGGTGTACATCCTTTAGAGTGGTGGCTTAAATTACTATTTTTACGGGATTTTAAACAGCACTCATGTCCACAGCTAAAAAAGATTACAAGCGTATCACGGTCAAGTCCCTTACCGAGATGAAATCACGAGGAGATAAGATTTCCATGCTTACGGCCTACGATTATACCATGGCCTCCATTGTTGATGGAGCCGGTATTGATGTCATCCTGGTGGGTGATTCTGCCTCCAACGTGATGGCGGGACATGAAACCACCCTACCCATCACCCTTGATCAAATGATCTATCATGCAGCTTCTGTGGTTCGAGCGATCAATCGCTCTTTAGTGGTGGTCGATCTGCCTTTTGGCAGTTATCAATCAGATCCCAAGGAAGCCTTACGTTCAGCCATTCGGATCATGAAAGAAAGCGGTGGTCATGCGGTCAAGTTAGAGGGAGGCAAGGAAGTCAAAGATTCCATCAAACGCATTCTGAACGCAGGGATACCCGTGATGGGCCATCTGGGACTCACCCCCCAGTCCATTTATAAATTTGGTACCTACACCGTGCGGGCCAAGGAAGAAATGGAAGCCGAAAAATTGAAGGAAGATGCCCTACTGCTCGAACGTTGTGGCTGTTTTGCCATTGTTTTAGAGAAAGTTCCGGCCAAATTAGCTGCCGAAGTCGCTCAAAGCCTCACCATCCCGGTGATCGGGATCGGAGCCGGAGGAGGCGTAGACGGGCAGGTGCTCGTCATTCACGACATGCTGGGCATGACCAAAGAATTCAATCCGCGTTTCTTGCGTCGCTATTTGGATCTGGAGCAACAAATGACCTCAGCGTTTGAACACTACATCAAGGATGTCAAGAGCGGGGACTTTCCCAACGAAGAAGAGCAATACTAAAATCACATCTCATTTCCCGCGCCAAACAGCATAGTACGCCTGAAAATCTTCAAGTTCTTTACGAAGACAACCACCTCATTGCCATCAATAAACGACCCGGCGATTTGGTGCAAGGCGACAAGACCGGTGATGATCCGCTAAGCGAAGTCGTCAAGCAGTACATCGCAAAGAAATACAACAAACCCGGTGCGGTCTATCTGGGTGTTCCACATCGCCTGGACCGTCCCACCAGTGGCATCGTGGTATTTTCACGCACCTCTAAAGCCCTACCCCGACTCAATAAACTCTTCGCAGAGAAGGAAGCATCTAAAACCTATTGGGCCCTCGTAAAAGAAGCCCCGCCCAAAGATTCGGACACCCTGGTGCATCACCTGAAACGGAATCCAAAACAGAATAAAAGTTACGCTTTCGCGAAAGCGTCCAAAGACACCAAAAAAGCCGTCTTGCATTACCACATCGCCTTGAAGCTGGATCGGTATTATTTACTGCAAATCGATCTGGAAACCGGAAGGCATCATCAGATTCGGGCTCAGTTGGCTGCCATTGGATGCCCCATTAAAGGAGATTTGAAATACGGCTTTGATCGCAGCAATGCGGACGGGAGCATCCATTTACACGCTCGTGAATTGGCCTTTATGCATCCGGTCAAAAAAGAACCGCTAAAAATCATCGCTTCACCACCACTTCAGGATCCACTCTGGTCGGCTTGCCTGGCTGCCTTAAAATGATCGGTTTTTTAAGTTGAATCACGGGAGCTTTTAATGCCCTCCAGGGCTACGGCTACCACAATCAGTAAACCGCCCAGCAGAGTTCTCCCCGGCGGTACTTCACCCAGAAACAAAACACCCAGGAGAATGCCATAAACAGGTTGCACACTGCTCATGATACTGGCCGCTGTGATACTGAAATGCTTAAAGCTCATGACGAACAAGGTGTGTCCCACCGCTGTGGTCAAAATGGCAAGTATGAGTAAATAGGGCAATGCATTGCTCACCGCGGTCCCTTCGGCAGCGAACAAAAACGGGCTCAATACCAGGGCAATGACCAATAGTTGCGTCGTCATCAACAAGGAGCCCGAATAGCGCCTAACCTTCGTCTTGAGAATGATGTTGCGCAAAGCATAGGCCAGTGCAGACAAAAGACCAAAGCCTGCCGCCTGAGTGTATTCATGCTCCAAACTGAATTCAGGAACCAATAAACTGACGCCCACCAAAACCAAAAGGGCCAGACCGATATGAAACCACTGCAAACGGCTGCGAAGGAAAAGCGGCTCCAGCAGGGCCGTCAGGGCGGGATAAGTAAAAATGGTTAACATCCCGATAGCCACTGTAGAGCGCCTTAAGGCTTCATAATAGAGCACCCAGTGCGCACCCATCAGCAAACCGCTGAGCAGGATCATTCCCAAATCTTTCTTCTCAATTCGTATGGAAGCTTTTTTCCACCATAGATAGGCAGAAAGCACCAACAGCGCCAGCAGCGCCCGATAGGCAATGGTCACCACAGGCCAAAGCGTGATGTAGCGTCCCAATACTCCGCTGGTACTGATCAGAAGCATGGCCAAGTTGAGGGAGAGGAAACGGCTGCGGAAGGAAGACTCCATTACCGGTTGAGTTGCAGCGCTTTCTCCCATATCACCTCACCTACCGGCTTGTTTTGGATACGACTATCCAGCCAGGAAAGGATGTCCAGGTAAAGAAAAGAGCGCCGTTCATAAGGATCTTCTTCATACTGCTCTAAGCGATTCCTTAACTGTACAAAAGCGTCTTTGAGATCGGCTGGGAAGATGGAGCCCAGGTTCCGCAGGAACTTGATCATCTCCTTTTGTACTTCGTGTAGATCGTCCATCTTGATCAGGAATTTATAGGTGCTTTTCAGCAAAGACTCTAAATGATAATCCATACCCGCCTCGTAATGGGCGACCAGATTGAGTATACGGGCAAAACACATTAAATCCTGCCGCATTTTCAATGATTTATTATTGATGATCTTACTGAGATAAGCGATGCACTGCTTATGCTGCCCGTCACAAAAATGGAGACAAGCTAGTTTGTAATAGAACAGCATTACGTGATGGGCATCAATTTGGTGATCCAATTTCTTAAGCTCTTTTTCGATCTGCTTGGATAGGACTTCCGGTTCTTCAAAATCTCCAATCAAAAAGCGCAAATTGAGCACATTATTGTAGCGGTACAGGAATGCCAGGGCTCGAATATTATCATTGCTGATAAAACCTGGTTCATTCAATTGGGTTTCAAAAGCAGTGAGCACCTCCTTGAAGCGCGTATGGTGCTTCAAGTAGTACAGCGATTCCATCAGGTAATTGTTGCCTTTGAGGAAAAAGACGGGATTCCGGTACCGCATTTGGGGATACTCCTCAAAAAGTTCTACCCAGCGATTGGCGTGTTTATAGCAGGACAAAAAATCCTGAATGATAAAGCTGTACCACAAATAAGCCTGACTGTACCAGAGCTTTTCGCGAAAGCCCAGCTCCAACGATCCCGGATCGGGCAGCTGTGTTTCAAAGAAATTGGTGATCTCCTGTTTTTCTTCGTCACTGCGCACGTATCCTGTTTTCAATAAGATCCCGTACAATTGGAGCGAAAGATTACTCAACTGACTGGTCAATAAATTGAGTTCACTGAGCATTTTGGCTTCTGCCGCAAGAGCTTCAGCTCTGCTGTCAATACTTCGGGTGATGTATTGAGTTTCAATCACCTTTTCCAGTTCGACGATTTCAAATGCGACGTTTTTCTCTTCATTCTCAATGGCCAACGCTTTAGCCTTTTCAAGAATCTTCAGGCTTTGCTTGTAGAGTCCTTTTTGATAGAGCACGGTAGCAAAATCCAGTTGTTCTCTAATCTGCAATCGTATATTTTGTAAGGCGGGAATAAGCTTTAAACTGACCAAAATTTGCTTGTACAAATGAGCCTTCAGATTAGAGAGTTGCTGTTTGGTCACAAAGCCTTTTTTCAGAATGTCATCCTCATTATACTCCTTAGCCTTATCGAGCACATTAAACAGCAGAAGAAACTTAGCATCGGTATTCCCGTCCAGACGACCGGCGTATAATTTAAACTGTCTTTTCTCCGATTTGGACAAGGATTTAACCAGCACATAAAGCGCATCTTTTTGATCGTTTGCTACCGTAATGATTTTTCTCATAAATAGCTGATTATCAGATACTTTAAAAAGACACTTAAAGCCTTGACATCGTAGGAGTTAGCCGTCGTTGTTCTCCATTCAAACCCCTAAGATATATATTCGATAGTGAATTCAGAAATTAAACCATGCAGAACGAAACAATTCAAATCTTTGATACCACTTTGCGTGATGGCGAACAGGTACCCGGCTGTAAATTAGACACTCAACAGAAACTGGTCATTGCAGAACGTCTGGACACTTTAGGCGTTAATGTCATTGAAGCCGGATTTCCCATTTCGAGTCCCGGGGACTTTGTCTCGGTGGAGGAGATTGCCAAAATAGTAAAAAATGCCACGGTTTGCGGCTTGACCCGCGCCGTAAAAAAAGATATTGAAGTGGCCGCTCAGGCGCTTAAACAGGCTAAATATCCACGGATTCATACCGGCATAGGCACCAGTGAATCCCACATGAAGCATAAGTTTAACGCCACTCCAGAGCAAATTCTGGAGCGTGCCGTAGAAGCAGTGAGCTATGCCAAGTCATTTGTTGAGGATGTGGAATTCTATGCAGAGGATGCCGGAAGAAGCGACAACGAGTTCCTGGCTCGGGTATTAGAAGCCGTGATCAAAGCGGGGGCCACCGTTTTGAACATCCCCGATACGACAGGTTACTGCCTTCCGGAAGAATACGGGGCGAAGATGAAATACCTCAAAGAAAACGTCAAAGGCATCGATAAAGCGATACTATCCTGCCATTGCCACAACGATCTGGGTCTGGCCACTGCCAACTCCATAGCCGGAGTGATTAACGGAGCTCGACAAATCGAATGTACCATTAATGGAATTGGCGAACGTGCCGGTAATACCTCTCTGGAAGAGGTGGTCATGATCTTGAAGCAACATCCGTATCTTCAACTGGACACGACCATCAATACCAAGCTGCTCTATGATACCAGTCGCATGGTTTCTGAAAAAATGGGGATGCCGGTTCAGCCCAATAAAGCTATTGTAGGCGCTAATGCCTTTGCCCACAGTTCCGGAATTCATCAGGACGGAGTGATCAAAAACCGGGAGACCTATGAGATCATGAACCCCGAAGATGTTGGAGTCACTGAAAGTGCTATTGTTCTCACTGCGCGCAGCGGTCGGGCAGCACTGGCCTATAGAGCGAAAAAGGTGGGTTATGACTTGACTAAAGCGCAGCTGGACGTGGTGTACAAAGAATTCTTGAAAATGGCTGATAAACAGAAGGAAATTCAGGATGTTGATATTCACACCATCATGGAGCACAGTACTTCACCTCAATTTGCAAATCTAGCCTAATGGGAAAAACACTTTTTGATAAGGTCTGGGATGCTCATGTGGTGGATACGGTTCCGGATGGTCCGCAAATCCTGTACATTGACCGCCATTTAATTCATGAAGTTACCAGTCCGCAAGCTTTTCAGGAACTGGCTGATCGCAATATTCCGGTACTGCGGCCTGATCAAACCGTGGCCACTGCAGATCACAACACGCCTACCGAGAATCAGCATTTACCGGTGCGGGATGCGCTTTCGCGAAAGCAGCTCCAGCAACTCAGTGAGAACTGTGAAAAACACGGGATTACACTCTACGGACTGGGACATAAATACAATGGCATTGTGCACGTTATGGCGCCCGAATTGGGCATTACGCAGCCCGGTATGACCATGGTTTGTGGTGACAGTCATACCAGTACGCATGGAGCTTTTGGTACCATCGCCTTTGGAATAGGCACCAGCCAGGTAGCTCAAGTCTTTGCCAGCCAGTGTCTCCTGCTTCAAAAGCCTAAGAGTTTACGGGTCAATGTCAATGGGAAACTCAAGCCCGGCGTATTACCCAAAGATGTGATCCTGTATATCATTGCCAAACTGGGTACTGATGCAGGTACCGGGTACTTTTGTGAATATGCGGGCAACGTCTTCGAAGAAATGAGCATGGAAGGCCGGATGACGGTATGTAACATGAGCATCGAAATGGGTGCCCGGGGCGGAATGATCGCGCCAGATCAAACCACGTTCGACTATGTGAAGGGTCGCGAATATGCACCCCAGGGCGAAGCTTGGGAACGCAAATTAGCCTATTGGAAAACCCTACCCACCGATCCGGATGCGACCTTCGATCAAGAGTTTCACTTTGAGGCCGAAGACATCGCGCCTATGATCACCTACGGGACCAATCCGGGTATGGGGATCAAGATCCATGAATCCATTCCGGACCACCACAATGCTTCCTTTGAGAAGTCTCTGAATTATATGGGACTTAAACCCGGCCAACGCCTGATCGATCAGCCCGTCAACTATGTGTTTATTGGTAGCTGTACCAACTCGCGCATCGAAGACTTTCGGGTGGCCGCAAATTATGTCAAAGGCAAACAAAAAGCCAAAAATGTTAATGCCTGGTTGGTACCGGGTTCGCGACAGGTCGCCGCTCAATTGGTTGCCGAAGGCTTAGACGAGATCTTTGAAAATGCCGGATTCACCTTACGCCAACCGGGCTGTTCCGCCTGTCTGGCCATGAATGATGATAAGATCCCTGCGGGGGAGTATTGTGTGTCTACCTCCAATCGCAATTTTGAAGGCCGTCAGGGCCAGGGCGCTCGTACCTTGCTGGCGAGTCCGTTGGTCGCTGCAGCCACCGCCATTGAAGGCAAGATCATAGACATTTCAACACAATTGAATTGATGGAACAGTTTAAAGAAATGACGAGTAAGGCCGTGCCCCTGCCCGCCGAGAACGTAGATACCGATCAGATCATTCCTGCACGCTTCCTTAAAGCGACGGATAAGCAAGGTTTTGGAGATAATTTGTTTCGGGACTGGCGCTTTAACAAAGACGGATCCCTGAATACGGCTTTTGTGATGAACGATCCACGGTATTCGGGAGCCATCCTGGTGGCTGGAAATAACTTTGGATGTGGCTCCAGCCGAGAACACGCTGCCTGGGCCCTGGCGGGCTACGGCTTTAAAGTGGTGGTGAGTAGTTTCTTTGCCGATATCTTTAAAGGCAACGCTTTAAACAACGGCATTCTGCCCATTCAGGTAAGTCCGGTCTTCCTTAAGAATCTGATGACCACCATTCAGGAAGTTCCTGAGACGGCGGTACACGTCAACCTGGAAGATCAAGAACTCTCCTACCCTGCAGCGGCAGGGGAAATCGCAAAGACCTCTTTTGAGATCGATGCCTATAAAAAACTCTGCCTGATCAATGGCTATGATGATATTGACTATTTGATCAGCAAAAAAGAAAAAATCGAGGCTTTTGAAGAAGCCAACCAACTGTAAAAGCCTATGAAATTTGATATCGCTGTTCTTTCCGGTGATGGGATAGGTCCCGAAGTGACAGAACAATCCATAAAAGTGTTGAATGCCATAGCTGATGTCTATGACCATTCCTTTGTTTATCACCGCGCTCTGATGGGGGCTTCAGCTATTGATGCTACCGGCAATCCGCTGCCGGAAGAAACCCTGGACATTTGCGAGAAGTCAGATGCAATTCTCTTTGGTGCCATAGGCGATCCTAAGTATGACAATGATCCCTCGGCCAAGGTTCGCCCAGAACAAGGCTTGTTGCGTTTGCGGAAGTCTCTCGGACTTTTCTGCAACGTACGACCGGTCAAAGCCTATGAGCAACTTATCGATCGCTCTCCACTTAAAAAAGAAATTATTTCAGGAACCGATATTGCCATTTATCGCGAACTCACCGGAGGCATTTATTTTGGTAGCAAAGAGTTGAGTGACGACGGACAGGTAGCCAGCGATGGTTGCTCGTACAGCGTAGAGGAGATCTCGCGCATCAGTCACCTCGCCTTTCAGGCCGCCCAGAAACGGAGTAAAAAACTAACCCTGGTAGACAAGGCCAATGTTTTGGAAACCTCTCGCCTGTGGAGAAAAACGGTCACGGAAATTGCTCAGGAGTATAAAGACGTTAAACTGGATTTCCTTTTTGTCGATAATGCTGCTATGCAGATGATCTTAAATCCCTCCCAGTTTGATGTCATCCTCACTGAAAATCTGTTTGGAGATATCATCAGTGATGAAGCCAGTGTGATTGGCGGTTCTATAGGCTTATTGGCCTCGGCCAGTGTAGGCGATAAACACGCCTTGTTTGAGCCTATTCACGGTTCTTTTCCTCAAGCGGCTGGTAAAGACATTGCGAACCCTCTGGCATCTATCCTTTCCGCGGCCATGATGCTGGATCACTTAGGCCTGACTGAGGAGGCCCGGGCGATTGAACAAGCGGTAGAGAAGTCATTGGTGTTGGGAATCACCACATCGGATATCAATCCGGACCGGCACACCTTTACCTCGAAGGTGGGCGATTTTATTGCTGATCACATTACCCATCCCAATGATACCAATATCAACTTTAAAAACGTGCATATGGGGCAAAGCACCATCATTTAAACGTTCATTTTTAGGGATGAAGGGCGTGGTTAAACTTTGGTTTGCCGCGCCTTTCTGATTTTTAGGACAAGGCCTCATTCATTTTTTCCCTGATCTTGTCCAGGGCGAGATTGTGAATACTCCCCAAATGGGTGTGCTTTTTAGAGCGATCAGCCTTATAGGTACCTTTCTCGATCTGCTCACCTATGAGCTGATAGCTTTCGCGAAAGCTTTTCCCCTGCATGACTAAGGCATTGACCGCATCCACCGAGAATAAGTATTGATACTTCTCCTGCGTGAGATCAACCGTCTTGACTTCTACCTGAGCAATGGCATAAGCGCTAATATCAAGTATATCCTGTAGGGTTTCCAGAGCTTCGATCATGCTTTCTTTCAGCAATTGATAATCCCGTTGGTAGCCGCTGGGTAGATTATTGGTCAATAGAATCATTTCATTGGATAGCGCCTGGATCTTATTGCACTTCCCGCGGATCAATTCAAAAACATCCGGATTCTTTTTGTGGGGCATAATGCTGGACCCCGTGGTCAGTGCATCCGGGAAGCTGATAAAATCGAAATTCTGGCTCATGTAAAGACAGATGTCCATCGCCATTCGCGAAAGCGTGTTAGCAAGACCCCCCAGGGCAGCAGAAAGGGTACGTTCACTCTTTCCGCGGGCCATCTGGGCCGCTACTACATTGTATTTTAGGGTGTGGAATTCAAGCAACTGGGTAGTGTACTCCCGGTCAATGGGAAAGGAGCTACCATAACCAGCCGCTGATCCCAATGGATTCTGATCGACAACCATTTGCGCCGCCTTGATCAGGTACACATCATCGATCAAGAGTTCGGCATAGGACGAGAACCAAAGCCCAAAACTACTCGGCATGGCCACCTGAAGATGGGTATAGCCCGGAAGCAGCTGCTCCTTATGACGGTGGGCCAGATCGATCAGGGTATGGAACAGGGTGGCCGTCTTGGTCGTAATGGCCTTCAAACTGTCTTTATAGTACAAGTGCAAGGCGACCAGCACCTGATCATTTCGCGAACGCGCACTGTGAACTTTCTTGCCCACATCGCCCAGGCGGGACGTCAATTCTCCTTCTATCTTACTGTGAATGTCTTCATAGATGGGGTCGATCACAAACTGCCCGCGCGCCAGTTCGCTCAACAGTTGATCCAATTCAGGTACGAGCTGACCGACCTCTTCCTCGCTCAGTAGATCGACCTTCCCCAGCATTTTGACATGGGCTTTGGTGGCCATGAGGTCGTACTTGGCAATATGCATATCGATCTCCCGATCATTGCCAACGGTAAACCGGAGGATTTTGTCATCGATGGTCATTCCTTTGTCCCAAAGTTTCATACTATGCGTTCTAAAAGTTGAATATAGAGATTAATGCCTTCTTCAATTTCGTGCAGGTGAATAAATTCATCAGCGCTATGGGATCGGGTACTGTCACCCGGACCCAATTTTAAGGAGGGGCAGCTCAAACAAGCCTGATCGCTCAAGGTGGGCGACCCATAAGTGGATCTTCCCAAAGCCAGACCGGCCTGTACCAGTTCGTGTTCGAGTGGAATGGAACTCGAATTAAGTCGCAGACTGCGTGGCTCGATCGCATCGCAGGGAGCTTCCCGTTGAACGATCTCCTGGATCTCGGCATTGGTATAACAATCATTGACCCGTACATCAACCACCAGGTCTACCTGGGCCGGAACCGCATTGTGCTGCTTACCGGCCTGCATTTGAGTGAGGGTGAGTTTAACAGCGCCTAGTTGCTCCGACTCTTTTTCAAAACGAAAATCCTTACACCACTGCAAAAATGGTATTGCCTTATACAGGGCATTGTCTTCATTGGGGTGTGCCGCGTGGGAAGGAGTACCCTTCACTACCGCATCAAAGACCACCAGGCCTTTTTCTGCTACAGCTAAATGCATCTGCGTGGGCTCTCCAACAATAGCCACGTCAATGGTTGGTATTACTTCAAGCATGCTGTTCAATCCATTCGGTCCACTGCTTTCTTCTTCGGCGGAACCTACGAAAACCAGATTGTAGTTGAGATCCGACTGATCGTAAAAATGGGTGAAGGTCGCCAATAAAGAAACCAGGCAGCCCCCGGCATCATTACTCCCCAGTCCGTAGAGTTTTCGGTCCTTTACGATGGGTGTAAAGGGGTCGAGCGTATAGGCTGAATTCGGCTTGACCGTATCGTGATGTGAATTGAGAAGCAAGGTGGGTTTACCGGCTTTAAAGTGCTTGTTTACCGCCCAAACATTGTTCTGGGTCCGCTGATACTTGATCTCATACTCCTGCATCCAACCCTCTAAAAGTTGAGCGGTCCCCTCTTCCTCTGAAGAGAAAGAAGGGGTGGCGATCAGTGCTTTTAGCAAGGCGATGGCTGAGTTGGTGATTGCTTCGTTATTACTCATGACGCAGTGTTGTAAAGTGTTTTGCAGTCCCATTGATGATCTCTTCATTCCCGATGTGTACGGCCTTGGCTCCAGACTGAAGTGCCTTTAGACTGTTGTGAATTTTCGGGAGCATGCCGTCTGAAATGACGCCTGTAGCAATGAGCTGCTGAACCGTATTGGGCGTGATTTCGGGGATTACGGACGCCTCGTCCTCCACATCGCGTAGCACTCCTTTTTTTTCAAAACAATACTTCAGGGTCACTTCATAATGATCCGAAAGGGCCCCGCACAAAGCAGCCGCTATGGTATCTGCATTGGTATTTAAAAGCTGGCCTTTCCCGTCATGGGTCAGCGCGCAAAAAACAGGGACCAATCCAAGATCAAGTAAGGCAAGTAAGGTCTTCGTATGGACCTGCGTAATGTCGCCGGCAAAGCCAAAATCCACCTCGGCAACAGGCCGTTTTATCGCTTGGATAAGATTGGCATCCGCTCCGGAAAGCCCGATGGCATCGCAGCCCTCCTTTTGCAATGCGGCAACCACTTCCTTATTCACCTTTCCGGCGTAGGCCATCACAATGACCTCCAGAGTAGCCCCATCGGTGATCCGTCGGCCCTCATGCATGTTGACGGTTATACCCAGGTCCATCGCCAACTTACTGGCCAGTTTTCCGCCACCATGAACCAGGATCTTGGGGCTTTCAGCTTTCGCGAAAGCGGTTAGGATCTTTTGGCAGCGTAGCTGATCTTCCAGAAGATTCCCTCCTACCTTGACTACAGTCAGTTTAGATTTCATCAGCAAGTATCTTTTTAAGCGCTAATTGAGCGGCATAGGTGCGATTATTGGCTTGCTCCAGGACCAACGATTGGGTGCTGTCCAGTACGGCATCTTCCACCACGACATTTCGCCGTACCGGTAGGCAATGCATGAATTGCGCTTTGCCTAATTTTTCTTTGGTCATGATCCACTTTGCATGCACTCCTTGAGGATCCTCGAGTACCTTACCGTAGTCCAAATAGCTACTCCAATTTTTAACGTAAACAAAATCGGCCTCCTGGAGAGCTTCCTCTTGATTATAATTGATCGGGATAGCTCCGGTAACTTCAGGATTTAAGTCGTAGCCCTCTGGATGCGTGATGGTCAGATCAACCGGCATGCGCTTCATGATCTGCACAAAAGAATTCGCAACGGCATGCGGCAGCGCCTTGGGATGAGGAGCCCAGGACAGGACCACTTTGGGTCTGGACGTTTTTTGTTGTTCGCTGATGGTGATCGCATCAGACAGGGCTTGCAAGGGATGAGCGGTAGCACTTTCCATGTTAACTACGGGTATGGACGCGTGCTGGATAAAACTAGTTAGGATGCGTTCGTCTTCATCGGCAGTCCGACTTTTCAGTTCGGGGAAGGCGCGTACGGCCAGGACATCGGCATATTGCGAAAGTACTCCGGCAGCTTCCCTGATGTGTTCACTACTCCCGGCATTCATAACGGTACCATCTTCAAATTCCAGAACCCAGGAATCACTGCCAACATTCAGGATGATGACCTCCATACCTAAATTCCGGGCTGCTTTTTCAGTACTGATCCGTGTGCGTAAACTGGGATTAAAGAACAGCATACAGAGGGTCTTCCGTTTGCCCAAATGTTCAAATGCAAAGGGATCCTTCTTTAAGTGCCTGGCTTCTTCAATCCAAGCGTGCAGATCAGTAATGTCATGGATAGCGGTGTATTTCTTCATGAGCCCTGAGGTAAGTGATTTAAAGATTCTCGTAATGCTTTAAAAAAGAAATCGATGTGCTCTTGCTGTAGGGTTAATGGGGGCAGGATACGTAAGAGCTTTTTGTTTTTGGCCCCACCGGTAAAGATGTGCTTGTCGTAGATGAGTTTTTTTCTCAGTTCCCCCACTTCAAATTCGAATTCAAGCCCCAGCATGAGTCCCCGACCTTTGATCTTTTTGATTTCCGGCACATGAGCAGCCTTGGCTCTAAAGTAATCTTCCATCTCCAAAGCGTGCGGCAGTAATTGCTGATCTTCCAGTACGTGCAGCACGGCCAAAGAGGCGGTACACGCCAAATGATTGCCTCCAAAGGTGGTCCCCAATAAACCGTGACTGGCCTTGATATCAGGGTGGATGAGTATCCCGCCCACCGGAAATCCATTTCCCATGCCCTTAGCCATCGATATGATATCAGGCTTAATGTCATACTTCTGAAAAGCAAAAAAATCTCCTGTTCTACCAAAGCCTGCCTGTACTTCATCAGCAATGAGACAGCTGCCGTATTTTTTACACAAGCGGGCTACTCCTTTATAAAATTCAGCACTACTTTCGTCCAGGCCACCTACTCCTTGTATAAATTCCAGAATGACGGCGCAAGCTTTCTGTCTGACCAATTCTTTTTCGAGTCGTTCCAGATCGCCTAACGGGAGAAAAGCCACTTCCTGCTGAGCGTTAATGGGGGCTATGATCGCCTTATTATCCGTAGCGGCCACGGCCGCTGAAGTCCGACCGTGGAAGCTGTTGTGAAAAGCGATCACCTGGCTGCGCCCGGTATGAAACGAAGCCAATTTCAAGGCATTTTCATTAGCCTCTGCCCCACTGCTGCATAGAAACAGCTGATACTCGGGACAGGCCGATTGCTGGGTAAGCTTTCGCGAAAGCAGCTCCTGTACCGGATTTTTGACCGCGTTGCTGTAAAAAGGCAAGTTTTCTAATTGTTTCTTTAATTGTTCCGTAAAGTGCGGATGGCAGTGCCCGATAGAGATCACGGCATGCCCACCATAGAGATCGAGGTACTGGGTACCCTGATCATCATATACAAATACGTCTTCGGCCCTTTCGGGGGTGACGTCGTACAATGGATAGACCTGAAATAAACTCATAACTGCCGGCTCTTGATGGTGTTGATCTTGGCATAGGAGGCAACCATTCCCTGGATCAGGGAAGAGCTGAGCCCTTTGTGTTCCATTTCGTTTAAACCTTCTATGGTGCAGCCTCTGGGCGTGGTCACTTTATCGATCTCCTGCTCTGGATGATTCCCGGATTCGATAAGTAAGGCGGCGGCTCCTTCACAGGTATGCATGGCCATTTTCTGAGCTTCTTCGGCATCAAAGCCCAATTGAATGGCTGCCTGAGTGGTAGCACGTATCAAACGCATCCAAAAGGCAATTCCACTGGCACAGACCACCGTGGCGGCCTGCATCAACTGTTCTTCAATAATGGCCGTGGTTCCTAATCCATTGAAAATAGCTTCCGCAATTTTGATACGCTTGGTCCCCTGCACATTGCTGCACAAGCAGGTCATGGATTTAGCCACCGCAATAGCTGTGTTGGGCATGCTGCGAATGATAAAGCGTTCCTCCCCTACGATGGCTTCCATTTGTGCGATCTGAAAACCGGTAATGGTAGAGATCAACACGTGTTTTTCGGTCAGATGGGGTTCGATTTCTTCCAAAATCGCTTTGAATTGAGCCGGTTGTACCGCAAATAGGAGAATATCCGACTGCTGAACTGCCTTCACATTATCTGAAGTCAGGGTGACGTTTTTGTAAGTCCCGTAGGATTTAATGGTCTCCAGAGAACGCTTGGTCAGATACAAAGAAGTAATAGTATTGTTTACGATCAAGCCCTTGGCGATCGACAATCCTAAATTTCCGGCTCCTATAATGGCTATTTTCATACTGCTAGTCGTTAAAAGTAGCTTCCTTTCAAAAGCAGTCCGGTGGTTTCTTCCAGTCCGAACATTAAATTCATATTCTGTACCGCCTGACCCGACGCTCCCTTCAGCAGATTGTCGATAATACTGGTGATCAGTAATTGATCGTCATGCTTATGCAAATGCAACAGGGCCTTATTCGTATTGATCACCTGCTTGAGATGGAGCGGTTGATCGGAAAGATGGGTAAAAGCTGCATCCTGATAAAAGCGTTCAAATTGGGCTTTGGCTTCTGCCAGAGAATGATCATAGGTCAAATAGACCGTCGCAAAAATACCTCTGGAAAAATTCCCGCGATGTGGAAGGAAATGCAAGCGGTCCGGCCTTTGGCCCACCTGCTCCAGAGACTGCTCGATCTCTTCCAAATGCTGATGAATGAAAGGCTTGTAGTAGGAAAAATTATTATCCCTCCAGGCAAAATGTCCCGTACTGCTGAGCGAAGTTCCCGCGCCGGTAGCGCCGGTGACCGCGTGCACATGCACCGATGGGTTGAGCTGTTGATCCTGAGCCAAGGGCAGCAGCGCCAATTGAATGGCCGTAGCAAAACAGCCCGGATTGGCGATAGCATTAGCCTTCCGTATGGCTTCTCGATTTAGTTCTGGCAGTCCGTACATAAAGCTTTTCTCTTCAAAATACGCCTCCTCTTTTGCCCGGAAATCGGTACTGAGATCGATGATCTTGGTTTGCACAGGTAAGGGATTTGCTTCCAAAAAGCTTTGGATTTTCCATGTCCCAGACAAAGAAAAAGCACGTCCACATCGGTCTTAACCTCATCGGTAAAGCGCTGGTCCGTGACCCCCGTGAGGTCTCCATGGGTGTACGCGATGGGCTGACCGGCCTGGCTGCTGCTGTACACAAACCGCAGTTCCACCTCCGGATGAAAAACCAACAATCGGATCAATTCTCCAGCAGTATAGCCGGCGCCTCCTATGATGCCAACACTGATCATGCTTGTGCGCTGAGTTGGTGATGGATCTTGGTCGCCGTACTATTGACCTTAATAAAACCTTTGACCTCCTCTGCAGTCCAGCTTAGATTTTCCTCCCCGTACTGACCAAATTTGGATTGCATCAGGTCGTTGGGAGATTCAATTCCCGTCAATTCAAAATGACGGGGGTACAGATTCAGATAGACACTACCACTGACCTGCTTTTGACTGCTCTGCAGAAAAGCTTCTATATCCCGCATGACAGGATCCAGATACAGGCCCTCATGCAAATGCATGCCGTACCAGGAAGCCAGGTTGTCTTTGTGCTGCAACTGCCATTTACTCAACGTATGTTTTTCCAGCAGATGATGGGCTTTCAAGATCATTAGCGGTGCGGCGGCCTCAAAGCCTACACGCCCCTTGATGCCCACGATGGTATCGCCTACGTGGATATCTCGCCCGATCCCGAAGCCCTTGGCCAGGGACTCTAAAGCTTCGATGTTCTCATGGGGTTGTCCAAAGTGATCATTAACCCCAACCAGCTCTCCGGCTTCAAATTTTAAGGTGACTGGTTCTGCTTTGGATTTCGTCAACGGACTTGGATAAGCCTCTTCCGGTAGCCCCTCTCTGGAGGTCAGGGTTTCTTTACCGCCCACACTGGTGCCCCATAAACCCTTATTGACGGAGTACTGCGCCTTCTCCCAAGAGAGGTCGACGCCGTTTTCCTGTAGGTATTCAATTTCCTGCTTTCGCGAAAGCGAACCATCCCGTATGGGGGTAATGATCTCGATTTCCGGAGCCAGAGTCTGGAAAATCATGTCGAAGCGCACCTGGTCGTTTCCGGCACCGGTACTTCCGTGCGCTACGGCATCAGCTCCAATCTCCTTGGCGTAATTGATAATTTCCATGGCTTGCACCACCCGTTCTGCACTAACCGACAAGGGATAAGTATTGTTCTTAAGCACATTCCCATAGATCAAATACTTGACGACTTTCTCATAATAGGTTTCCACCGCATGGATATTCACATACGACTTAACTCCCATTGTCAGGGCTTTTCCTTTGATCAGGTCGATCTCCTGAGCAGAAAACCCTCCGGTATTTACACTGACTGCATGCACTTCATGACCTTGCTGACTCAGCAGCACCGCGCAATACGAGGTGTCAAGGCCGCCGCTATAGGCTAATACTATTTTTTTCATAGAATCTTATTCTGGAGACTAAGCCGTCTCATTATTCTTGTCTTTCTTGGGTAAAAACAGGTGCTGCTTAATACTTTTTAGCCGCTGAAAAGCTTTTCCATTTACCTGTTCCTTATCCTTTTCTTTTTTCTTTTCTTCTACTGCCGGATCATAGAGCATGCCCGTACACAAACACATTTTCTGCTCTGTGCGTTGGAGTACATCGTAATTCTTACAGGTTTGACAGCCATTCCAGAAGGCTTGATCGTCGGTCAGTTCGGAAAAGGTGACCGGCTTATACCCCAGGTCTGAATTGATCTTCATGACCGCAAGTCCAGTGGTGATCCCAAAGATCTTGGCGGCCGGATATTTTTTTCGCGAATGCTCGAAAATGGCTTTCTTGATCTTCTTGGCCAAACCCTGACCCCGATAATCCGGATGCACGATGAGTCCGGAGTTGGCCACAAATTTTTCGTGTCCCCAGGCTTCGATATAGCAGAAACCGGCGAAAGTTTCACCGTCCAAGGCGATGACCGCATTCCCGTTTTCCATTTTGGTGAGGATATAGGCTGGAGTCCTGCGCGCTATGCCGGTACCGCGTACCTGAGCACTGGCGGCTATGGTGTCGCAAATGATGGGCGCGTAATGACTGTGTGATTGATTAGCAATAACAATATCCATAAGGCGGAATTCTTATCGTGAATAATTAGAGAAAAAAATGGGAATTGAGAACCGGACTCACCTGGGTTCCAGAAATTGAACGCACCCTTACGGGCGGCGGCGCAACGTACGGCGGCGTACAGGAATCATCACAGGGCGTAAAGCCGCAGCACCTTGAAGGAGCTCAAGGATCGTTTGTGTGATATGTACCAGCGTATGCTTCATAGTATAGATTAAAGATATAAACTTCTAGCAATCAGAACAGAGACAACTGCTAAAAATCTAGGATTAGTGTGATTATTATGAGATTCGCAACAAAACAAGGCTGCGATTGTCAAATCCCCAATCACCGGGTTTGCTTACTATAACAAATAATCTGTGCTTACGAAATTGGACTTTTTACTGTCCATCAGATCATTGAGTATCGCGTTGTTGTAAGCATTGTCTTTAGACGCTACAAAAGTCCTGATCGAGAACGAGCGCAGGGCATCATGAACACTCAAGGTACTCACTGCTGAATCTTTTCTACCGGTAAAGGGATAAACATCGGGGCCTCGCTGACAGGAACTGTTCAAGTTGACGCGGCAAACCAGATTGACCAGCGTATCGATCAAAGGTGCGAGCTGATTCACATCCCGTCCAAACAGGCTGACCTGTTGCCCATAGTTGGATTCCGCCATATCGTCTAAAGGCTCCTGAATGTCTTTAAACGATAAAATGGGGATCACCGGACCGAATTGTTCTTCCTCATAGACGTTCATGTCTTTAGACACAGGATAGAGCACCGCCGGATAGGCATAATTAGCCGACATATCGCCGCCCCGCTTATTCAATATTTTAGCACCTTTGGCCTGGGCATCAGTGATCAGGTCTTTAATGTAGTCTGGTTTAGACGGTTCCGGCAACGGAGTCAATTTGACCCCATCTTCCCAGGGCAGGCCGTAGGTTAAGGCATCTACAGCCGCTGCAAACTTGGCATTGAACGCTTTACGAATGTCTTCATGCACATAGATCACCTTGAGGGCGGTACAGCGCTGGCCATTAAAGGAAAGGGTACCATTAATGCACTCGGCAACGGTCAGATCGAGATCAGCATCGGGCAGGATGATGGCCGGATTCTTGGCTTCCAGTCCTAAGACCAGACGCAGTCGGTTTTTCTTGGGATGTAGGTTCTGCAAGGCGTTGGCGGAGGAGCTATGCCCAATCAGAGCCAATACATCGACCAGACCTGTCTTCATGATGGGAGCAGCGACTTCACGCCCACGGCCATAAATGATATTGACCACTCCTTTGGGAAAGCTTTCGCGAAAGGCGTCCAGCAACGGACTAATAAGCAGAACGCCATGCTTAGCCGGTTTAAAAATGGCCGTATTCCCCATGATCAAAGCCGGAATTAACAAGCAAAAGGTCTCGTTTAGCGGGTAATTATAAGGTCCCAAACAGAGTACGACTCCTAAAGGTCCGCGACGGATGTGCGCATGAATACCGGCGTGCTTTTCGAAGCGGGCACTATCCCGATCCATGTTTTTGTATTCCTCAATGGTATCTTCAATGTATTCGACCGTACGGTCAAATTCTTTTTCTGAATCGGGTAAGGTCTTTCCAATTTCCCACATCAGCCAGTTGACCACCGGAGTTCGCTCTTTCTTCATCAAGTCGACGAAGCGCTGCATACAGGCGATACGGGCGGCCACCTTCATGGTTGGCCATTCGCCCTGCCCCTGATCATAAGCCTTTCGAGCCGCTTCTAGAGCCTCCAGAGCCTCTTTTTCTCCCAAAGCAGGCACTGATCCCAAATGAGCAGGTCCCACGGTGCCGTCTTTTTTCTTGGTATAGATCCCGGAATGAACTTCCGCCCTTTTGCCCGACCAGCTGCGTAATTCTCCATTGATCAAATAGCGGTTTTCATGCAATGGCTGCACTTGGTATTGCTTAGGTATTTCTAAAGAATGGGCGACTTGACTCATAGGAGATGGGTGTTGATGGCTTAAGATTTAAATAAGAAATTCAAATAAATGCGGTTTGTCATTCAGGTATTCCCCAAAAAAACCTTTGTGTTTCATCCGCTGGATCAACTGTTCCAGATCCGCTTTATCCTCCAGTTCGATGCCTACCACAGCAGGAGCAAACTCCCGACTCGTTTTTTTGGAGTATTCAAAATAGGTGATGTCATCCTGAGGGCTTAGAATCTCAGCGACAAATTCTTTGAGGGCACCAGCCCGCTGGGGGAATTGAATGATGAAGTAATGTTTGAGTCCACGATAAAGCAAGGCCCGTTCTTTAATCTCTGCGGTACGTGTGATGTCGTTGTTGCTGCCACTCACCACACAAGCCACCCGTTTTCCTTCCAGCCGATCCCCATAGTGTTCCAGGGCCGCTATGGTTAATGCGCCGGCAGGCTCTACGACGATGGCTTCTTTGTTGTACAGGTCGAGTATGGTCTGGCACACCAAGCCTTCATGAACGGTGACCACTTCCTCCACAAATTCCTGACAGATCTTAAAATTCCGGTCACCAACGCGCTGTACGGCAGCTCCGTCTACAAACTTTTCGATCTGATCTAAACTGATGTTCTTACCCTGCTCCAGAGAATTTTTCATCGCCGGTGCACCGTGGGGTTCAACGCCAATGATCTTTGTAGACGGACTGAGCAGGTGAAACACCGTACTCAAGCCGGCTATGAGTCCGCCGCCACCCACCGGCACAAAGACGTAATCCAGCGGTGGATCGGCCTGTTTAATCATTTCCAGGCCCACTGTAGCCTGCCCCTCGATGATCTTTTCATCGTCAAAAGGAGGCACCATGACACTGCCCTGAGTTTCACTGGCTACCTGGGCTGCATGATTGGCTTCGTCAAAAGTATCGCCGGTAAGGACGATGTCGATCCACGTATCACCGAACATCTGAACCTGCTCCACTTTTTGCTTGGGTGTAGGTGCAGGCATATAGATAGTACCTTGAATATTTAAACGGGCACAGGCCAAGGCTACTCCCTGAGCGTGATTGCCAGCACTGGCACAAATGACGCCCCTTTCCTGCTCTTCCGCAGATAAAGAACTGATCTTGTTATACGCCCCTCTAATTTTATACGAACGCACCTGCTGCAAATCCTCCCTTTTAAAAAAGATATCGGCTTTGTAGCGTTTCGAGTAACTGAAATTAGGCGCAAGCGGTGTCACGGTAGCAATCTCACTTACCCGCTCTGCCGCTGCTTTAATGTCAGCGAGACTCGGAAAATAGGTGGTATCAGTTTCCATACTTAGGCCGGCACGGCGTCTTGAGGCGCTTCTACCCGTTCGATCTTTTTCATGGCGGTCATACTCGCTCTGAGCGTGGCTCCAATGGCCTCGACCGGATGATTGCGAATGGCGTGATTGACCTCGATCAACCGCTTATTGTCCACCGCATTGTCTTTCGCGTAAGCAGTGCCGATCACATGGGTATCGACAGTTTTCATAAAGTCACGCAACAATGGCTTGCAGGCATGATCAAACAAATAACAGCCGTATTCCGCGGTGTCTGAAATGATACGATTCATCTCAAATAATTTCTTACGGGCGATGGTATTGGCGATCAGGGGAGTTTCGTGCAAGCTTTCATAATACGCACTTTCTTCAATGATGCCGGACTCGGTCATGGTTTCAAAGGCCAGTTCAACACCTGACTTAACAAAGGCGACCAGTAACACTCCGTGATCAAAATATTCCTGTTCACTGATTGGAGCATCGGCTGCCTGCGTTTTTTCAAAAGCAGTTTCGCCTGTGGCCGCTCGCCATTGTAGTAAATTCTTGTCGTCATTGGCCCAGTCTTCCATCATGGTTTTGCTGAAATGGCCACTCATGATGTCATCCATATGCTTCCGGAAGAGCGGACGCATGATGCTTTTGAGTTCCTCCGCCAACTCAAATGCTTTGATCTTAGATGGATTATCGAGTCGGTCCATCATATGAGTCACACCACCATGCTTGAGGGCTTCAGTGATGGTTTCCCAACCATATTGGATCAGTTTAGCGGCGTAATTGGGATCAATACCCTGCTCCACCATGCGGTCAAAGGATAAGATGGAACCGGTTTGGAGCACCCCACAGAGGATGGTTTGCTCACCCATAAGATCGCTTTTCACTTCCGCAACAAAGGAAGATTCCAGCACTCCGGCTCGGTGGCCACCGGTAGCTGCCGCATAGGCCTTGGCCTGCTCCAGGCCTTTTCCCTGGGGATCGTTATCCGGGTGTACAGCGATCAAGGTAGGTACACCAAAACCCCGTTTATATTCCTCACGGACTTCAGAGCCCGGACATTTAGGAGCTACCATGATCACGGTCAGATCTTCCCGTATCTTCATGCCTTCCTCCACAATATTGAAGCCGTGCGAATAGGCTAATGTCGCTCCTTGCTTCATCAAGGGCATGACCGCCTTAACCACGCTGGTATGTTGTTTGTCCGGGGTCAGATTGAGGACCAGATCGGCATCAGGGATGAGTTCATCATAAGTACCCACCTCAAATCCGTTTTCTGTTGCATTTTGATAACTGGCGCGTTGCTCTTTAATGGCGCTTTCGCGGAGGGCATAAGCAATATCCAATCCGCTGTCGCGCATATTCAGTCCCTGATTGAGTCCTTGCGCTCCACAGCCCACGATCACGATCTTTTTTCCAATTAGGGCTCGAACGCCCTGCTCAAATTCGGAAGCCTCCATAAAACGGCATTTTCCGAGTTGCTCGAGTTGTTCTCTTAAGGTTAAGGTATTGAAGTAATTACTCATGATTCTGCTTTTAAATTTTAAATTCTTCTAATAAGGGAGAAATTTGCATCTCCTCTTTGGTAATCGCTATGCGTCCCGATCGCACAAACTGCATGATGCCGAAGGGGCGTAATTCCCGGTGCAATAGATCGATCTCCGAACGTCTTCCTGATTTCTCCAGGGCAAAGAACTCCCGATTCACCGTAACGATACGGGCGTGGCTTTCTTTGATGATGTTCTGGATCTGTCGTTCCTCAAAGAGCAGGTCCGATTTGATCTTGAACAGGGCGGATTCCTGATAAATGGTTTCGTCTTCTGTATGATAAAAGGCTTTGATCACTTCCACCTGTTTTTCGATCTGGCCGATGATCTTCTTGATCTGCTCTTCGGTCACGGAGACGGCGATGGTAAAACGAAAGACGTCTTCGATCTCACTTTCGGAGGCCACTATACTTTCAATATTGATATGTCTCTTTTGAAAGATCGCCGAGATCCGGTTCAAAAGACCCACACTGTTCTCGGTATAGACCGATACGGTAAATAATTGGTTCTCTGTTTCCATAATTAACTCAATCGAATGTCTGAGACCGAAGCTCCGGAAGGAATCATCGGGAAGACGTTATTTTCTTTTTCTACACGCACTTCAAGAAATTGTGCATCCGGCGATTGCAACAAATGAGTCACCGCTTGTTTTAGGTCTTCCCGTTTGGTCACCTGCTGGGCATCGATATGATAACCCCTGGCAATGGCTACAAAATCCGGGTTAATCATTTCGGTAGAGGCATATCGACGATCGAAGAACAATTGCTGCCACTGGCGTACCATGCCTAAGAACTCATTGTTCAATACGACTATTTTCACAGGAACTTTGGTCTGAAAGATGGTCCCCAGTTCCTGTATGGTCATTTGATAACCGCCATCACCGATTATGGCCACCACTTCGCGCTCCGGACTTCCCATTTTAGCTCCAATGGCTGCCGGTAAAGCGAAGCCCATAGTACCTAAGCCGCCGGAAGTAATATTGCTTTTGGTCTTATTGAATTCGGCGTAGCGGCAGGCAATCATTTGGTGTTGACCCACATCGGAAACGATGATGGCATCGCCTCCACTGACCTCATTGATGCATTTCATCACCTCACCCATGGTCAGGCCTTCTTTTTCCGGATACAGGTCTGCTTTAATAACCTTTTCGTATTCAATGGCGTCCAGATCCTTAAAACGCTGATGCCAGGTTTCGTGATTCTTTTGATCGATCAAGGGAAGTAATTGTTTGAGACTTTCCTTGGCATCTCCCAGCACCGCAACATCCGTTTTGACATTTTTATCAATCTCGGCAGGGTCAATCTCAAAATGGATGACTTTGGCTTGCTTCGCATAAGTCTTAAGATTTCCGGTTACCCGATCGTCAAAACGCATCCCGATGGCAATGAGCACATCACATTCATTGGTCAGTAAATTGGGCGCGTAATTACCGTGCATACCCACCATACCCACGTTGAGCGGGTGACTGGTAGGAATGGCAGAAACTCCCATGATGGTCCAGGCTGCGGGAATGCCTGATTTTTCAACCACGGCCTTGAATTCTTCCTCGGCCTGCCCTAGAATGACCCCCTGACCCCAAACGATTAAGGGTTTCTTTGCGGCATTGATGAGTTCGGCGGCTTGCTGGAGCTTCTCCGTCTGTACTTCAGGCACTGGCTTATAACTGCGGACAGCGTTACATTTCGCGTAAGCAAAATCAAGCTCTTCGAACTGGGCGTCTTTGGTAATGTCGATAAGCACCGGTCCCGGACGTCCACTTCTGGCAATATAAAAAGCCTTGGCCATCACCTCGGGGATCTCAGCCGCCCTGGTGATCTGATAGTTCCATTTGGTAATAGGGGTCGAGATACCAATGATATCCGTTTCCTGGAAAGCATCGCTTCCCAACAGGTGAGAAGCGACCTGGCCGGTGATACAGACCATAGGTGTGGAGTCGATCTGGGCATCGGCGATTCCCGTGATCAGGTTGGTCGCCCCGGGGCCGGAAGTCGCCATCGCTACGCCAACTTTGCCGGTCGCTCGGGCGTAACCCTGAGCCATATGGGTGGCCCCCTGCTCGTGACGGGTCAGCACGTGATGAATTTTATCCTGGTACTTGTAGAGTTCGTCATAGACGGGCATGATAGCACCGCCAGGATAGCCGTAGAGCACCTCTACTCCCTCGGCCAACAGGCAGTTGATCACTGCCTCGCTGCCGCTCATGGTACGCGCTGCCTCTTGCTGAGGTTCCCGTTTTATGGTCTGTGTTTTAGCTTGCATAATTCGTTATTAAATTTCGTCCGTAACACAGCCTTGTGAAGCTGAGGATACAGTTTTAGCATATTTATAAAGGGCTCCGCGAGAGACTTTTAATTTAGGCGGTTGCCATAGGCGGAGTCGGCTTTCAAGTTCCTGCTCGTCTACTTCCAAGTTGATGGTATTGGCCTCCGCATCCAGGGTGATCATATCACCGTCTTTAACCAGGGCGATGGTTCCTCCCTCCTGAGCTTCAGGAGTGATGTGCCCTACCACAAAGCCGTGTGTACCTCCGGAAAACCGTCCATCGGTAATGAGCGCAACTTCTTTGCCCAGACCTGCGCCCATGATGGCGGCTGTTGGTTTGAGCATTTCCGGCATTCCGGGACCCCCTTTGGGGCCTTCGTAGCGAATGACCACCACATCACCGGCTTTTACCTTGCCCTGGCGAATGCCTTCATTGGCTTCAAATTCTCCGTTAAACACTTTGGCGCTTCCGCGAAAGCGTAATCCTTCTTTACCGGTGATCTTCGCCACACCCCCTTCCCGGGCGAGGTTACCGAAGAGTATACGTATATGTCCTGTGGCCTTGATGGGCTTTTCCACCGGGTGGATGACATCCTGCCCCGGTGTTAGTGGGTCCACATCGGCCAGATTCTCGGCCAATGTTTTTCCGGTCACCGTGAGACAATCGCCATGCAACAAGCCTTGTTTCAGCATGTACTTGAGCACGGCCGGCACGCCTCCCACCTGGTGTAAATCTTCCATCAGGTATTTACCACTGGGTTTCAGGTCGGCTAGGAAAGGCGTGGTGTCGCTGATGCGCTGAAAATCTTCCAGGGTAAAATTGATATTCGCCGCTTTGGCTATGGCTAAAAAATGCAAAACGGCATTTGTACTCCCTCCCAAGACAGTGACCAGGCGAATAGCGTTTTCCATGGCCTTTGGCGTCACGATGTCTGATGGCTTGATGTCTTTTTCAATGAGGTGCTGTAAGGCCTGTCCCAACTGTTGACATTCCTCTTTCTTATCTGAACTTACTGCCGGATTTGAAGAGGTATAGGGCAACGACATACCTAGGGCTTCTATGGCTGAGGCCATCGTATTGGCGGTATACATGCCTCCGCAGGCACCCGCACCGGGACAGGCATTTTGGACTACCGCTTTGTATTCCTTTTCATCCATGGTACCGGCCACTTTAGACCCCCAGGCCTCAAAGGCGGACACCACATCCAGCTTTTTACCCGCATGACAACCGGGAGCGATCGTACCTCCGTAAACCAGAATGGAAGGACGGTCCAGACGCAGCATAGCCATCATGGCACCGGGCATGTTCTTATCACAACCCACTACCGTAACCAAAGCGTCGTAGCTCATGGCCTGAACGACCGTTTCCATACTATCGGCAATGATATCCCGGGAAGGTAAGGAAAACCGCATCCCGGGCGTTCCCATAGAGATTCCGTCACTGACCCCAATAGTATTGAAGATGAGTCCGACAGATCCGGCCTCCTGGATGCCTGCTTTGACATCCAAAGCAAGCGCGTTCAAATGCATATTGCACGGATTGCCTTCATAGCCGGTACTGGCGATACCCACCAAAGGTTTTTGAAAATCTTCATCAGTCAGACCGATCGCATGCAGCATGGCCTGAGCCGCTGGCTGGGTGGGATCTTGGGTGACCGCCTGACTGTATTTATTCAATCTGTTTTTTGTCTTGTCTTCAATCATGTAATCAAATATAACGGAGCAGCCCGGGAGCCAAGAATCCATTCTGAGGCTTCCCCACTGTCCAATTGGAATAAAAAAGTAGTTAACTATCTATTTTTCAGTTATTTAATGTCATTTTAACAACGCTGTCCAAGCGGTAATAAAGTGAGATCCGATAAAGAAATGGCTGGAAATAAGTCTTCGTATTACTCAATTTGCAGTACTTTGTCTTTCCCGATCCATATTGCATCACTATGAGCCAAGATCTTGCTTCTTTACACCATCAACAACGCGCCTATTTTGCAAGCGGCAAGAGCCGGCCTCTTGCTACCCGTAAAGCGTGCCTCCAACGGCTCAAGAAAGAAATAAGCGAGCGGCAGGAAGCTATTCATCAGGCCTTATACGCCGACTTTAAAAAGCCTTACTTCGAGAGCCTGATTTCAGAATCTGCCTATGTATTGAAAGAAATCGATCTCTATTTAAAATACTTAAAAAAATGGGCCTTACCTGAGCGTGTCCCCGCCACCCTGCTCAATTTTCCCTCTAGGGATTATATTTATAAAGAACCTTACGGATGTACGTTGATCATCTCTCCCTGGAACTACCCTTTCAATCTGGCGATGGCTCCCCTTATCGCGGCGATCGCAGCAGGCAATACCGCAGTGATCAAACCCAGCGAAAAAGCACCGGCCACAGCGCAAATCCTTCAAGAGATCGTTAGTGCTGTATTTCCGCCAGGACAGGTAAGCGTAGTTACCGGAGGAAAAGATGTCGCCCAGGGTTTGCTCGCCCTGCGTTGGGATTACATCTTTTTCACCGGCAGTGTTGCCGTAGGTAAGAAAGTGGCAGAGGCTGCCGCACCCCAGCTGACTCCCCTAACCCTGGAACTAGGGGGTAAGAATCCCTGTATCGTGGATGAAACTGCAAATCTTGAGGTGGCTGCACGGCGAATCGTCTGGGGAAAATTCTTTAATGCCGGCCAAACTTGCCTGGCCCCCGACTATCTTCTGGTCCACGAGCACGTCAAAGAAGCATTTGTCACTCACTTTAGTAATGCGCTGAAAAAAGCCTATGGAGAACATCCGAAGACTTCTGAAGATTTTGCACGCATTATCGACCAGGAGCATTTCGAGCGATTGGAAAAGTTATTGCACGATGAAAAGGTACTGCTGGGCGGAGCAACAGATCCAACAGACCGCTATATCGCACCTACTTTAGTCGATGCGCCTGACTTTCGCGAAAGCGAACTCATGGAGGAGGAAATCTTTGGCCCTATTCTTCCGCTACTCACCTATCGGCAGCTAGAAGATTTGGATCATTACGTAGACCGATACGCCAAACCCTTGTCGCTGTACGTGTTCAGTACCAATAAGCAGTTTAAAAATTCCATCGTAGATCGTTATGCTTTTGGCGGTGGAGTCATCAATGATACACTAGTTCATTTTGTCAACGACAAACTCCCATTTGGGGGCGTGGGTCACAGCGGTATGGGTGCCTACCACGGAAAATATGGCTTTATGACCTTCTCTCATCAAAAATCAGTGGTCAAACGCGGGAATTGGCCGGACATACCTTTTCGCTATGCACCGTACAAAAAGAAGATGCGTTGGATGAAGCGATTGATGAAGTGGCTTTAAATGGTCTCTGCGGTTATGATGTGATTACGAACCGCATAAAGCACCAGACCTATTCTACTGCGCACTTTTAATTTTTTGAACAAACTATCTCGGTAATTGTCAATGGTCTTCGGACTCAAACACATTAATTCTGCAATTTCTTTATAGGTCTTATCCGTACAGGCCAGTTTTAAAAAGTCTAATTCCCGTTCACTCAAATGAATCTGATCGATCTTTAAGCCTTTATTCTCGCCCGCTGAAAGCATGGTGGCGGTAATATGCTCGGTAAAAAAATATCCGGAATCATGCACCTCCATCAAGGCATTTTTCAATGTTTTGGGATGTATGTCTTTAGATAGAAATCCTCGAGCGCCGGCTCGAAGCATTTTAATGATGACCTCTTCTTCCTGATTGATGGTCAAAACGATCACTTTGACTGTAGGATATCGCTCACTGATCTTGAGTAAAGCTTCGTAGCCGTCCATGACCGGCATATTGTAATCCAGCAGTATGGTGTTAGGAAGCTCCTTGCTTTGATCTAGTTGGTCAAGCAGGTCTTTTCCATTTTTGGCAAGGAATAACACCTGACAGCCCTCAAAGGTACTGACCAGGGCTTCCAGCGATTGTGCAAAAAGCACGTGATCATCACAAATGACAATCTTACAGGTATGCATGGTTAGTAGATTAGCTTAGGGGCCAATAGCAAGCTATCGGATTCAAATATAGCACTTTATGTGAATGAACAGCTAATTTTTTGAGGAAATATCCCCATAAGACCGTACGAAATCTATGACATTTAGAGGTGGGTTTTAACTGCTTCCGATTCCGGAAAACACCGAATTGGCCTATTCATGGTGTAACTTATTGATAATCAACGTATATTTATAGAAAGAGGTACTATGGCCAAGCACTATAAAAGTCCGGGAGTTTACGTGGAGGAAGTTCCCTTTCAGCGGCCTCCGATTACCGCTGTAGCCACTTCGGAAGCTTTATTTTTGGGCTATACTTCTATTGGCAGCCTTTCGGGGAATGCAGACCTGACCAGGGTTGTCTCGGTATCCGACTTTGAACATCACTTTGGAGCGGCTCTTCCCTATAGGATCAAACGCATTGCGTTTGACAGTACCTCTCAACTGCAGGATCTCCAAATGACCCTTGTTTCTCAATTGTATGAACAAGTCCGTATGTTCTTTGCCAATGGGGGTCAGGCCTGTTACGTAGGGAGTATTGGGAATTTTGAAGCGGCATGTACAGATGCCTCGGTTGAGACCCTGCAAAAATACAGAGACCTGTTGGAGCAGAGTGCAACTATCGCTGACATCAGCCTGATCAGCATCGCGGACGCTGTTTATCTTCCCCGAGGCAAACGGGAGCAATTGCAGGAGACGCTATTGAGACATTGTGCTGAACATCAAAGGTTCGGCGTTCTTGATCTTCCTAAAGGCAATTCGACCAATTGGTCGGCCAAGCTCAATAAGTTTCGTAGTGGATTAGCTGCTGAGCATCGCGAACTGGGCGCTGCGTACTATCCCTGGTTAAGGAGCCACTATACCAAAGACCTGGACGCTGCGACGTTGCAGGCGCTACTACAACTGCCCTTCAGCGATCCGGAGATCCTGGTAAACGGAGAGGCGATTACAACAGCTCAACTTGTAGCGGACGCCTCAAAAATGCAACAAATTCAACATAAAATCAAGGCAAAAAGAATCACATTAGCTCCCAGTGGAGCTGCTCTGGGAATATACGCCCGGGTGGATCAACAGCGTGGTGTATGGAAGGCTCCCGCCAACGTTACTGTCTTGAGTATTCAACGCCCGGCCATTCCCTTAAATAGTCAGGCGCAACATAGTCTGGTTAATGATCCCCAGGGTATGTCCATCAATCCTATGGTATCCTTTCCCGGAAGAGGTCATCGCGTTTGGGGTGCCAAAACGCTTGCTTCTAACCATTCCGAAAAACGATACCTTAATGTGGTACGCACCCTTCAAATGATCAAAAGGTCCATCGATCAAGCCTTAACGGCCTACGCTTTTGAACCCAATACCGCTGCGACCTGGTTAGCGGTTGAGGGTAGTGTACATAATTTCTTTGACCACTTATGGCGACAGGGGGCTTTACAAGGAAGCAAAACGGAGGAGGCTTTTTTCGTCAAAATCGGACTGGGAGAAACCATGAGCCAACAGGATATTGACAATCATCGCATGATTTTACAATACGGGCTTGCCTTTGTTCGACCAGCCGAATTTCACATACAGCAACACCTCATACAACAGCATACATCATGAAAACAATTCAACATTTTTTATTCGGTCTTCTGCTCTCAGGAATACTCGCCTCTTGCGCAACTTCCCTCTACGATCACTTTACCCTTACGGAAACCCTCGCAATCAAAGCGCAAGCTTCGGCTTTGGTGGCTACGTCTACACAAGCATACAATGATCATGTGCTGGCCGTGGAAGAACTACAGAGCCAACTTGAGAAAATGGTGTCTTACGAGACCGCCAAGTCTAATAACGCGATCACCCTACAAATGTGGAAATACCTGCAAAGCGACGAATCTGCCTTACAAGGCTTTCTTAAACTTTGGAGGGAGCAGGGCACCTTGGGTCCCACCTTTACCGAAGAATTTCAACCGCAGATCGAAAAGGCATTCGATATACTGCTGGATTACGAAACGAAGAAGGATAAGGAAACCGCCAATATACTCACTGCCCTGATAACAGGCTAAAATGGATACATCATGGATTTTGAAAAATTTTTTAAGGAGCTAAAAAAAGACATGGCGACTTTGGTTGCCGATCGCTTTAGCCAGGAAAAAGAGGATGTCAAAAACGAGGTCACCCTCTTTTTGGAGCAATCCAAAGACAAGCTTAAGCGATGGGCCCAATTACTGGCCGACGGACTGCTTTCGCCAGAAGAGTTTGAGCTATTGCTCAAAAGTCAAAAGGATTTGTTGGTACTGGCCAGCCTGCATAAGGCCGGGGTTTCAAAGATAAAGATCGGGCATTTTAAAAATGCCGCCATCAAGCTGGTGGTAGGCAAGGCCGTATCCTTTTTAATTTGATCGTATGAGAACCCTTCGCTACCGCTCCCGGGATGAATCGGTATACCTTTTAAATGAGATCCTGGAGGATCTGGGTTATGAGGTCACTGTACAGGGATATTTTAATCGCGCTACAGAAAATGCAGTAAAAGCTTTTCAAAAAGAACACCGTTTGGTGGTGGACGGTATCGTAGGGCCTAAGACCTGGTCCAAACTGATAGCCGCTCAGGAAGCTGTCACTAAATTCAATACCAAATTCCTGGCTGAAGAAGATTTAGAGGCTTTTGCTTCCAACTACAATTTGCCGCTGGCCGTGGTTAAAGCGGTCAATCAGGTCGAAAGTAATGGAAAAGGATTTCTGCTGGATGGCCGACCTAAGATTCTTTTTGAAGGTCACGTTTTCTGGCGTCAACTGAAAAACAAAGGGCTGGATCCCCAGGATTTTGTCAATAAGCATACGGAGGACGTGCTCTACCCCAAATGGACCTCCTCGCATTATGAAGGAGGCGCTAAGGAGTACTTTCGCCTGACCAAAGCCGCAGGCATGAGCGACCTGCCCGAAGTACACGAGGCGGCGTATGAATCGGCTTCCTATGGCAGTTTCCAGATCATGGGCTTTCATTGGAAGCGGCTGGGCTACCCCAGTATTGATGCCTTTGTAGCAGAACAATACACCCATGAGCGCGCCCATCTGGAAGCCTTTGGACGCTACCTCAAGGCCTTTGATCTTCTTGAACTGTTAAGGACTAAGCAGTGGTCCGCTTTCGCGAAAGCATACAACGGTCCTTCCTATGCCAAGCATAACTACCACGGCAAACTGGCCAAAGCCTACGAGCGCTACGCCTGATTAGAGACTTCTGGGTATACCCTCGTCAAATCGTTGGTGTCGAACGAATTGAACGGGATCACCTTGCTTCTTCTGAGCCATCAGGTCAATGGCCTGGGCTGTGAGTTGCAGCACCCGAGGGTAGCCCCCGGTCACCTGAGCATCGCGCATCAGGACGATTAAGGTTCCCGAAGGGGTCAGCTGGACGGTACCCGGAACCACCGGACCGGTCATTAAGCCGGGGAGCCTGTTCTCCAGCGTTTCTTCAAGCTGCATGGCCATGCGATTCATGAGTGGAGAAAGATGCAAAGGAAGCCCAAACAATCGCTTCTGCTTGGCCAAACTTAACTGATCGAATTCAGATCCGGCAAACACTGCTAGCCGTGATTCACTCCAGTTGGGCGATTGAACTACACTATTTTGGCTTGGGTCGGGGACCTTCTCTTTAAATTCAGGGTAAGCCAAAGATTGCCCTTTGCGCAATCGATGGTGTGTAGTGAGTCCCGGATACCAACTCCGACTGTCAAGCACTTGTTCCGTTTGCCATCCACCCTGAACTGCGAGATAGGCACGACATCCATAAACTAAACGTTTGAGATGAAATACATCCCCGGCCTCAACAGTAATTGCTTGTTGCATGGGTATAGGTGCACCATTGAGCTCCATTTCAAAGACCGCACCGGCGACCGCAATTTGTGTTTTTGCTTCAAATTGCAATTTAGGCCCCATCAAGCTGATCTCTAAAATCGCGTCGCTTTCGTTATTTCCTAAAAGCCGGTTGGCGACCAACGCACTATGTTGATCCATAGCGCCACTCTGGGGAATGCCCCAATGCCGACATCCCATACGGCCCTGATCTTGAATGGTGCTGAGTAATCCTGGTTGAATGACTAAGGCCTGATTCATGAAGATAGGGTTTCCACCTGCCAGGTATACATTCCACTTTTGACCTTTTCGCTTAAACGCATGAACTGATCCTCATCAATCGCTTGAAACCGGATTTCATCTCCCGGTAAAAATGGAGAAGGGGGTTGCTGCTGACCGTCGAAGATCATGACCGGAGTTTGCCCGATTATTTGCCAGCCACCCGGACTGGATTGCGGATAGATCCCGGTTTGAGTTTCAGCCAAACCTACAGCACCTTGGGGGACTTGCTGAACCGGATTTTTCTTGCGGGGCATATGCAGTTCTGAGGGCAGTCCGGAGAGGTAGGGAAAGCCGGGCAAAAAACCTAAAAAATCAATTCGGTAATTGAAGGAACTGTGAAGAGAAATCACCTCCTCAAAAGGCAATTTAAGATAGGCCGATACTTCCTGCTGATCCATTGCGAATTCTGCGGCATAACAGACCGGTAGGGTAAATCGTCGGATCGATCTCTGAATAGGTGCCTCTTCGTCTTTAATCAACTCAGCAATGGCCTCAAAAGCACTATCAATATTTTCTATTGTACAATCGTAAGTAATTAATAGCGAGTTGTATGTATTATTAATCTCAAGTATTGATTGAGTATTTTTATTTTGAAGCTTTGTTTTATAAAAAAGTAAGGTTTCGAGATCAATAGGATTGCCTTTTTCCTTCCATTGTAGCAATAAAGAGTGTTCATTGAGCCGACTAAAGATAGGCATTTCTTCCCTCATTGCTCATTGTATTTTGATCTCATGCTCCGCTAAAAAATCGTGAATCAAGCGTACTACTCCTACTGCATCCTGATGGTCTCCATGAACACAAAGCGTATCCATTTGAACGGGTAACAATACCCCGGAGACGGTCTTGATTTGCTGCTTCAACAGCAGGTGTTCGAGATGGGTTTTTAAAGCCGTTTCATCGGTCAGAATCGCCTTCGGTTTCGAACGGGGAACCAGGCTGTAATCATCCCGATAATTCCGTTCCGCAAAGACTTCTTTGAACGTCTTTAATCGACCTTCGGCCAACCGAACAATATCCGAATGACCGGGTGCATATAAAATGAGATTCGAGTCAATCGCTTCCACCGTTTCGATCACCAGACGAGCGGCAAATTCATCAAAGGCAGCATAATTATAGAGCGCTCCATGGGGTTTTATGTGGTGCAGTTCTACCCCCTCCTCTTTGCAAATATCGAGTAGCGTTGTGATCTGAGTCGTTATCGTATCTCGCAAATCAGGGCCATCAGTCAGAATGATCTTTCTACCAAAGTGTTTTCGATCCAAAAAAGAGGGATGCGCCCCGATCTTGAGGTTATACTGCTTAGCCAGGCGCACCATGGCCCGCATGCTTTGCTCATCCCCGGCATGTCCTCCACAAGCAATATTGCATGAACTGAGGTAGGGAAAAAGAAGCTCTTCATTCCCAACGCCCTCGCCTACATCGGCGTTGATATCAATACTTTTTATTTTCGTCATAAGATTCCAAGTACCTTAAAAATACTGCGCATCCCCAAGACCAGCGTAGCAAGAACCAAAATAATCCCTAGTATATTGCCGAGCCAGCCATTGGTATAGCTTCCCATCAGTTGCTTTCGATTTACGATCCACAGCAGGAAGCCGGCGATTACAGGAAGCAATACTCCGTTAGCCACCTGAGCAATTTGAATGATGAATAAGGGTTTAATGCCACTCACGGCTCCTAGCGTACCGGAGATCAGTATGAGCATCCAAATGGCTCTAAACCCTTTCGTTTTGAGTCCCTGTTCCCATCCCAAACACCCCTGGGCCACATAAGCCGCAGCTAGAGGCGCTGTGATGGCCGAGGTGAGTCCGGCAGCAAACAGACCTATGGCAATACAGTATTTAGCATAAGTGCCGTACAGTGGAACCAGGGCCTCCGCCAGGTCCAAAGCACTCTGTACTTCCGTACGGTCAATGGCAGCCGCTGCGATCAGAATGCACATGGAGACCAGGCCTCCAAGAATGACAGCGATGTAGGTGTCCGCTTTCGCGAAAGCTAATTCCTTGACTCCTTTCCATTTCTCCTGAACCAGGGAAGCGTGCAAGAACAGATTATACGGCACAACCGTGGTGCCTACCAAGGCGATGATGGTTAAGAGGCTGTCTTCCGGTGCTGTCGGCACCAAGAGATTTTGGATTAAAATTGAAAGCGCCGGAGCCGTCAGGATGGCCGAAAGGATAAAAGAAGCACTCATCAAGAGGACGAGAGCGACCAGAAAGCGCTCCAGCAGTCGGTAACTGCCCTGCCACAGCAAGACGAAGGCGAGCCCTCCCAGCAGTAACGGCCAGAGATTGATCGTATAGTCATTCCATTGCATTGGATAGCCTAGATCTAAGGCCTGCAGACCCAGGATACCACCGCTGATATTGCCGGCTTCATAGGCCGCATTACCCAGCACGATCGCCGTGAGTATCAGGGCAACGGCCAGAATCCGAAAAGTACGGGATTGGATCTGCTCCCGTACCGCCTTCGCCAACCCCTTCTGAGCAACCAGACCCAGACGGGCGGCCATTTCCTGTAAAAGGACGGTGGCTAAGGTGGCAATAGCCAGGGCCCACAATAAGGAGTACCCAAAACGCACTCCGGCCACGGTGCACACGGTAACCGTACCCGGGCCGATAAAGGCAGCGGCCACGAGCACTCCGGGACCCAGATTCTTAAAGCGAAAAGCCATGCCGGAAGATACACAATTGCATAAAAAAAGGGCTGCCCGAAGGCAGCCCTTTACTCAACTCTTTGGAGTTCAATTACATTTTCACGTCGTCTAAGGTAATTTCATTCCCTTCTTTATCGACTAGCATGATCTCATCGTAGTTATCATCCTTAAAACGTTGGAATTGCGTAGCCGCATCTCCTACGACCAGGTATACCATTTTATCAGGATCCAAATACTTCTGAGCCAATTGCTTGTGCTGCTCTAAAGTCATTCCGTTGACGATGTATTCCTCTTTCTGGATATAATCAGAAGGCAGATCATAACTGCTTCGGGTTTGTAACATCCCCAGCAAGGCGCCTTGGGTTTCAAAGCGTCTGGCGTTGGATTTTACCAACGCATTTTTGGTGAATTCCAGATCCTCTTCCGTGATGCCATCACGATACTTCTCGATCTCCTCTTTAAAGATATCGACCGATTCTTTGGTGGCGTTGGTACGCACACTGGAAGAAGCCGTAAAGGTACCCGGGATAGTACTTCCGTCAAAGCCGCTGCGGGCTCCATAGGTATACCCTTTCTCTTCACGAAGCACCAGGTTGACATTTCCACTGAACGAACCTCCTAATTTGTAGTTCATCACTGTGGCCGGATAGTAATCCTCCGCCGTACGTGGCATAGCGATGTAGCCAATGTTGATCACCGACTGCTTCGCATTAGGAATATCAACGAAAAGTAAAGACGATTTTTCACGGGTGTTAGCGATGTCAAACTCCGGAATGTTCACCTCTTTAGCAGCCCATTTTTCTTCCAGGCTGTTTAAGGTTTCCAGTACCTGATCTTTAGAGACCGCACCTACAATATTGAAGCTACTCACGGTGGGTGAGAAGTTATTCTTATAGAAGGCCTTTAGATCGTCAATAGTAATACTCTCCACCGATTCTACCGTTCCTGAAACAGGATACGCAAAGGGGTGGTTCTCTCCATAAAGCACTTTGTTGTAAACGTTGTCAGCCACCACGTTTGGATTGGCCGCATTACGCTGAATGCTATTGACGGTGGCCGTTTTAATACGACCCAGCTCTTCTTCGTCCCAACGGGGCTCTAGTAAAATTTCTTCAACCAGATCCATAGTGGCATCAAAATTTCGCGCCAGCGTATTCCCACGAATCACAATAGACTCCCGGGTGGTGTACATATTGAGATTGGCTCCTAAAAGATCGATTTCCTCTTCCAGTTGCTCTGGAGTTTTGTTAGCAGTACCTTCCATCATGATGTCGGTCATGAGGTTAGCCACCCCTACTTTCTCAAAACTATCTAATAAGTGTCCGCCTTTGATGACCAGGCTGAAGGTAACTAGTGGCAGTTCGCGTTGCTCAATACCCAGGACTTTCATCTCATTGGCTAAAGAGGCCTCCCACGATTCAGGAACATTTAGCGTGGGTGTAGGTCCGGTTTCCGGCTCTTTAGAACGGTCGATCTTAGAAGGTGTCTTCTCCACTTCTACTTCAGTGTCGACGACCTCAGTTTCTACATTCTCGGTAATCTCTTCTTCGACTACATTGGCCTTCTCTGAATTGTCAGCAACCATATCCATTTGCCCTTTGGGCACAAAACTGGTGAGTACAAAAGGCTTGTCTTTGATGTAAGTGTTATAGACGCGCATCACGTCTTCTTTAGTCACGGCTTTCACATTTTCAATGTCCTGCTCAATGAATCCGGGATCACCGGCGAAGACGTCGTACTGCGCCAACTGAAATGATTTTCCAAGAACACTGCTGATTCCGTTATAGAAGTCGGTTTCTAATCCAGCCTTGACGCGCTCGATATCCTGATCGGTCACTCCATTTTCCTCAAACATAGCAAAAGCCTCATTGATGGCTTGCTCTACATCCTTTAGGCTTTTCCCGGCATTGGCAGTCACGTTGATGGTGAATTTACCGGCCAATTCCTGAGAATTATTGTAGGTATAATAGCGGGAAGACAATTCTTTTTCCTTCTCTAAAACTTTGTATAAAGGTGCTTTCTTGCCGGAGCTAAAGAGCTCGCCAAGAAAATTCAAAGCGTAAGCGTCTTTATTGTATTGCTCGACGGTTGGCCACACCATGTTCAATTGAGGTGCTGTAGCAAAGTTGTCTTCGTGATAAAGACGCTTAGTTTCGTTTAAGGTCACATTTCGGACCTCTAAAGGCTGTACCTCCTGTCGCTTTGCAATCTCGGCAAAGTATTTGTCGATCAGCGCTTTGGTTTCTTCTTTATCAAAATCTCCGGCAACAACCAAAGTGGCGTTGTTAGGGCCGTAGAATTTGTCGTAGAATTCCTTAACGTCGGCTACCGTGGCGTTTTGAAGATCTTCCAATTCACCGATCACCTGCCAGTTGTAGGGATGGTCTTCCGGGAAGATGGCTTTGTCGATCACATAGTTGGTGTGTCCGTAAGGATTGTTGTCCACACGCTGACGTTTTTCATTTTGAACTACTTCCTGCTGATTGGCAAAAGCACTCTCAGTCACCGTATTGATGAAGAATCCCATACGGTCTGATTCCAACCAAAGGATCTTTTCCAGGGCATTGTTGGGTACCACTTCATAATAAACGGTACCGTCTTTCCAGGTTCCTCCATTAAGCGTACCTCCCACATCCTGGATTGTCTTAAAGAATTGATCCTGTCCTACGTTTTCTGATTCCTGGAACAACATGTGCTCAAACAGGTGGGCAAAACCCGTACGCCCTTTGACCTCACGGTTAGAGCCTACCCCGTATTGGATGGCTACAGAAACGATAGGATCGGAGCTGTCCTGATGTAGGACTACGTTGAGCCCGTTGTCCAGCTCGTATTTTTCGTATTCGATTGATAAATCGGCTTCTGCAGTGTCTTTGTTTTCCTTACAGGAAAGGGTCACTACAAACAAGCCTAAAAATAAAAAGGCAAGCGCCTTCATTTTAGATGTAATCATTAGTTATTGGATTTTTGATTATTTGAGGTTAAATATAAAGAATTGTTAAGGTCCCGCCTTACCTAAGCCCTGTAAACCCGTGTTATTTAAGATTTTTTTAGCGTTCTGACAAGCCGCATTTCAAGCAGGTAGATCTGGAGTTAGTCTCCAACCCATTCCAACTTTTCGATCTAAATTACGGTAAGAAATGGTCAGGGCAAGAGTGACATTGGAAACTTGAGCAAGGCTACAAAGAGCAACCGCCGGACTTCAGGGCGACATCTGTTAAAGTTTACAATGCTTACTTATTGGAGCTCTGGACTGAATCTACTTCCAACTCCCTTATTGGAAAAGGATTTATTTGTAGGTAAAATCTTAATATCGTCCGTTTTGAAATTTTGTTTTTCAGGTACCCGAGTGTTATTAAAACGTTTTCAAAAATCGGGCTTAACCCCTTTGTTCAGACTTGATAGCCTCTATTTTTTATCATTATTCTCTCAAAATTATAGATTTTTTTTAATAATTATATTATGTTGATAATCAATTACATAATGATAATAATTAACACTTCTACAACATTTCCCGGTGAATGACCGTGTTAAAAACTTTGTTTAAAACTCCCCCTTTTTTTTCATTCATACCCATCCATTAGAGCGATATTTGTTAAAGCAAAAGGCCACACATTAGTGTAGCCTTCTAGAACCCTTCATTAAGGGAATACGATGAATGGGGTAGCCATTATATACTGCACCCCTTGGGTTAATCATCATTAGATTAACCTTCGGCCATCGGAATCAAGGTACGTTCGCGCGTACCTTTTTTTTGTATTATTTTTTGTTCGGTTTGTGGTCAATTGTCATGTTTTGTATAGAACAAATATATACAGTATCTGGTACCCTAAGGCCTATTTTTTAAATATTTATTGTAATAATATCAACAAAAATGGAAGTGCTTATTAACAGAAGATCTCATAATATTTATCTATAAATAACTGATAATGTTTTAATTAATGGGTAAACTATACCCCACCTAATCCTTATATAAAAAAGCTACCTTCTTTAATCCCTTCCCATTAACTTCAAATACCTAATTCTAAGAGTGAGCCTATAAGCCTGATATTGTCTAATTAGCAAAAGACAAAATTTCATAGCTTAAAATTAGAGCCTAAAAAACTCCCTAAATATTGTTAGACGTCCACATTTATAGAAGGTTATTATTTCTACTTGCGCATACCTTTAAGATAGTGCTAGCGACACTGTTTAAAACTTTGATGATATTATGAGAGAATATTTCCTATTTCTGGAATAAATATCATGAGCACCTTCGAAGAAATACTTATACCAGCAGTGAAATAGATATGCTAGTTGATAATGCATACACCCCCCTCGATACTTCAAAGTTACCAATAGTGGATTTTACTGGGCTAAGTTGGAACATGGCATAAACTCATTCAATGGAACAAAAGAAGAGGGAACCAAAAAGATAAAACTCATTCAGGTCAAAGAGATTTTTCACAGACTTATATTCAGATATCATAGTTTTGAGACACCTCATTACAGGTACTACAGAAACAGTAGGAAAGGTTGTTGGGAAAAAATAAGTAAAGATTGATGGATTTTAAAAGCATTTATTCCGATGCCAGAGATTACGGCTATCTAAATCCTACAGAAGGAATCACGTTCTACTCTCTCCTAGAACATTTACAACTCTCCTATGACTTATCAGATAACTTTCTACTTCATTTTGCCGATTGGTTTTTAGAGAATTTTAAATCAACTACACCCCAAAATGATGGCGATAGAATCAGGGCCTTTAAGTTGGAATTAACCAATTATGACTACAACAGAAGTTGGCTTGAACAGCTAAAGACTAAAAGGTTTTACTTAAAAGGTGATGCCGAAAAAAAACACATAGATTACCTAGAACTTAGACAAGCTCGGAGAAGTTCAAATAGAGCCTTTAAACTCTCAATTGGTGCCATTATCATTTCTATTATAACAGGATTTGGAACTACTTGGTACACTAATGAAAACACCCCAGAATATCCCACCGAAATTAGATTAAATTCTGAGCAAAATGAAGCTATTTTAGAGAGTTTAGAAAGGCTTAATCAGAAGTTAGATAGAGAGAAGAATGATAGTCTAATAAGAGAGATTAGAGAGCTGAGTAGGCAACTAAACGAGCGAAATAAAGTAACCCCAAATAAGAAGTCATGAAAGTAAAAGACATTAATCTAAAATTCGTCATACCTATAACTTTAATCCTAGTATTGGGTGTGGTAGCCTTTAATTGGTTTGCATTTAATCAATTACCTAATAGAGGGGAATATGGAGATATGTTCGGAGCAGCAAATACCTTATTTAGTGGTCTGGCATTTGGAGGTATTATTGTTACTATACTTCTGCAAGGTAAAGAATTGAGTCTACAAAGAGAGGAACTAATAGCAACCAGGAATGTCTTTCTTCAGCAAAGTAGGACAATGACTCAACAACGTTTTGAAACCACCTTCTTTAATCTTATTACTCACCTCTCAAACACAAAGAAAAGCCTCAAAGCGACCATTCATTTAAATGGAGTAGACAACAAATTCGAGGGTGCTGATTTATTTGAATATCTACTTAAAGACATTGAATTAGCTCAACAGGATATAATAGGTGAATGGGAGGAAGAAGAAAAGAAAATAGAAAATCAAAAAATTTTTGTTGAAGCATGCAATAGAGTACACAGAATTCATGAGCACTTTATTTTGAATTATATACGGCAGTTTGACTTTATCCTTAACTACATACATGATCACAGTAATGAACTGGCTATACCCAGTGAGTATTACGCAATATTGGCAAGTGTTCTAAGTGAAATGGATGGTAGAATAATTACGACTTTTATCTTAGCTGCAAAACCCAAATATGATAAAACTGCTCATTTGATTAGCAAACATAAAGTCATAAAAAAATATGATTGGCTTGATTTTGACGAATTGTATGCTATATATTGAAAAGATTTGAGGGGATTAATTCGAATAAATATTTTATGTCCCCAGAAGGTTCTCCCTTATCAATTATACTGCATACAGCTGAATAAATTCTTACGAAACTTTATTCACCCCAACCATCCTTCCCGATCCAGATTCCGATACTGAATGGCCTCGGCGATATGGGTACTTTGAATCTGCTCTTCCCCGGCCAGATCAGCAATGGTGCGGGAGACTTTGAGAATGCGATCATAGGCACGCGCCGATAAATTCAATTTTTCCATGGCGGTTTTTAGTAAGGTGGTGGAGGCCTCGTCCAACACACAATACTTCCTGATCTGTTTGACAGTCATCTGCGCATTGTAGTTGACGGTATCACTTTCGCGAAAGCGCTTTTCTTGAACTACTCTTGCGTTGGTTACTCGTTGCCGGATGGTCACGCTGGACTCGCCCCGCCGCTCTTCGGATAATTGATCAAAGGGTACCGGAGTTACTTCAATATGGATATCGATACGATCCAATAAGGGACCGGAGATCTTGCTCAAATAGCGCTGCATCTCGGCCGGACTGCTGGAGACCGGAGCGGAAGGATCGTTGAAATAGCCTCCCGGACTGGGATTCATACTGGCGACCAGCATAAAACTGGAGGGATAGGTCACCGTAAAGCGCGCCCGGGAAATGGTCACTTCCCGATCTTCCAACGGCTGGCGCATCACTTCCAGAACACTGCGTTTAAACTCCGGCAGCTCGTCCAAAAACAAGACGCCATTATGAGCCAGGGAGATCTCCCCAGGCTGTGGGAAACTCCCCCCGCCGACCAGGGCGACATCTGAAATGGTGTGGTGGGGGCTCCTGAACGGACGTTCATACAGTAAACCCTGACCCGATTTGAGTCGGCCTACCACACTATGGATCTTCGTGGTCTCCAGGGCCTCCCGCAAGCTCATGGGCGGGAGTATGCTGGGCAGGCGTTTGCTTAGCATGGTCTTACCCGAGCCCGGTGGACCTACCAGAATGATGTTATGCCCTCCCGCGGCGGCCACTTCCATACTCCGCTTGATGGATTCCTGGCCTTTCACATCGGCAAAGTCGAATTCCGGTTGTTCGAGGTTTTTATAAAATTCAGTGCGGGTATCGATCAGGGTGCGTTCGAGGGCTTCTCCCCGATCGAAAAAACCGATCACTTGAGCTAGACTTTCCACGCCATAGACCTCCAGCCCATTGACAATTCCCGCTTCTTTAGCGTTCTGCTGGGGAAGAATAAAGCCCTTAAAGCCTGCCTCCCGGGCTTTGATCGCAATCGGCAAGGCGCCTTTAATGGGCTGCAAACCCCCATCCAGCGACAATTCACCCATGATCAGATAGCGATCGATTTCCGGAGCTTGAATCTGACCACTGGCGGCCAAGATACCTAAGGCCAGGGTCAGGTCGTAGGCACTCCCCTCCTTGCGCAGATCGGCTGGAGCCATGTTCAGGGTGATCTTCTTTCCGGGAATCTTAAAGCCGTTGTTTTGCAGGGCGGCGGCAATGCGGTAGTTGGATTCTTTGATCGCATTGTCGGGCAGGCCCACCAAATGATAGCCAATTCCACTGTCCATATTGACTTCTACCACAATGGTGGTCGCCTCTACGCCAAAAACCGCACTGCCATAAACTTTGGTAAGCATGCTCAAAGAACGGAAACAGAATGGCCAGAGAACGGTTCCATTTATAAATGGGGAGAAGCACTAAGAATTTCTTAAAAGCATGCACAGGAACCTTTGCTTATCTATTTTTAAAAGAAAAAAATGAATACCGTTTATCATCCCGCGTCTAGCAGAGGTCACGCCAATCACGGTTGGCTCAATTCCTACCATTCCTTCAGTTTCGCCAGCTACCACAATCCCGAACGGATGAATTTTGGGGTACTTCGGGTACTGAACGATGATACCGTGGCTGGCGGGCAAGGGTTTGGCACCCATCCTCATCAAAACATGGAGATCATTTCGATTCCCTTGTCCGGTGATCTGGAACACAAAGACAGCATGGGCAATAGTACGGTGATCAAAGAGGGCGATGTGCAGGTCATGAGTGCCGGTACCGGTGTGGCCCACAGCGAATACAATAAGAACGCCGATCAGGAGGTCAAATTTCTACAGATTTGGATCTTCCCCAAAGAGCAAAACGTAGAGCCTCGCTACGATCAGGTGGCTATTTCTTCTTTGGCGAAAGCCAATAGCTTCTATCAGATTGTCTCCCCAAATGCTGATGATCAGGGGGTATGGATCCATCAAAACACCTGGATGCATATCGGCCAGGCGGACAGCGACCAGAAACTAGCGTACGAGCTGAAGAAAAAAGGAAACGGAATTTATTTCTTTGTGTTGACGGGCGAAGCGAAAATTGGCGATCAAACGCTCGGGCACCGAGATGCACTGGGCGTCTGGGATACCGATCAGCTTGACATCCACCTGAAAAAAGACACCAAAGTGCTGGCTATTGAAGTGCCTATGCAGCTTTAAAATACATAAACTACCGATGCTAAGGGAGCTACATCGATTCGGATAAAGCCGGTGCCGCTCTCCACCCGCAGCTGTGCTTGCTGCTCGCCTCTAAGAAGCTCTGATGCTTTGTAATTGCCGTCTTCCAGTCCCAGATCATTAATGACCGCTGCCGGAATTTGCAATTCAAAACCGAAGGCATCCTGAGCATCGAAGTTGCTGACGACCACCACCCTTTGATCCCCGTTCCAGCGCACAAAGGAGTAAACCTTGTCATTGTACCACTCGGTGTTCTGACGATTGTGCTGATGAATATCGGCATATTCGCCTTCAAAGGCTTTATGCTCCAACGACAGCTTGAGCAGGCGCTTGTAAAAATCGCGAAGCGCTTTCTCTTCATCCGTACTTTGACCGCCATCAAAGGCGCCCTCATTCATCCAGCGCTGATGGGCGGGAACGCCCACATAATCAAAAATGGACGTCCGACTAGGATCACCAAAACCCCCGTCCTCAGCCCCGGGCTCTCCTACCTCCTGGCCAAAATAGATCATGGTTGGCGAAGTGGTCGTTAAGGCAGAAACCACCATGGCCGGCTTGGCTTTATTCACATCTCCGGCAAACTCCGGACTCGCGATGCGTTGCTCGTCGTGATTCTCTAAAAAATGGAGCAAATGATGTTCTATATCGCGTTGCTCCTCCAGTATAGGTGCGATGCGATCGGTACTGCTGTGGCCCTGCATGATGTACTTTAAAGAATCATAAAGCGCTACTTTATCGTAGAGGTAGTCCATTTTTCCGCGATGAATATAGTCCCGGTACAAAGAAGGATTGTAGACCTCTGCCAACAGAAAGGCCTCCGGATTGCTGTTTTTGATATGACTGTTCATATAGCTCCAAAATCCAACCGGCACCATCTCGGCCATGTCAAAGCGGAAGCCATCCACGCCTTTCTCCGTCCAGAATAAGGCAATGTCCTTGAATTTTTTCCAGCTGTCCGGCACATCTTGGTCTTGCCAAAAAGCATAATGTTCCTCCACGCTCAACGAATCAGCTCCTTCCGGCAAAGCCGGAAAATCGTAGCTGCCATCCGGTCGTACTCCGTAGTTTATTTTGACGGTTTCATACCAGTCGTTGACATTGGGCTGGGCATCCCGACTCCCATTTCCGGTCCATTTGGCCGGGCTTTCGCGGAAGCGACCATCGATCATTTCATGAGCTTCCCCTCCCAAAGGCTGATAGCCTTGCGGCCAGGCAGGGACTTTAAAATCTTCACCCGGAATGTAATAGAAGTTATTATCTCGAGCGTAAACTACACTGGTATCATCCTGAGCCCCGAAATCGCTCACCCCTTCCGGATTGTTCTTGCCTTCGTATTTCCGAGCCACATGATTAGGCACGATGTCGATGAGTAGTTGGAGTCCGTTGGCATGGGTACGCGCGATCAAGGCCTCAAATTCGGCCATACGGTTGGCCGGATCTTCCGCCAGATCGGGATTGACCTGATAATAATCTTTTACCGCATAAGGCGAGCCCGCACGTCCTTTGACCACATCCGGATCGTCATTGGGGATCCCAATCTTGGTGTAATCGTTGATCACGGCGTGATGAGGCACCCCGGTATACCAAATGTGGGTCACCCCCAGGTCTTTAATTTCCTTCAGTGCCTGGTCTGTAAAATCATTGAACTTACCCACACCATTCTCAGCGATAGTACCCCAGGGTTTATTAGTGGTATTGGTGTTTCCGAACAAGCGGGTAAATACCTGATACACAACTTTCTTTTCCTTGCCATTCATAGAGGTGTCTTTTTGCTGAGGCTTTTGCGGTTCAGCACAAGACAAAACTACAAGCCAGGCGCTGATTATGGTGAGGTACTTTTTCATTTTAGAGATTTACATCGATCATTATTTGTTCATCGCCAATTCAATGATCAGCGGTGTTTTGGCTGCTACGTTCAGTTTGCCATCGAGTTGGAACGTTTTGCCGGAAAGAATTTCTTTTCCGCTCGTGCTCGTATTTATGCTTTCGCGAAAGCGATCCAGTTTCAGAGTCTGCGGCTCTTTATTGTTGTTGAGCACGACCATGATCCGCTGCTGATCGTCCTCCCGAAAATACACATAAACATTGTTCTCCGGAATATACTGGGTGGTTTTCCCCTGATGAACGGCCGAAGCGGTCTTACGCCATTGAAATAAGGTTTTCGTAAAGTCGTGATACGCACTCTGCCTAAGCGTTCTGCCTTCTGGAGTGAATGCGTTTACCGGATCTCCCTCCCAGCCTCCGGGAAAATCCCTTCGAATGTCGCCATCTCCTTTCGCTTTATCACCTTGCATGCCAATTTCACTACCGTAATAAATCTGCGGGATTCCCCGTACAGTGCCAATCAATGCCATCGTCAGTTTATAGTCGTCGAGACTCCCATCCAGCACGGTGTTGATGCGCTGGGTATCGTGATTCTCGGCAAAAACCAACAGTTTATCGATGTCTGTGTAGAGGAAATCATTGACCAGGTTTTCATAGGCCCTGATCATCCCGGTGTCCCAACTGGCTTCTTCCTGGAACATCAACCCAATAGCATCATGCAACGTAAAATCCATGACCGAAGGCAGGTGCGAATTGAAATTCTGGATCGCTCCAATTTTACTGTCCTTTTGCCAATAGGCGATTTGGGCACTGTTGTGCAACCAGACTTCGCCCACCACGTTGAAATTGGGATATTCGTTCATGATGGCCTGTGTCCACTGTGCGATCTCTTCTTTATTGTTATAGGAATAGGTATCCACCCTCAAGCCATCCAGATCGGCGTACTCGATCCACCAGATCGCGTTTTGAATGAGGTAGTTGAGCACTCGTGGATTGCGCTGATTTAAATCAGGCATGCTGCGCACAAACCAACCGTCTTCGTTGTAGCGCTTATCGATTTGGGAAGTGTTGGGATCGTATTGGGTGGTCATGCGATAATTCGTATTCGCATAGCCCGGGAATTGATGAATCCAGTCGTATTCCGGTAGGTCTTTGATCATCCAATGCTCCGCACCCCAATGATTAGTCACATAATCCATGATCAATTTCATGTCCCGTTGGTGCATCTCCCGGGCTAGTCGGACGTAATCTGCATTGCTTCCGTACCGCGGATCAATGCGATAGACGTCACTCTGGGCATAGGTATGATAGGAGTATTGCGCATCATCATCTTCCAGTAAGGGCGTATTCCAGATCGCCGTGGCGCCCAGCTCTTGCAGGTAGTCCAAATGATCAATGATACCCTGGATGTCACCACCATGCCTACCTCCTTGTTTCGATCGATCGGCCTTTTCCTTCAATCCACTTACGGAATCGTTCGCAGGATCTCCATTGGCGAAACGATCGGCCATGATCAAATAGATCAAATCACTGCTTTTGAAGCCCTGCCGGTTTTTGGAATCGGGTCTGCGTTGGCGCAGTTCAAAGGGAATTTCTTGAGCTTTTTTTCCGGAGATGGTCAACTTTAAGTGATAGGTCCCTGCTGATTGTTCGGCCGTCTGGAGCGTGACGAACAGATAATTGGGATTCTCCACGCGATCTATCTTAAGAATCTCCAGGTCGCTTGAGCTGACCTCATAATCGCTGATGGAAGGGCCGTTCAACAACACCTCCACTTGTGCGTGTTCCATCCCGGTCCACCAAAAAGGAGGTTCCACCCGTGTTATTTGAGCCTGGGCGACTAAAGTGAACAAGCAAAGAAGAACGCGCAATAATTTCATGTCGAAAACTGAAAAATAAAAACAAGATACGCATTCATCACTTTATTAATTTTTCCTACATAATTTTTAAGCTATAGGAAAAATCTTCAATTTTAATACGCTTTAAATCAGTATTTTATAAGGTAATTAGGAGAAACCCCTATAGAAGAGCAATAAAAAAGGGTGTTTTCCCCCTTTACTTTGCTTGAATTATGCCCTACATTTATACTATCAAATTACACTAAGGTTTGTTTAGGTTAGTTACGTAGAAGTATATGTTGATAATGAGTAATTTGTTAATGATTTTTCTTGATTTGAAACACGTATTTCTACAATTTTAGGGGTGAAAGGCATCCTCGTTTCGACGGGGGTGTTTTTCTAAAAAAGTAGAAAACGGCTAAGCGCCAAATACATAAGAATTTTTTAGGGGTGAAAGGCATCCTCGTTTCGACGGGGGTGTTTTTCTTTTTTAAGCCTTTTAAACTTGCTCGATCCAAAACAAATAAGCGCCCAAAAGGCGCTTATTTGTTTGTGATAATTCAGGAGATACTAGTCCAATACAGTGACCTCAATGGCGCTATCCCCGTACACCGCATGTGTTTGTGTTTGAAAATCTTCTGCTTTAGCCTTAAATATATTGGGCACGTAGGTCTGCGGGTTCAAATCAATGAGGGGAAACCAGGTACTCTGGATTTGAATTTGGATTTTATGTCCTTTTTCAAAGGTGTGATGTACATCCTGTAATTTGATATTAACTGCTGTTTTGGTATTCGGTTCAAAAGGCTCCGGTTGGCTGAAATCGTTTCGAAACCGACCCCGCATCACTTCAGAGCGTACCAACATATGGTAATTGGCCATTTTTAAATAGGATTGTGTTTCTTCATAATCCGGGGCATCTGGTGGATAAACATCAATGACTTTAACCACCCAATCCGCCGCGGTACCGGTCGTGGCTACTTGTAGCTTGGCTAAAATTTCCCCGCTCAAGGTCATATCTTCTTCCAGAACATCGGTTTCAAAGACCAATACATCCGGTCTACGGGCAGCGAAGCGCTGATCATCGGTCATGTACTTTCGAGGCGTAAAGACCATCTTAATGTCTTCCGAATAAGGTACCGGCTTTTCCACGTCACTGATGTAGGTATGTTGGTTGGAAGCTGCAGGTTGATCCGTAAGCTTACTGCGTTCGCCTAAATAAAAGGTCTTTTTTTGAGCTCCCTCCGGTGGCCACTGCGCATACGACTTCCAAACCCGGCTGCCAGTGTCGTACATATAAGCCTCAGGAAGTCCGGAATCTCCCTTTCCATCATTCTTCAAAAAGTGATTGAAAAATTTGGTCTCAATATCCCGCTGGTAATCCCGACTGATATTATCGCCAAAATAGACATTCCCTATGGCCTGGCGAACATTGGATCGGGCCCAGTCCCCATGACTCCAGGGACCGAATACGAAGGTGTTATAATTGGAACTGCGCTTTTCGATATTCTTATAAGTCTCGAAGGGTCCGTACAGGTCTTCGGCGTCAAATAAACCCCCAACGGTCATGACCGCAGGTTTGATGTCTTTCAAATGCTGAATAATGCCTCTTGACTGCCAGAATTCGTCATAATTGGGATGATCTTTCAATTGTTGCCAGAATACATTGTCTTCTTTATAGTATTCATCCAAGTTGGTCAGTGGACCGGCGTCCAGAAAGAACTGGTATTGATCAGGCGTTCCCAACTCCGGAAATTCATACCAACTGGAAGTGGTGGGCTCTGTTTTCATGTACCCGAACACTGCCGTGGCGCGCCAATAACTCAGCAAATAGGCTCCGTTGTGATGAAAGTCGTCAAAAAAGAAATCGCCTATACAAGCCTGTGGAGAAACGGCTTTCAGTGCAGGATGACCACTGAGTAAGCTGTAGGTCGCGTAAAATCCCGGGTAGGAAATACCCCAAACACCTACATTTCCGTTGTTCTTTTTTGCATTTTTGACCAACCAGTCGATGGTGTCATAGGTATCGCTGGCTTCATCGGTCTGCTTTCTCTTTTTATTAGGGATATAGGCCCGCATATTATCATAGACCCCTTCACTATTCCATCGCCCTCTGACGTCCTGATGAACAAAAATGTTCCCTTCTTTGACCAGGAATTCATTAGGTCCCAGGCGGGTGGTGTATTGATCTTCTCCGTACGGTTGACAGCTATAGGGAGTTCGCTTCAGTAAGATGGGATAGTCTCCTGCTGCCCGTGGGGTGTAAATGGTGGTGTGCAGCTTAATCCCGTCGCGCATGGGGATCATCACCTCCGTTTTTTCGTAAAGTGCGGCGATTTCCTCAGTAGACAAGGATTGGGCGGGTATCGCTTTCGCGAAAGCGAAAACAAAAAACAGGGTCGCTGTAAAGCGTAACATTTTGATCATGGTATCTTTATTTTTGAGAAGATGTAAGTTCGCGATAAGCCGGCAATTCACCAAATGCAAAAGGCTAATAGGCTTCGATTCCGGCTTCAAGCCAGGCGGCATAGGCATCTACATCGGGCAGGTAGCCTACCGGTTGATTTAACGGCTGACCATCAGCGTCTAGGACGATGTAATACGGTTGTGCATTGATCTGATACTGCTCAATCTGGAAATCGCTCCAAAGGTTCCCTACGGTCTTTACACGCTTACCGGTCGTGGGACTGGTGTATTGTTCATTTTCAGGCAGTTCCTCTTTGCTATCTGTATACAGGGAAATAAGCACCACTTCATTTTTCAGCAGACTCAACACCTCCGGCTCACCCCATACCCGCTCTTCCATTTTACGGCAATTGATGCAGGCATAACCGGTGAAATCTAACAAAGCAGGCTTGTTCTGTTGGCGAGCGAAGGCCATACCCGCATCATAATCTGTAAAGGCAAGGATATCATGTGGTCCCAATTCAGCATGTTCCGGCAGACCTCCCATTAAGACCTCTTTGTTCAATCCGGAAGCGGAGCCACCCAGGCCGTAGGGCGATTCACTGTAATTCATGGGCGGAGCAAAACCACTGATGATCTTTAAAGGCGCTCCCCACAACCCCGGAATAAGATATATAGTAAAGGCAAGTACAACGAAACCTAAACTCAATCGCCCCACCGAGATGTGATCATCACTGCTGTCGTGGGGCAATTTGATCTTGCCCAGCAGGTAAAGCGCCAAGGCTCCAAAAACGGCGATCCATATCGCCAGGAAGACTTCCCGCTCCAGTAAATGCGCCTGCAGGACGAGATCGGCATTCGATAAGAACTTAAAGGCTAACGCGATCTCCAGGAATCCTAAGGTGGCTTTCACCGAATTCATCCATCCTCCTGAACGCGGTAATTTTTTAAGGGCACTGGGAAACATCGCAAAAAGAGCGAAGGGAATGGCTATGGCTAGAGAAAATCCCAACATACCAATGACCGGAGCAATCCCTCCTTTGGAGGCTGCTTCCACCAATAAAGTACCTACGATGGGGCCCGTACAACTGAAAGAGACAATGGCTAAGGCCAGAGCCATAAAAAAGATACCCAGCAAGCCCCCGCGACTCGCCTGCTTATCGACCGCCGTAGACCAGGTATGCGGCAAAACCAGTTCAAAGGCACCCAAGAAGGACAGCCCGAATAGGATCAACAAGACGAAGAAAATAAGATTAAAGGTCACATTGGTCGCCAGGGCGTTCAAGCTATCTGCGCCAAAGATGCCCACTACTAAAGAACCCAAAAGCACATAAATCACAACGATAAAAAGTCCGTACAAGACGGCCTTCTGTATCCCTTTGGCTTTAGTCCCACTCTGCTTGGTAAAGAAGCCAACCGTCATGGGGATCATAGGGAATACACAAGGGGTAAGCAAAGCCGCAAATCCAGACAGAAAGGCGATGATGAAAATGGACCACAGGCCGCGGTTTTCAGCGACTTGTTCGTTGCTGATGACGGAGGGCTCATTCGATTTGATCTGTTCTGCATTCCCCTCCGGCTCACCATAGGCGAGAAAAACGTCATAATTGGCTATTTCCTTCACCTGTTTTTCCTCAAGGTCAAACACAAAATAGAATTCCTGAGTGATGCAGACTTCTTTACACACCTGATAATTCAAGATCATTTTAACCCAGGAATTATCGGGTACCTCTACCCGCTGGGTCAATTGTACACTATCCTTAAAAAAGACCTCATCCACCTCAAAGATCTCGCTGAATTCCCGATAGGTTTTGCTTTCTTCCAATGGGCCCAGGCGTTTAAAAGTTTGGATGGTGTCCACGAACTCGATCCGTAAAGGTATAGGGCCCCCTTCCGGGGTATATTGGGAGTAGATATGCCACTCTTCTTCTATCTCGCCTTCAAGAATCAACGCATAGGTAGCGTCTCCCAGGACCTCAACGCTTCCTGACCATTCCACCGGATCGTATTGAGGCGCATTGCCAAATTGCGCCTGAAGAGGTAAGGTGAGCAAAACAAGGAAAAGGGTAAGAAAGGTTTTAGGCATTTGTATAGCTTATGGTTAAGGGGTTGCTGCTTTTTTCGGTCATTTTAAAGCGATCATCCATACGGTAACCCAAGATCCAGACTACGGCATGTTGATCACAAAGTAACCAGGCCCGTTCTTTTGCGGGCAAAGATACTTTTTCATCTTTAAAGTATTTACTGACCTTCTTTTTGCCTTGCATACCCAAGGGATAAAAATAGTCGCCTTGCTGCCATTTCCTGACCAGCAACGGAAATTCAAGTCGGTCAGCGTCCAGCACCACCGTGTTGGGATGATCGGCTTCTCCTTCTAAAAAATCTAAATGTAAATGAGTACCGTCAGGTAAATCTACCCGGGTGGTTTCCCGATCAATGATGAGAACAGGACTTCGGCTGGTCTCTTTGCGTTCGGTCAGTAAAAGATGGGTTCGGTCTTTTATGAGGCGATGACTATCCGAAAATAGTTGCTTTCCGGACTGAGCGTCCAGCAATTGATACACATCCTCCCAATTGGTAAATCCAAAGAGGTGCAACAGTTCGTAGAGCACGGCTTTGGGATGCGGCAGCGCTTTGATCTGATCAATATTCAGTGCGTATTCCTGTTCGCGTTCTTCAACCACTTTGCTGTAGACCAAGGCGATATAATCGTCCAGAAGATTTCGGGCATCGCGCAGGTGATCTTGAGTGCGCTGGAGTTGCTGGGTAAGCTCCGGATTGATCTGCTCCCATGCCGGAAGCACCTGATGGCGTAGCTTATTTCTGAGGTAGTCATCATTAGCATTACTGCTGTCCTCCCGCCATGGCACCTGATTCGCTTTCGCGAAAGCTTCCAGATCATCTCGCGTAAAAGGAAGCAAGGGTCTGATGAGGCTTTCTGTCTCCCTAGGAATTCCTGTGAGACCATCCAATCCGCTGCCGCGCGAAAGATTGATCATAAAGGTTTCCAGATTGTCCTGAGCGTGATGAGCGGTAAGCACGGCTTCATAATCGTGAGCGTCCAAAAGCTCGCCAAACCACTGATAACGGAGGGCACGAGCAGCCATTTGAATGGAAATGCCCTGATCCCGGGCATAGTCTTGCGTTTGAAATTCACTCACATGTACCGGTACTCCCCATTGCTGGGCCAGGTCACGAACAAAACGCTCATCGCCATCACTTTCTTCCCCTCTCAACTTAAAATTACAATGCGCCAAAGTAAACCTAACTTGCGCTTGTCGGCACAAATGAGCCAAAACGGCACTATCCAGTCCAGCGCTGATGGCAATGATAAACGTACCGGACAACAATCGGGGATGATGCTCTTGAATATGCGATTGAAAACGCTCTAACATAAATTTGGGCTATTGATCCAATCGTTCAGCTGCTGGAAAAGCACATCCCGATCCTGGTCATGATGCAATTCGTGATACCCCCCGGAATAAGATGCAGTGTGGTTTTGCTACTTTTTTGATGAAGATCGATCGAGGCCTGATGATCGGTAATGCGATCTCCGGTACCGTGAACCAGCAGCGTGGGCACCTTTAATTGATCGGGATGTGCCAACACCCATTGTCCGGCATCCAGTACGGGAAAGGTGTAGACCGGACTGATCTCGTGATGGTTCAACGGGTCTTCCTGATAGCGGGCAACCTCTTCCGGCAATCGCGAGATCGCCTGCGGATCGAGTTTGGAATCCAAGGTAAAGGAAGGCCACAATTGGAGCAATAATCGCCCCAGTTTTAGTTTCCAGGCCGGTGGATCGAACGCCAAACGCAAATAGGGACTGGTCGCAATCACACCGCAGAGCTCCTGGGTTCTTCGCATGGCATAATTGAGCACAATGTTCCCACCCATGCTGTGACCGTAAAGCATTACCGGTAGGTCAGGAAAATGTTGGCGTGCGTAGCGCACCACCTGGTCAAGCAGATCCAAAACGGCCTCATAGCTGGGCGCGTATCCTCGTTTCCCCTGGGTTTTTCCATGACCCAGGTGATCGTAGGCCACGACAGCGCATCCGGCGTCCTGCAACACCGGAATGACCGAGTCCACATACCGACCTAAATGGTCACCAAACCCGTGAACTAAAATCACCGCCCGTTTGGGTTGTTCCGGACGGAACACCTCCACGTGAATTTGTCGTTTAAGAAAGGTGAGCTGCTGTTCTAAATGCATGCCTTAAAGGTAAGACCTTAATTTTTGTTTGCTCTTAAAGATCTCCTAATGCCTGCCGGATCCCTTTGGCCTTCAGCACGCATTCGGCGTATTCTTTCTCCGCAACACTTCGGGCGGTGATGGCGCTCCCCACGGAAAATGATAGGTAGCTTTTAGCGGCGTTGTAGAGCAGGCTGCGTATAACTACGTTAAAATCAAAATTTCCATCAGGATCCATATATCCAATAGCTCCGCTGTACAAACCTCGGCGGGTTTCTTCCAAGGCTTCAATGATCTCCATGGCCCGTACTTTGGGAGCTCCGGTCATACTGCCCATAGGGAAGGTCGTTCGCAACACCATTACCGGGTCCACCTCTGGCCCTAACTGCGATTCTACGGTAGAGATCATCTGATGTACCTGCGGAAAGGAATAGATGCCACAGAGTTCGCTCACCTGAACGCTTCCACGAAGGGCGGTACGGGACAGATCATTCCGAACCAGATCAGTGATCATGATATTTTCAGAGCGCTCCTTGGGGTCCAGCTGTAACGCTTTCGCGAAAGCTGCATCTTCATTAGGATCAGCGCTTCGGGGAGCAGTACCCTTGATGGGCTGACTAAGCATACGACTGCCTGATTTCTTTAAATAACGTTCAGGAGAAGCGCAAAGCGCATAAAGATCACCGTACCTCAAAAAGGCAGCGAACGGAGGCCGACTGACGGTATTGAGCCGTTGATAGGTGGACAATGGATCGATTGCTGCTTCAGCATAGCATTCCTGACAAAAATTGGCCTCGTAGATATCCCCGCGGTGAATGTGGTGCAAGAGCTGCTCTACCTTCTGCATGTATTCCTCTTTGGGGATGCGTAAATGGATCTGTGGCCGCTGTTGCGGTTGTAGCCGTTCAATAGTTACCCGCTGGATGGCCTGAAAATCTTCCTGCAGTTGATCAGCCACAGCGCTTAGGTATCGCATCTCCAGTCGGTTTTCTTTGATCAGAAACAGCTTCTCGGGCTGGAAAAAGAACAGATCCGGAAATTCAAGTCCGTCGAAATTGGCCGAGTGCAGTGCTTCCACCTCGTTTTTCAAGTCGTAGGTCAAATAGCCAAAAATCCAATCTTGGGTCTGCTGCCGATAAGCCTTCAATTGGTCAAAGGCCTGAGTGGCGTTCGCTTTTAGTTGACTCTGCGCCCCAAGCGCCAGTAGGGCTTCATAAGAGCTATGCTTATCCTGATGTCCATTACTGTCTAACCAAAGTTTAGGGTTTGCGGAGGCGCTCCATTGCAGCAGCTTCTTTTTAAAATCCTCCGGACGGGTAAGAACGTGAGTGTATACCTTTCTGTGCACCCTGCGAAATTAAATCTTCTGTTTGGCTTTCTGTTGCTTCAGTTCGTCAAAATAGCGCCGGGCCTCTTTCATGACCCGTGGAGCCATAAGGAGGGTGGCTGTCATGGTGGGAATGGCCATTAACGCAAAAAAACCATCGATCAAATTGATCATCATACTCAGCGATGTGGTCGCACCCAGTAAAATACTGGCGATGTAAAAAATATTGTAATACTTCTTATGCTTAGTCCCCAGCAGAAAGGACAGACACTTAGTGCCATAATAAGAGTAGGAGAATAAGGAAGAGATGCTAAATACAGCAATGCAAACCAGCAATACGTACTTCCCGAAACCGGGCATGGCATCGGCAAAGGCGGAAGCGGTCAGACTGACACCGTTGGCGTCTGTCGTTTTCCAAACGCCGGTGACCAGTATGGCCAATGCTGTAAGCGTACACACCATCAAGGTATCGATCGCAGGTCCGAGCATCGCGACCAGGCCTTCACGCACCGGAGAGGCTGTTTTTGCTGCTCCATGAGCCATGGGCGCCGTACCTATACCGGCTTCGTTTGAAAAGGCGCCTCGCCTGATGCCTAATAAGATGAGTCCGCCTACGAGCCCTCCCAGCAAAGGATCTCCACTGTAGTTCTTGGCCGCAAAAGCATCCGTAAATATCAATCCGAGATACTGAGGAAGCTCAGATGCATGTACTCCCAAAATGATGACCACAGCCCCAAAATAGAGCAGCACCATAGTGGGTACCAGCTTGGATGCCGTCTTACTGATTCGGGTCACCCCACCCACAACGACCACGGTGGTGATGGCTGCGAGTACCAATCCAATGATCAAATTGGAGCTTAAAGAAACCTGGATCCCATTGGGCACCAACAAAATGTCATTGATGGCCTGAGTGAGTTGATTGACATTAAATACCGGCAAGGCCCCTACCAGACCCGCCAGCGCAAAAAAGACCGCCAAAGGTTTCCAGGCTTGACCTAAACCCTCAACAATAAAGTACATGGGGCCACCCTGCACCTGCCCGGCGCTGTCTTTACCTCGGTACATAATGGCCAGAGTTCCCGTAAAGAATTTAGTCGCCATCCCGACCACTGCGCTGATCCACATCCAAAATACGGCCCCAGGGCCACCAATGGCGATCGCTACAGCTACACCTGCAATATTGCCCATACCCACCGTGGCGGAAAGGGCGGTGGTCAAGGCTTCAAAATGATTAATCTCGCCCGGATCATTGGGATCGTCATATTTACCGCGCAGTACGCCAATGGCGTGTCCCAGGTAACGAAAAGGCAGGAAACGAGATCGGATAAGCAAATAGAGTCCGCCGCCAATTAAAAGAATCAATAAAGGAAGTCCCCATACAGCAGCTGCAAAATCTGCCAGAAGTCGGTCGATAAATTTCATGCCTAAATATAGGTGCAAATCCTGAGACTCTAGCCGTGAAAAGGGTGGTAGTGATCAACGACCAAGTTCATTTTAGGGAAAATTTCGCAGCCCATTGGCAAGAATTTAACGACCTCAGCCTGTACATTTAAAGCATGACCATTGAAGCGGAACAAGTACAAGACATATTGGATGATCCTTCCAAAGCAGCCACCTTGGCCGATCTGATCTACGTTACAGATAAGGAGCTGACCATTGAACGAAAACGGCTGCGTAAGGATTTTGAATACCTAAAAGGAAACAAACCTTTGCTTTCTAAAAAGCAGTTGGATCGAATCAAAAATTTGGTCATTCCCCCAGCCTGGGAGGAAGTGCGCATTGCAGAACCCCCAAACGGTCATATCCAGGTGGTGGGGCGCGATGCTAAGAATAGAAAAGTGTATCGTTATCACGAAACCTGGACCCAATTACGCAATCAGACCAAATTCTTTAAAATGGCCGCCTTTGGCGAGCTTCTTCCCACCATCCGGAAACGAGTTGATGATGATCTGGATCAGGAAGGCATGCCCAAAAGCAAGGTTTTGGCGCTGATCGTTCGGCTTATGGAGGAGACCCACATCCGGGTGGGCAATGAGTACTACGCCAAGAAAAATAAAACCTATGGCTTATCTACCCTGCGGACCCGTCATGTAGAAACCTCTAAGAACAAAATGAAGTTCCATTTTGTCGGTAAGAAAGGGAAAGAGCACGAAGTGACTCTGCGCAACAAGAAACTTCGACGATTGGTCACTCAATGTGAAGAGATTCCGGGTTGGGAATTGTTCAAGTATTTTGATGAGTCCGGTGATAAACACACCATCGACAGCTCCATGGTGAATGAATACATTCATGAATTATGCGGAGAACATTTTTCAGCCAAAGACTTCAGGACCTGGAGCGGAACCAAAGTATTCTTTGAGACCTTACACGACATCGGTTATGTTCAGGACGAAGATCAAAACAAAAAGAATATACTCAAGGCCTTTGATGCCAGTGCCAAGGCCTTAGGCAATACCCGAGCGGTCTGCAGAAAGTATTACGTGCATCCGGAAGTGGTCACTGCCTATGAAGATGGGGGTATTCAACCCTACTTCGATCGCCTGGACAAGCAAAAAACTTCGAAGAGTAATCTTTCTCCTTCTGAAGAATTACTGTTGGAAATGATCGCTCAGTTTGAGATTAGACTCGACTAGCGTGAAGCCAGATAATGAAGCACATTTTGCTCTACCCGATCCTGAATTTGACTGACGTCTGCTTTCGCGAAAGCGTCACCGGTGATCTGCTCGTACAATTCGATGTAGCGTTGTGACACCGATTCGACGTAATCATCGCTCATGACGGGTACCTGCTGCCCCTCTTTACCCTGAAAACCCTGACTGATCAGCCACTGGCGCACAAATTCCTTGGACAATTGTTTTTGGGGTTCATTGCGTTGCTGACGCTCCACATAGCCCTCCTGATAAAAATAACGCGAACTGTCTGGAGTGTGGATTTCGTCAATGAGTACAATGGTTCCATCTGCCGTAGTTCCAAATTCATATTTGGTATCGACGAGTATAAGTCCACGACTGGCAGCGATTTCTGTTCCTCGTTGAAATAATTTGCGGGTGTAGTCTTCCAGCACCAAATAGTCAGCTTCAGAGACAATACCGCGTCTTAGAATTTCCGCTCGAGAAATATCCTCATCGTGATCCCCCATTTCAGCCTTAGTGGCCGGCGTAATAATGGGCTTGGGAAAAGCGTCATTTTCCTTCATGCCCTCTGGCATGGGTACGCCGCAAAGTTCCCGTTTACCCATCTTATACTCCCGTGCCGCATGACCGCTAAGATAGCCTCGAATGACCATTTCCACTTTAAAAGGTTCACAGCGCTTGCCAATGGCCACATTGGGATCAGGAGTTGCCTCCAACCAGTTAGGCACCAGATCCTGAGTGTCCCGCATCATGGTGGTCGCGATCTGATTTAGGATCTGTCCTTTATACGGAATACCCTTGGGCATAACCACATCAAAAGCGCTTAAGCGATCGGTCGCGATCATAACAAGCAGGTCGTTATCCAGGGTGTAGACCTCGCGAACTTTCCCCTTATATACCTTTTGCTGCCCGGGAAATTGGAACTGCGTATCCATTAAGGTTGGCGTACTCATAAGCTGGTTCTTTGGGGACTCAATTAATTTCTATTCTCGATTTCCTTGTAGGCCGAAATAATCTTCTTGACCAGACGGTGTCTAATGACGTCCTTATCGTCCAGGTAGACCATTCCTACCCCTTTTACATCTTTCAAGATGAGCAAGGCTTCTTTCAATCCGGAGATCACGCGCCGTGGAAGATCGATCTGCCCGGGGTCTCCCGTGATCATAAACTTGGCATTCTTACCCATACGGGTCAGGAACATTTTCATCTGGGCGTGGGTGGTGTTCTGAGCTTCGTCCAGGATTACAAAGGCATTATCCAGGGTACGTCCTCGCATAAAGGCCAAAGGCGCGATCTGAATGACCCCTTTCTCAATAAAACTCTCCAATTTCTCTGCGGGGATCATATCGCGCAAGGCGTCGTAAAGTGGCTGCATGTAAGGGTCCAGTTTCTCTTTAAGATCTCCGGGCAGGAAACCTAAATTTTCTCCGGCTTCCACAGCTGGACGGGTCAAAATGATCCGTCTTACCTGCTTTTCCTTTAGGGCTTTTACCGCCAGTGCAACTCCGGTATAGGTTTTTCCGGTTCCTGCCGGACCGATGGCAAATACCAAATCGTTCTTATGCGCCAGAGCAACCAGCTTTCGCTGATTGGCGGTCTGAGCTTTGATCAGCTTACCGCTCACCCCATGAACCAATACTTCTCCTGATTCCGGAGTGCTTTCGTAATCTTCCTTGCTTACACTGGTCAACACCCGCTCCATGGCGTTCTCATCCAACTTGTTGTACTTCGCAAAATGATCAGTGAGCATACTAAACCGGCGATCGAACTCTTCGAGCAGTTCTTCGTCTCCGTAGGCTTTTATCTTATTTCCCCGGGCCACGATCTTGAGCTTAGGGAAGTACTGTTTTAGTAATTCTATATTGGCATTGCGTTCTCCGAAGAATTCGCGAGGACTGATTTCTGAAAGTTCAATGATGATTTCGTTCAAAAGCGCACGGTGTTAAGAGGTATAATTGAAGTGATTACTTTAGCTTTGTTTGAAACAAATGTAGCTAAATTTAGGAGTTGCTCATGGACATTTGAACGGACTTCTTTACAATTTATTCACTATCTCACAAGCAGGCCTCCTGACCTTAATTCGGGACCTAAATTTTATGGCCATCATTACTTTAACGACTGATTTTGGAGTCAAAGACCACTTTGCCGCAGCCGTCAAGGGGGCCATACTCAGCCAGTTGGACGAAGTACAAATTGTGGATATCTCTCACGAGGTTTCCCCATTTCACATTACCGAGGCCGCGTACATCATAGAGAATGCCTACAGCAACTTTCCGGAAGGAACCATCCACCTCATCGGCATTGATTCAGAACTCACTCCCGAAACCCAGCACCTGGCCATTAAACTGGAGGGTCATTTCTTTATCTGTGCGGATAATGGTTTGATGTCGCTCATTACCCGAGACATCAGACCGGAGGAGATCGTAAGCATCAACATACACGATAGAACGCTAACCAATTTTACGGTACTTGACGTATTTGTTCGAGCGGCTTGCCATATCGCCCGGGGAGGTACCCTGGGGGTCATCGGTAAACCGATCAGTTCCATCAAGAAGTTGAGAGATGTGATGCCAGTAATCAATAAAGACCAAAAACAGATCATTGGTACGGTGATCTATATCGACAACTATGGGAATGTCATCAGCAACATCACCAAAAAGCTCTTTGATGACGTGGGTAAAGGCAGACCCTTTAAAATCACCGCACGAACAGCCACTTTTACTAAAATTTACAAGAATTACAGTGACGCCATAAACTTTGATATCGACCCCTCCAAAAGAGAGGATGATGGGAAGAAGCTGGCGCTCTTTAACTCTTCTAACTACATTGAACTGTCCATTTATAAAAGTAATCCTAAAACCGTAGGTAGTGCCTCTACCCTCTTCGGTCTGGAATACCGGGACACCATCACTGTTAATTTTTTGGATTCATGATCGTCCGTATCGTAAAAATGGAATTTCATGAATCAGAGCTAGACCGCTTTCGCGAAATTTTTGAGGCCAACAAGGCGCAGATTCGAAGTTTTCCGGGATGTGAGTTTTTAGAGTTGTACCAAGGCACTGACAATCCCTGTATTTTTTTTACCTACAGTTACTGGGAGACGGAAGCCCATTTAAACGCCTATCGGGAGAGCGCTTTCTTTAAAGACCTTTGGCCAAAAACCAAGGCCTTATTTAGCCAAAAGCCTCAGGCCTGGAGCGTGAATAAAATTGTAAGTTTGAAATAAAATTGAACCTTCGGATTCTAACTAAGCGCTATTAGAGCAGCTAGGACCCGTTTAACGTATAATCGACAAAAGCCAGAGCCTTTGATTGCTATCTTAAAGAAAGAGATCAATTCCTTTTTTTCCTCCCCCATTGCCTATCTGGTCATCGGGATTTTTCTAGTGGTCTGTGGACTTTTCCTTTGGGTCTTTGAAGGTCAGTTCAATATTTTCGATTTCGGCTTTGCCGATCTGTCTCCCTTCTTCCTTTTGGCACCCTGGGTATTTATATTCCTTATTCCGGCAGTGACCATGCGCAGCTTTAGTGAAGAACGAAAGACCGGCACCTTGGAATTACTGCTGGTCAAGCCCTTATCCGCTATGCAGTTAGTTATGGGCAAATACCTGGGCGCCTTAGTGCTTCTGGTATTAACCTTACTCCCTACGCTACTTTATGTCTGGGCCATTTCCAGTTTGGGGAATCCGGAAGGCAATTACGATAGCGGGGTATTATTAGGTTCCTACCTGGGATTGCTATTGTTGGCCGCCTCCTATACCGCCATTGGTATTTTCGCGTCTACGCTCACCCACAATCCATTGATCGCCTTTATCCTGGCTGTTTTTCTATGTTTCCTGCTTTACTTTGGACTTGAAGGTCTGGCCAATTACAATGTATTGGGTGCTCAAGACTACTTGCTTTCACAATTAGGCATGCAGAGCCATTATGAAAGTGTCAGCCGTGGAGTGCTTGCACTTAAGGACGTCCTCTATTTTTTAAGCCTGATTCTATTCTTCCTGTGCTGGACGGCCGTGCGGCTCAACCGTGATCCAAAGCGGCTTCGCTTGAGCGTACTCCTCTTACTTTTAGGATTGATCCTGATCAATGTATTTGCAGCAACGGCGCCGGGACGTATTGATCTCACCCAAGATCAGCGTTTTACCCTATCTGAGACAACCATCCGCCTGGCCGAACAACCTCAATCTCCGGTCTATGTGGAAGTGTTTTTAGAGGGCGAATTCCCGGGTGAATTCCGCAAACTTCAATTGGAGACCCGACAACTCCTGGAAGAGCTGAACGCGATCAATTCCAATATTCAGTTCTCCTTTCAAGACCCAAAAAGCGAAGGCCTACCTATAGAAGAAATCGCCAATCGGTTTCTGGAAGCCGGTATGCAACCGGCGCGTATCAATGTGCGGGAGAATGGAAAACTTACCGAAGAGATTATTTTTCCCTGGGCAACGGCTACGCATAACGGGCAGACCCTACCCATCCCCTTACTGCAGAACACGCTTGGCGCAGGACCGGAAGAACGCGTGGCCCAATCCATTCAAAGCCTGGAGTACGAATTGGCCAATGCCATTTCCCAGCTGGTGACGCCCAAAAGTAAACGGATTGCCGTACTCAAAGGAAATGGCACCCTGGAGGATCGCTACATTGCTGATCTATTTCGCAGCGCGCAACAACGCTACTACATTGCACCCTTTCCCGTGGAAGCCATTGCACAGAATCCCGAACGGGCCTTACAAGCACTAAAAAATACCTTTGACTTGCTAGTCATTGCCAAACCCACTCAGGCCTTTACCGAAGAACAAAAATTCGTCATCGATCAATACATCATGTCTGGAGGTAAGGGCATGCTGCTGTTGGATGCAGTAGCCATGGAAACAGACAGCCTCTTTGCCTCCGAGCGCGCGCTCGCTTTTCCAAGGGACCTGAATTTGAACGATCAACTTTTCAAATACGGGCTGCGCATCAACCCGGCATTGGTCATGGATATGTATTCGGCACCACTCACCGTGGCCAGTGGCGAAGGCTCGGCTTCCCAATATACCCAATTGCCCTGGCCCTATTTGCCGTTGGTCACTCCAGGAGACAGCACTTTGATCACGCAAGGCATCGATCGTCCTGTAAAATTCGAATACGCCAATCCCATTGATCTTTTGGAGAATGCGGTGAATAAAACCGTATTGCTTGAAAGTTCTGCCCTGTCTCGGGTGGTAGGAACCCCTTTGGAAATCAGCCTGTCTTCCATCGGGACCCCTCCTAATCCCAATCAATATCAGGCGGGTCCACAAGTTTTGGGCGTGCTCTTAGAAGGTCAATTTACATCGGTCTTTCAAAATCGGGTCAAACCGGTGAGCTTAGACAGTCTTCGCTTTCGCGAAAGCGGGACATCCTCCCTCATTGTCTTCAGTGATGGCGATCTGATCGCTAATGAACTGGATAATCGAGGCAATCCTATGGAATTAGGACTGGACAAGTTCACTTTCCAGCAGTACGGCAATAAGGAGCTCCTGCTCAATAGTATGGATTACCTGATTGGGGATCGTGGGCTTATTAACATTCGAAATAAGGAAATTCAACTCGCCTTTCTCGATACCGAAAAAGTGGCCGCCCAACGAGGAAAGTGGCAAGCCATAGCCCTGGGGCTTCCTCTGGTCTTTTTGCTGATCTTTGGTTTGGTCTTCAACGCTCTGCGCAAGCGAAAATACCATTAAACACTGTTGATAAGTTTGTTTCGGCAAGCGTAGGGTTTAAAATATATTTGTAGTGGACTTTGGAGTCCCTTACTAACGCAGAATCGCACAGCGAACAATAAACGTACATCATGAAATTTATCGTATCCAGCTCTTACCTTTTAAAACAATTACAGGTTTTAGGTGGTGTTATCAACAATAGCAATACCCTACCCATACTTGATAATTTCCTCTTTGAACTGGACCAGAAAAGCTTAAAAGTTTCCGCCTCTGACCTGGAAACCACCATGGTCTCGCGTCTGGAAGTCGATTCTGAAGATCTTGGCAGTATAGCAGTCCCTGCACGCTTGCTATTAGACACTTTAAAAACATTTCCGGAGCAACCCCTCACTTTTGTGGCTGAGGATAACCATACCATTGAGATCAGCTCTGATCACGGTAAATACGCTTTGGCCTATGCCGATGGTGAGGAGTTTCCTAATGCTGTAGCGTTGGATGATCCTAAAAGCGTGACCGTCCCTTCAGATGTTCTGGCAACGGCGCTTAGCACCACCATCTTCGCCAGCGGAAATGACGACTTACGTCCGGTCATGAGCGGGGTCTTCTTTCAGTTTGATTCTGACGGACTCACCTTTGTAGCCACAGATGCCCACAAGCTCGTCAAGTACCAGCGTAGTGATGTAACTGCAGATCAAACGGCTGAGTTCATCATGCCCAAGAAACCACTCAACCTACTCAAAAGTATACTGGCCGGAAATGACAACGATATTTTGGTGGAATACAATGAGAGTAATGCCCGTTTTACCTTTGACAATTCCGAATTGATCTGTCGATTGATCGATGGGAAATACCCCAACTATGAAGCGGTCATTCCTAAGGAGAATCCCAACAAGTTGACCATCGATCGCAATCAGTTCTTGAATAGCGTGCGACGGGTTTCGATCTTCTCCAATAAGACCACGCATCAGATCAGGCTCAAGATTGCCGGTTCTGAGTTGAATATTTCTGCCGAAGACGTCGACTACAGTAATAAGGCCGAAGAACGGTTGACCTGCGACTACCAGGGCGATGATATGCAAATTGGGTTCAACTCCAGATTTCTCTTAGAAATGCTGAACAACCTTAATGCGAACGACGTTTCTTTGGAGATGTCGCTTCCCAACCGGGCGGGAATTCTTACTCCCCTGGATGGGCAGGATGAAGGAGAGCAGGTGACCATGCTAGTGATGCCGGTGATGTTGAACGACTAAGCCATTCTCCATTTACCCGAAATCAACTTTTCTATAACGGCATCCGTTGCATTCCATGATTTTACAATATTCTTAACAGGAAAAGCTGAAGATAAAGACCATCTTTTAAAGAAAAATGATGGCCAAGCTTTTTAAGAATAAAAAACGAAATCGACTCATTCAAAACATATTCACCTGGACCACCGTAGTTCAGGTAGCCTATTATGGCTATAAATACTACAAGACCGGAAAAGTATTTGATTGAATTAGAGCGCAGGACCTCAGCTAAACCCGGGGCAGATCACCTTCTCCTTTGAGCGGTAGATCGGATTGGCCCATAAGGTAGGCATCTACGTGATGAGCCGCCTGCCGTCCCTCCGAAATAGCCCAAACGATCAGTGATTGACCACGACGCATATCCCCTGCGGCAAATACTCCGGGTACACTGGTTTGATAATCCCGTATAGAGGCTTTAATATTGGTTCTGGCATCTTGTTCGATGCCCAATTGCTCGGCCAGAGTCGGTTCGCTTCCTGTAAAGCCCAAGGCCAGCAAAGCCAGGTCACAGGCCCATTCTTCCTCACTATTTTCAATCTCACGCAGCAGGGGACGCTCCCCGGGTTCCTCGATCCATTCGACACGTACGGTCTTTAACGCCTTAAGATTACCCTCTTCATCCCCTATAAATTCTTTAGCTGAAATCCCCCACTCCCTCTCCACACCTTCTTCATGGCTCGAACTGGTGCGTAATCGCATAGGATAAAATGGCCAGGGCTGATGAGACGGCCTGCCTTCCGGGGCTTTCCCCATGATTTCAAAATTGGTCACTTTAGTCGCGCCCTGACGCACGGAAGTACCGATACAGTCACTGCCGGTATCTCCACCACCAATGACGATCACCTTTTTTCCTTGTGCCGTGATCTCCGCTTCCGCGAATTCCTCTCCGGAAACTCGCCTATTGTTTTGCGGCAGAAAATCCATGGCTTGCACCACTCCTTTTAAACCAGCTCCGGGAACCGGCAAATCGCGACGTACCGTCGCTCCTCCGCAAAGTACCAAGGCGTCAAACTTTTCCCGAAGAAACTGTACATCTACATCTTTCCCGATGTGAGTGTTGGTCACAAATTCAATACCCTCGGCGGTCATTACCTTTACGCGACGATCGATCACTTTCTTTTCCATTTTAAAATCGGGAATCCCGTAGCGCAAGAGTCCGCCCACCTGAGCGTCCCGTTCATAAACAGTCACCTGATGACCGGCCCGGTTCAGTTGTTGAGCTGCGGCTAAGCCCGCAGGGCCTGAACCGATAATGGCCACTTCTTTACCGGTTCGTTTTTGTGGAATCTGAGGCTTGATCCATCCCTGTTCAAAAGCGCGTTCTGCAATATTTTTTTCAATATTCTCAATAGCCACCGGATCTGCATTGATCCCCAGCACGCAGGCCTCTTCACAAGGCGCAGGACAGAGTCGGCCTGTAAATTCCGGAAAGTTGTTGGTCGCGTGGAGCATTTCACTGGCCTCCTGCCAATCTCCTCGATATACGGCATCGTTAAAATCTGGAATGAGGTTCCCCAGAGGACAACCGCTGTGGCAAAAAGGGATGCCACAGTCCATGCAGCGCCCCCCTGCTTTTTAAGTTCCTGTTCCTGGAGGGGAACGGTAAATTCTTTGTATTCTTTGATGCGCTCTTCTACGGGCAAATACGCCTCATCCTGTCGATCAAATTCTAAAAATCCGGTTACTTTTCCCATGGTGTATACTCTTTTCTCTGGTTCAACTTCATTTATGCGGTTAGATCGGTTTGACGTTCCCGCTCCAGACGGATCAGTGCTTGTTTGTATTCTTCCGGTAATACTTTGATGAATTTAGGCAGCAGCTCCTCCCAATGTTCTAGGAGGTGCTGTGCTCGCGGACTTAAGGTATAGTTGTAGTGATTCTCGATCAAAGTAAACAGTTGTTGTTTATCCTCTTCTGATGTAACCGGATCCAGGTTAAGCGCTTCCTTGTTGCATTTGACTTCAAAATCACCAGATTCGTCCAGAACGTAGGCTATTCCACCACTCATGCCTGCTCCAAAATTTCTTCCGGTGTCTCCAAGTATCACAGCAACTCCTCCAGTCATGTATTCACAGCCATGATCTCCAATCCCTTCCACCACAGCCTGGGCACCACTGTTCCGCACGCAAAAACGCTCTCCTGCCTTTCCGTTTATGTAGGCTTCACCACTCGTGGCTCCGTACAAGGCCACATTGCCGATGATCACATTTTCATGAGGAACAATGGTCGATTCTTCAGGTACCTTGACAATCAATTTAGCCCCCGACAAGCCTTTGCCCAAATAATCGTTGGCATTACCTTCGATCTTGAGCGTGAGTCCGTGAGCCGCAAAAGCCCCAAAACTCTGTCCGGCCGATCCTTTAAAATTAACCTTTAAGGTATTCTCCGGCAGGCCTTGTTCTCCATAGATCTTTGAGATCTCATTGCTCAAAATGGCCCCGACCGCCCGATGCACATTTCTGATCTCCAGGTCGAGCTGTGTTTTTTCTTTGCGGTATAGTGCCTGGTGAGCCAACTCCATGATTTCAAAATCGATGGCATCCTCCAGATGATGCTCCTGTTCCTGAACGTTGTACACGGCTACTCCCTGCGGACGGTCAATCTCGTGTAAGATGGGTGACAAGTCGATACCTCCGGCCTTGTAATGATCGATCACCTTAGATCGATTGAGCTTTTGGACCTGACCGACCATTTCATCGACGGTTCTGAATCCTAATTGGGCCATGATCTCTCGCAGCTCCTCGGCAATGAAGTACATGAAGTTGACCACGTGTTCCGGCTTTCCTTCAAATTTCTTGCGTAATTCCGGATTTTGTGTAGCGATCCCCACCGGACAGGTGTTCAAGTGACAAGCCCGCATCATGATGCAGCCTGAGGCCACTAGAGGTGCGGTGGCAAATCCGAACTCTTCGGCTCCCAATAAGGCTGCCACAGCAACATCGCGACCGGTTTTTAATTGTCCATCACATTCCAGACGAACCCGACCTCTCAGATCGTTCATGACCAGGGTCTGTTGTGCTTCGGCGATCCCTAATTCCCACGGAAGTCCGGCATGCCTAAGGCTGGTCAAAGGAGATGCTCCTGTTCCGCCATCGTATCCAGAGATCAGGATGACATCGGCCTTGGCCTTGGCCACCCCGGCGGCTATGGTACCCACGCCCACTTCAGACACCAACTTCACGTTGATGCGTGCAGCCCGGTTGGCCGATTTCAGGTCGTAGATCAATTGGGCCAGATCCTCAATAGAATAAATATCATGGTGGGGTGGCGGGGAGATCAAACCCACATAGGGAGTTGAATTTCGCGTTTTGGCAATACTGGGATTCACTTTTTCTCCCGGTAATTGTCCGCCCTCCCCAGGCTTGGCACCCTGGGCCATTTTGATCTGAATTTCAGCAGCATTGGTCAGATAATTGATGGATACCCCAAAGCGGCCGGAAGCCACCTGTTTGATCGCACTATTCTTCCAGTCTCCATTAGCGTCCTTATAAAACCGATTAGCATCTTCCCCACCTTCTCCACTGTTGCTCTTTCCGCCAATGCGATTCATAGCTACCGCTAAATTCTCATGAGCCTCTTTGCTGATGGAGCCGTAGGACATGGCTCCTGTTTTGAAGCGTTTTACGATCTCGGTCCAGGGCTCTACTTCTTCCAGGGGGATAGGATCGTAATTCGTGAATTCAAACAATCCTCTAATGGTCATCAATTGCTCGGACTGTTCATTGATCAAGGCTGCATACTCTTTATAGGTGGTCGGATTGTTTTGACGTACCGCTTGCTGGAGTTTAGCCACACTCAACGGACTGAACATATGCTTTTCACCATTACGTCTCCAGCGGTACTGCCCGCCCATTTCCAGGTCCAAAACGGAGGGGATATCCGCTTTCGCGAAAGCGGACTGATGCCGCCTTGCAATTTGTCGTTCTACCTCATACAATCCAATCCCTTCTATACGGGATGGAGTACCCGGAAAATAGGCATCAATTAAGGACGAATTGAGTCCTAGAGCCTCAAAAAGCTGAGAGCCACGATAGGAGTTCAAGGTGGAGATTCCAATTTTGTTCATCACCTTGTTCACCCCTTTTCCAACCGCATAATTATAGCTTTCGATGGCCTGGTTGAAGCGTTCTAAAGAGTCGTCATCCTTACTGATTTCTTCACCGATGATCTCATTCACCATGTAGGGATTGATCGCACTGGCACCATAACCAAAAAGTAAGGCGAAATGATGCACTTCGCGGGGTTCCGCTGATTCAATGATGATACTCATTTGCGATCGTTTGCCCACTTTTTGTAAGGAGCTGTTGATGAAGGAAAGCGCCAAGACTGCAGGTATGGGAGCTTGTTCTTGATCCACTCCCCGATCGGATAGAATCAGAATGTTACTCCCCTGATCGATGGCCAGAATAGCCTGGTCGAGTAACTGCTTTAAAGCCTCTTCCAATCCGTTCAACCCTTGTACTATGGGATAAGTCATGCTTAAGCATGCCACTTCCAGATCCGGATGATCCACGTTTTTAATTTTATCGAGGTCTTCTTTGGAGATGACCGGATTCTGAATCTTCAATTTCTTTGCGTGATCCGGTACGATTTCAAAGAGATTGTGATCTGCACCAAGCGTAAGGCTTAAATCAGTGATCAACTCTTCTCGAATTCCATCTAGTGGTGGATTGGTTACCTGAGCAAAAAGCTGCTTAAAGTAATTGTAGAGCAATTGAGGCTTTTCTGAAAGCACTGCCAGTGGAGTGTCCGTCCCCATGGAACCTATGGGCTCCTTTGACTTTAAAGCCATGGGCATGATGATGGTACTGATATCCTCCCGGGTATAGCCAAAGAGCTTCTTGCGTGTATTTATTGGTGTGGGCTCAGCGGCGATTAGGCAATTGGTATAAGGAATGTCCCTAAGATGGACCAGTTGTTCTTTTACCCATTGGGCATACGGATGACGTTGAGCAATTTCTTCTTTGATTTCATCATCCTGTATGATCCGACCCGCATTCATATCTACTAAAAACATTCTCCCAGGCTCTAAACGTCCGTGAAAGGCTATATTTTTTGGATCCAATTCCAGCACCCCGGTTTCTGAAGACATGACCACATAGCCATTCTTAGTAACGCTGTAGCGGGAAGGGCGCAATCCATTGCGATCCAAAACAGCTCCAATATAATCTCCATCGGTAAAAGGAATGGAAGCGGGGCCATCCCAGGGCTCCATGGCACAGGAGTTGAATTCGTAAAATGCCTTTTTTGTGTCACTCATGGTATTGTGCTTTTCCCAGGCTTCGGGGACTAGCATCATCATGACTTCCGGCAGCGAGCGACCGGTCATTAATAGAAGTTCGACCACCATATCCATAGACGCGGAGTCTGATTTGCCAGGCAGAACGATGGGAAAAAGTTTTTTCATGTCCTCATCAAACCAATCGCTGGCCAACAACTCTTCGCGACTTAGCATACGCGAAATATTTCCGCGCAGGGTATTGATCTCGCCATTGTGGCACATGTACCGAAATGGTTGTGCCAGGTCCCAGGTAGGAAAAGTATTGGTTGAAAATCGCTGATGCACCAGGGCCAAACGCGTCACCACCCGCGAGTCCATCAAGTCCTTATAGTAGTACTTAATATCCTCCGGTTTTAAAAGTCCTTTAAAAATGACTGTTTTGGTCGATAGGGAGGGCAGATAGAAAAAATGACTTTGGGAAAGCTTAGAATTCAGTATACGATGTTCGGTAATTTTTCGGGCGGCGAACAATTTACGTTGAAAGACTGCCGCATCCTTAAGCGCATCAGACTTACCCACAAAGAGTTGTTCAATATAAGGTTCTGTATCTGCAGCGATCGCTCCTATATGTTCTGGATCAACAGGGACCTGTCGCCAGCCCAGAACGATTAATCCTTGATTTTTCAGCTCCTCTTCAAAAACAGCTTTGCAATAAGCAGACTGATTGAATTTCTTGGGAAGAAAAACATTACCCATGGCATAAGCGCCAGCCTCCGGCAGCTCGAAGTCGCATTCTTCTACAAAGAAATCGTGTGGTATGTCAATCAGTATACCTGCCCCATCCCCGGTTTTACCATCACTACTGACCGCTCCACGATGTTCCAGCTTCTCTAAAATCTCCAACGCCTTATGAATAATATCATTGGAGGTCTTGCCTTCCAGGCTACAAATAAATCCGGCACCGCAGTTGTCATGCTCAAATTGAGGTAAGTAAAGGCCTTGTTTTTCCATGCGAAAAAGGATTAATTATGAAAGTTCCAATCTTAAAGCTATTGAATAAGAAGAAGAAGACAAGAGTAGGGTTGCATTATTCCGAAGTTCTCAAAATCAGCAATTCTAGCTATCAATTTCTCAATAGGAGTAGACGGAATTAAGAAAATGACAATGATTTATTTTCTTTTTGGACTGCGTCCTTAAGAAGGTACTCTTTAAGATTTACTTAACACAATCGGTCAATTGACGTTTTTGACCCAAAAATCCCTAATTCGTCCTTGTAAAAAGGAGATTATGAACCCATTTTCATTCCGAATTCAATAAATAAGCCCGTAAATAAACTGTTTATAACTAGTAACCCCCTAATCAAAGGGGGGTAAATTTTTGATATGAATAAAAATTACTGGTATACCCCCTCATTTTTTGGTACCCAATGTTGACACTCCTAGTTTTACTACCACTAATTAATCAATCACCATTATGAAAAAGTGTATTTTAATTCTCTTAGCGCTAAGTAGTACGATCACCCTCGCTCAGGAAGATGAAAAATCGTGGTATTCTAACTTGGGCTTTTCCGGTTCTGTAGATGCCTATTATCGACTGAATCTAAACTCCTACAATCGGGAATACGACGACTTTCCTTATCAGGAACCCGGAACTTCCTTTGCGAATAGACCTGGATTTGCGATCGGCATGGCCAATCTCATCTTCAGTTACGAAGGCGAAAAGGTAGGAGCGGTGGCCGATCTGGTCTTTGGGCCGCGCGGAGAGGATGCTGTATTTCTATCTTCTGGCAATTCCAGCATCGTTAATCAACTCTATGTGTATTGGAACGTTACTGACAGACTAAAGTTAACCTTAGGGAACTGGAATACCTTTCTAGGCTACGAAGTGATCTCCCCTACTGCTAATTTCAACTACTCAACCTCCTATATGTTCTCCAATGGTCCTTTTTCACACACCGGAATTAAAGCCGACTTGACCATAGATGATCAGTGGAGCGCCATGCTCGCCCTAATGAATCCTACCGATTTTACCGAGTTTAATCCGGTAGGCACCTATAGCCTGGGCGGACAATTGGGTTATTCTTTCGATAGTGGAAGCGCTTTTTTGAATCTGCTCTATGGCGATCAAGATGGAAAATTAGATGCGTCCGCCTCTGATCCCGGTGAATCCTCGGCTGGAGCTACCTTTCAGGTAGACCTTACCGCAGGTACCGACCTTACGGAGGATTTTTATCTGGGACTGAACGCCACCTACAACACCACGAATACGGATGAAATTAATACTGCTGGAGCGATTGAAGATTTCGATGGAGACAGCGATACTGACTTCGGATTTTACGGTGTTGCGGCCTATCTGCAGTACAGTCTGAGCGAAACTTTTGCTTTGGGAACCCGGGCAGAATACTTCGAAGCTTTTAATGGGCCGGTAGATGCTAATGTCTTTGCAGTCACCCTTTCGGGGAATGCTAAAGTGGGTGATCTCACCCTGATTCCTGAACTGCGACTGGATACTTACGACGAGGAGGTCATTTTGGACAGTGATTTCGAATTTCAGAAAGGCCTGGCTTCCTTCTTGTTAGCAGCCGTATATTCGTTTTAAACTCATCAAATACTAATCAAAATGAAAAAAGTAGAAGCGATCATTCGCAAATCAAAATTCTCTGAGGTGAAAAAAGCCCTGCACAATGTAGGGGTCAACTTCTTTTCCTATTGGGATGTCACCGGGCTAGGCAACGAAAAAGAAGGACATGTTTACCGTGGAGTGTCTTACAGCACAAGTGATATTCAACGGAGATACTTGTCCATCGTGGTCAATGAAGACTACGTGGAAGCCACCATAAAAGCCATTCTAGAGTCCGGAAAAACCGGAGAAGTGGGTGATGGCAAAATTTTCGTCTCCGAGGTGCAAGAAGCATATCGTATTCGCACCGGTGAGAAAGGTGGACAAACGCTTAATTAATACAATACAACAAAATTTATTTTTATGGAAACAGGATTATTCACAGCAAACAATGTATGGATGATGATCTGTACGGGTCTGGTGTTCTTTATGCACCTAGGTTTCTCCTTTTTAGAAATCGGACTCACCCGACAGAAAAACACGATCAATATCCTATTCAAAAATGTCTTTATCATCTGTGGTGGATTGCTACTTTACTACCTTCTTGGTTTCAATCTGATGTACCCCGGTTTTGAGGATGGGTCTAGCGGTATTTTAAAATTTGCCGGCTTCGGTATCGCTGCTCCTGAAAATGGAATGACTGCTGAGTATGCCAGCGGTGGCTACACCTGGTGGACTGATTTCCTTTTTCAGGGGATGTTTGCCGCTACGGCTGCAACTATCGTATCAGGTGCCGTTGCCGAACGTATTAAAATTGGCCCTTTTATGATCTTTGTTATTATCTACGTTGGATTGGTGTATCCCATCGTAGGTTCCTGGAAATGGGGCGGTGGATTTCTGGATAAACTCGGATTCTATGATTTTGCTGGATCTACCTTGGTGCATTCCGTGGGAGGCTGGGCAGCATTGATTGCCGTTTATCTACTGGGCGCCCGGATTGGAAAATTTGACGAGCACGGTAAACCACAGGCCATACCCGGTCATAATTTACCCTTTGCAGCCGCCGGAGTGCTCATTCTTTGGTTGGGATGGTTTGGCTTTAACGGAGGTTCTGTACTCTCTGCTGACCCTGCGTTAACCTCGCTGACCCTGGTAACGACCTCTCTGGCCGCAGCTGCAGGGGGCGTGTCTGCCTTTACCGTCTCTACACTACTGTATAAAAATTACGACTTAACCATGTTCTTAAATGGTATCTTAGGCGGACTTGTTGGGATTACCGCAGGGGCTGACCAAATGGGTCCTAACGACGCCGTGTTAATTGGCCTAATTGCCGGAGCGATCATTGTCTTTGGAGTGGCCTTGATCGATAAATTAAAACTCGATGACCCTGTAGGTGCTATTGCGGTTCATTTGATCTGTGGTATCTGGGGTACTTTAGCAGTGGGCATCTTTGGCGCTATGGCCGGTCTTGATCAGTTACTCATTCAATTAGCTGGGGTTGGCCTCATCGGTCTGTTCTGCGTTTTGACCTCCTTTATCATCATATTTACCTTAAAGAAAACCGTAGGTATCCGAGTATCGGAACGTGAAGAGCTGGAAGGACTGGATCAGCACGAGCACGCTATGGACGCTTATCCTGATTTCCGCCTCAATGAGCATTGATCGATCCATCAAATATTTCAATAAAAAAGCCTCTTCTACAGAGGCTTTTTTTAGCTGATGATCGGCAAATTGATGGGATAGTACGGGGGTTCTCCCTGACTCGCTCGTACCGCATTTACGATAGGGAACAACAAAGAGAACAGTCCTAAGACCAATATACCCAGTAATCCCAAACCAAAAAATAAGATGAGTGGGATGCAGATCAGACAGTAGATGAATAAACTGATCTGAAAATTCAGGATGGCCTTACCATGGGCGTCCATGGCATAAATTTTATCGCGCTGGGTCAACCAGAGCACTAAGGGTACAATAAAGCCTCCAATGCCGGTAAACAGATCGAGTAGCTGACTCAAATGAGCCGCTACGAGTAGATTACGGTCTTCTTTCATGATGTTGATTGTTTGATTGATGTAAGTATAAGACGAAAGATCAATCTGTTTGTTACACTCAAATGCATCCGAAAATTCATCCATCTTCGTCAAATTCAAGTAATACTATTAACTTATACTGTTGTTTTTCAGGTATTTATATTTTTGGCACGCTGTTTGTTTTAATCAGGGTGTTCGGTAAAAAATGATCCGGACAAACGATGATGAACCTTTTAAAGCCTATACATATGAAAACTCTAGCACTCCTTTTTATCGGACTGTTTACCGGACTCGGTACAGTGCACGCTACGGAGACCGTAGTCGAAAATTTTGAAAATTTCAACCGCTTCGACGGTAGTCGATACATTTTTGTAGAAGGTGGTGTTGAGTTTTCTGTCTATCCTGATGGAGAGTTTGACTTTATCCTTCCTCGATTGGCTTCCGGAGTTGCTATTGGAGTGAACGCAGGGCCCGTAAGCCTAAGTTTCAATTCCGGTTATGATTATGACCCCTTCGTTCAGTATGACGAATTTGGCGCGGTCATTCAGGTAGAAGATGTACCGATATTTTACGACTATTACGGTCGTATTTCTCAAGCCGGTGATGTACGGATCACCTATAATAACAATAGAATTGTTCGTGTAGGTGGATTGCGGATTTTTTATAACCGATTTGGTGCCTTTGACTATTACCGAGGCTATATCAACATCTATAACAGAAACTATGTGTTTCAGCCCTGGCACAACTTTTATTACAGACCTTTTGTAGACCGTTGTTTAGTGTATAATTATCCCTACCGTAGATTTTATACGCCAATTCGCTACAGCTATGCCTTTCACCGCAATAATTATTGGAGAGGATATAATGACGGATATCGAAATGCACGTCATGATTTTAGAAGACCTCGTGGTCGTGTAGCGCACAACAACGGACGTCGTGGAAGCTATTATCAGGAGCGAACTCGAGTGAATCGCGGAAACAATGCAATCAGCAGACGTTCTAATGCGGTCGCTAATAATGCACGAGGGCGTGGAGATGTACGCAAAGACAATCGTGCGATCTCCAGAAGTCGTACGAATGAAGTAATCCGTTCACAAGGACGTAACAGCCGCACTGAGCGCTCGTCTACGGTAAATCGGAGAACAGCGGACAACAATAAGCGTGGAGTACAACGATCAACTCGCGGCAATACGGCTAATAGACGTGCCGTTGTTGACAACAAGCGCGGGGTCCAGAGAAACGACCGCAGTCGAGTAAGCCGAGAGAATTCCCGGTCATCTCAAGGTCGGGTGGCTCAAAGTCCTGGGCGTAGCACGCGCTCTGAGAAAGCGAGATCAACACAGCGTACTCCTAAACGGAGCGCCCAGCGATCTGCTCCGCAACGAGCAAAAGCGTCACGTCCAAGTAACAAGCGCACCGCGGCCCCACAACGAAGTTCGCGAAGCAGCAAGGCGCAGCGCAGTACACAACGGAGCACTAGAAAAGCTGCTCCTACACGTCAAAAGCGAAGTAGCTCGAAAGATGCTTCACGTGGACGCAGAGGATAAAATTTGAGTTAGATTTTTTTGGTTGGTTAGTTGAAAGTCCCGTTCCGATATTTATATCGGGCGGGATTTTTTCTTTAAGGTAATTCCTCTCTCCAAAGCAAACGCAGTCGGCTATTGATTTCTTCCGATATTCGCATCCGGAAAACTAATAGTACATAAGTCACTGTAATCAAGGAAGCTTTCAGTCCGATATTCACTAAGGGATGAAATGAAAAATCCCAGAAGTAGAAGGTAACTCCTAAAATGATCAAGAGTAATAACATACGCAGGGTCGCCGTACTGAAGGGTTGCAGTTTAAACTTGGCCCAGACCACTCCTACTTTTGCGGCGCTATAGCCCACAGTAGCAAGGAATGTAGCGATTGCGGCACCATTAATACCCAGGCTTGGTATGAACAACATATTCAACACGACAGCAAGTAGGACGAGACCTACGCCAAGAGCTAAGACCAGTCGATAATAATCGCTATTAAACAAAATGGCATTGTTATTCCCAATCAGATTGTCGCAAACTTTAGCCATTCCGATCAGAAGGACTACAAATAAACCAGAGGCGTATTGCGGGTCAATTAGCCGATATAATTCTTTGACATTACAAATGATCAATAAAAAGAGCAGTCCGGAAATAACAAAAAGCACCAGAGAACTTTTTTTGTACAGAGCTCCCAAGCCTGTCCAATCTTTCTTGTTGAGTAATTGGGCTGAGATGGGATGTGTGATCTGATGCATGGCCCTGGCAGGAACAGCGATCACCGCAGCTATGTAAATGGCCACGGCATAAAAGGCCACATTTTCGATTGCGGTCAATTTACCGATCATAAACATATCGATCTCGAGCAGCATAACCGCCACTGCACTGGCTAGAATGATGAGGGCGCTGTATTTGAGGATCGAACGATAATTGGTAGGCAGCTTTCGCGAAAGCGTAGGCGCATGCAATTTAAATGCATACCCCATCATGACCAGCATGCGGACAAAATAGATGAGGGTCAGTACGTAAATGAATTGAGGAGCGGTCAGCCATTCTGCGTATATGGCCAGTAAAGCTAAGGTAACTGCTGCGCGATGAAAAACCTCCCGCATCAAATTCCCAAAAGTACTCTGCAGTTGGGTTTTCGCCCAGGCGTAGAAGATCTCAAAATAAGCCATCGCAATAGCGATCAGCAGAATATGCCACACGTAATCCGTTACTATTGGATTTTCCTCACTTAAAAAGGCAACGATCTGATCGTAGGCCACTGCACCTATCATGGTAAGCGGAATAATCAACAGTAGCGGAAGGAGCAAAGCCATCGAAAGTAGGCGCTCCCGTTCTTTACCTATACAGTTACTGTAAAATTTGATCAGGGTATTGTGCACACCAAAGGCCAAAAGAGGCATCATGAGGGTAGCTGAAGCCAATAAGTAGCCTACAAGACCGTAAAATTCTTCACTCAGAAAATTGACGTAAAGAAATAAGGTATTGATCGCGCCAATCCCAAAACCGACGTAGGTACTGACCACATTTTGAATGGATTGTCTGGCGATAATGCCCAAATCAGTGCGCTTTTAATTGGTGCAACAAGTTAGCTAATTTTCCGGTCAGCGCACGTCTGCTATATACCGCTATATTCATTTCAGGTACTGATAGCATACCCTCTTTGAAACGGTTATAATCTTCCTGCAGTTGCGCTTTTAACGGTGCTTTCTGATCGTAAGTAAAGAAAGTTCCCGCTTGCGTCTCTTCCAATATTTTTCGGAAATCGGCGCGAGGTGGTCCTAGTGCCAGGATGGGACGACGGGCTCTAAGGTATTCAAAGAGTTTTCCAGGGATGATGACCTCCATTTCCGGACGGTCAATTTCGATCAATAAGAGCATCGCTGCCTCTTCCTGTAATTTGATCGCTTCTGCATGACTTACATATCCCCTAAAGTCCAACTGAGGCTCCAGGCCCCGTTCTTTAATGCTTTCGACTACGGTTTCACTTACTCTTCCGGCCAGCACCAACTTCAAATTATCGGAAAAGTCTTCATTTTCTTTTTTGAGTTCCGCCAGCGCTTCCCAAAGAATTTCAGGGTTTCGGTCGCTCAATAAGGAGCCAATGTGCGCTAGTGTAAATGAATCTGAGAATCTGTGAGTAGCCGTATTAGGTTCATCATAGCCGTTCGTAATCACCGTTATTGGTGTCTCTGTTTGTTGTTCAAAGCTCCATTTCAGTCCGGGAGCCGTAACCAGTAAATTGTCAGCCTGATCCAGAATCTCTTGTTCCAATTGCTGATGCTTTCTTTGGGCCCAAGACGTCAATTTCAGTTTATCGTGATAGCCAATAGCAGTCCATGGATCTCTAAAATCGGCTACCCAGGGCAGCTGAGGATGTTTTTTTTTAATGTGTTGTCCAATGCGGTGAACGCTGTGTGGTGGCCCTGTAGTAATCAGTAGGTCTACCGGATGGGTCGCTAAATAGTTTCTGATTCGTTTGGTGGTAGGGCCAACCCAGTATTTTCGGGCATCCGGTATAAATAGATTACCGCGAACGAAGAGTAAAAATCGTTGCCGAAGGCTTTGCTTTTGCTCCGGAGGAATCATCCCGCTGCTGATCGACCGGGCGCTCGAAGCTCCCCAACGCTTGAGCCACTGATTGGGTTCCCGAATAGGCACCAACAACATTTCCAAATCATCAGGAAGATCACTGCCGATCGTTGGATCAAGTAGAGGATAGCTGGCGTTCTCCGGAATGACCACTATGGGTTTTATACCGAATTCCGGTAAGTATTTGACAAATTTCAGCCAACGCTGAACACCAGGACCCCCTGCAGGCGGCCAATAGTAGGTAACGATCAAGGCGCGTAGCCCAGAGGGTTTAGGATTCGGAACCATCCTTTTGCTTTCTAAAGGTCCACACCAGACCCCCAATTAAAATAACTCCCAAGAGCAGGTTGGCCAAGAGGGTGAACCTACTTCCTTTCTCAATGACGGCGGGTTCGAATTTGAACTCGATCAAGTGGGTTCCAGCCGGAATCATCATAGCCCGAAGCATGTAATCTGCTCTGAAGTGAGTCTTGAGTTCACCATCCACATAAGCATTCCATCCTTCAGGATAGTAGGCTTCACTAAAAATAGCCAGACGCTCTCCGCGCGCCGAACTCCGGTATTTTAGATAATTAGGTTGATGCTCGATCAATGCAATGGTAGCTGTGGAGTCTTCAGGAAACATCTTTTGACTTACATAGTCAGCATACTCGCGATGAACGACCGCTGTTTGCTTAGTATTTATTTTATCTAAAGCCAGAAGTTCCTCATTCTGTGAATCGACTACTTGAACATTATTGACGAACCAGGCGTTGCCATTGGCCTGCGGATTCTGCACTACGCGGGTACCCTCCTCTGTTTCCTGAATGATGTATTTGACGTTCAGAAAATTGAGCGGCTGTTGTTTGCCTTGATAAAGATAAAAATCGGCAATATCCTGGATGCGCTGGGGTTTGGCCGCGCTGTACCCTCCTATGGAGCTGTGGTAGTAGCTGCTGCGGCTATTGGTGATCCCCGCTCGTTCTTCATACACACGATAGCGGGTAGTGTCTTTCCGGATTTCCTGGTCTGCAGCAGTTTCGGGAAAGGGTCGATCCATCATCCGTGCATTGACAAAATCTTCTGTATTCACATAAGTTCGGGCTACGCTGACCAAATCAAAGAGAATTAGGACCCCGACCATCAGTAAAACCCGAGACTCTTTGAGCTTTTCTTCCAAAAAGGCCCATAGAATTCCGATCATCAAACCGATCAAAAGCAAGGTCTTTAATAATTCATTGGTCAATATGGCCGAGCGGTCAGCACGGATCGCATCCATGAGGGCCATTCCGTAATTTTGGATGTAGAAAGCATCATTCCCTCCGGAATAATCGAAAAATAACCCCTTGAATATCAAAAGAACCAAGGCAAGGCCTCCTGTAATGAATCCGGTATTCCTTAGGGCTTTAATCTTATCTTCCTTTCGGCCAACAGGTTGCAGGATTTTATAGAGTCCAAAAATCGCCAGCACCGGTACGCACAATTCAACGATCACTTGAATGGAGGTCACCGCTCTAAACTTATTATAGAGCGGAAAATGATCCACCCAGAGATCAGTAAACCAGGAGAGGTTGCTACCATAACTGAGCGACAGGGTTAATATGCTGCCTCCAACAAGCCACCATTTTAAGCGCCCCTTCACTAAAAAAAGCCCTAGTACAAATAGAAAGACCACAACCGCGCCCAAATAAGCCGGCCCCGAGACACCGGGTTGATCGCCCCAATAGTAAAGACTGAACTGATCATAGACACGCTCCAATTCGCTGGCCGGTACGCCCTGTGCCTGTAAATATTTCGCGAAAGCGCTGTCCTTCTTGAAAGGTTCATTATTGGAACCGCCATACAATTTGGCCACAAAAAGATTCAAGGTTTCACTGAGACCGTAACTGTATTGATTGATGTATTCTTTATCTAAACCGGTGGATTGCTCTTTGGGAGTTCCGTCCGGATTGATGGTCAGATCACTGGCACCCCGAGTACTGAATTGGGCATACTCCTGTGTAGCCATCAATTGCGTTGCATTGGTAGCCACAGCAAATCCGGCTGCCAAAAACAAAATGCCCAGGCTTTTAAAATAGTGGGGAAGTACTTTTTTACGATAGGCATCTATGGCGTAGGCGATTCCAAGCACCATCACCAAAAGCATCAGGTAGTAGGTCATTTGGACGTGATTGGCCACGATCTCCAGCGCTAAACTGACCGCAGTTAACAGAAAACCCCACAAGTAGTACCGTCTAAACGTAAGCAGGATGCCACTTAACACCAATGGCATATAGCCTACGGCATGGGCTTTGGCATTATGACCCACCCCGAGAATAACGATAAGATAAGTCGAAAACCCAAAGGCTAAGGCGCCCAAAGCCGCATATCGCCAGTTCATTTTTAAGACCAGCATCAGCACGTAAAAGCTAAAAAAATAAAGAAAGAGATAATCGGCAGGTCGGGGTAAAAATCGCAGACTTAAATCCAGCTGTTTGATGTAGTTATGCGGGTATTTGGCGCCCAAGGTATAGGTAGGCATTCCGGCGTAAGCCGCATCGGTCCAGTAGGGCTCTTCACCAGTGGTTTCCCGGAAATCAATTTGCTCTTTGGCCATGCCCATGTACCAGGCGATATCGCTCTGATAGATCTTTTTTCCCTGAAGTACGGGACTGAAATAGAGTAGTGATACAATAACGAATCCAAGGATGACTAGAAGATGAGGTGCAAGCTTTTTCAGGTGGGCTTTCATAGAGCAAAACGCATTTTAGGATTACAAAGAACGAAAAAACTTAAGAATAGCGACGCAGGCCACTACTCTATTTCTTCGTATTCAATATACTCCCCCACAGGTTCCTTATCCCTTGGTCTAGATTTAGGCTTTCGGTCAATTTGCACTTCTCCCTCAGGAGTATTCTGTTTCCCTTGAGCTTCGTTAAACATGGAATTGACGCGTTGGCTGGCTTTTTTTGCAATGAATTGCAGAAGATAAGGCATCGCTATGCGGGCCAAAAGACGCAAGGCCATGATTACCAGCAAAATAATAAGGAGGGTTTTCAGAAATCCAAGCATAAATCAAAATTAGCCAATCCCCATTTGGGAAGCCTTAAAAAAACAATAAAATTGACACGCTACAGGGGATACGCGGATTTAGGCTTTTTCTATTTTTTACATTATGTTTGTGAGATATGCTACGCTGTCCTCCAAAGGCCTTCGGGTCCAACTGGAATGCAGGCTGGCGCGAAAGCGAACACAAGCGATTTCACCATGACCTACTTAAAAAACTGCATTTGTTTATTGCTGCTGCTCCCCATGTATCAGCTAAGCAGTGCACAATACACGGAAACCATCAACACTAATCGACCCGGACAATCACAAGGCGCTTTTGCTCCTGGGAAGAATGTCATTCAGATTGAAACCGGCGGCCTGATCGGTGATGAGGAACACAATTTACTAAATACAGAATCCAGTCTTTGGGGCATCGATGCGACCGTGCGCTACGGATTTTTGATGGAGACCCTTGAAGTACTGTTTTCGACCACCTATATCTCTGAAGATATTGATCAAATACAAGGCGATAATAGCGTTCCCTTCGATCGTAGTGGTTTTCCCTCCTTAAGCCTGGGCGCCAAATACCTGGTCTATGACCCCTATAAGGTGGAGGAAGAAGTCAATATTTACAGTTATCACGCCAACCGCCGTTTTAAATGGCGCTCGTTGATCCCGGCCGTGGCCGTATACGCCGGAGCTAATTACATCTACAGTGATAATCCCTTTGTGACCACTGATCTGGAAGGGTTTAGTCCGCGGGCTGCCATCATCACCCAGAATAATTGGGGAGCCTGGGTCTGGGTAAACAACTTCAGTGGCGACTTTATTGGAACCGATTTCCCTTCTTACGCCTGGATCTCCACCATGACAAGATCCCTCACGCCCCGTTTGGCAGGGTTTTTAGAGGTTCAGGTGATTAAAAGCGATCTTTATGCTGATGATATTTTACGAGGAGGTGCAGCTTATTTGGTCAGTAAAAATCTGCAAGTTGATGTATCCGCACTTACTAATTTTAAAGATACTCCCTCACGCTTTAATATTGCATTCGGCATTGCTTACCGCTATGACGGCATGCATGCTGACAAACGCTTTGACGATGACGATGAAGCGCCCAATTATCAGGAACGAGAAGCCCGAAGAAAAAGCCGATACGGCGGGGGAAACTAATCTTGAAATCCTTGACTCCTAAAGTTCAATAGCGCAATGCAAGAAGCGATTACCATACGAGAAATGATTACCAAAAAGGAATTGCGAACGTTCGTTAAATTCCCTTTTATGCTCTACGGCAAAGAGTCCAACTGGGTGCCCCCGTTGATCAACGACGAACTGGAAAGCATGGATCCGTCCAAAAACCCAGTCTTTAAAAACGCTAAAGCCCGCTATTTTTTAGCCTATCGTGATGGTCAAGCCGTGGGTCGCATAGCCGGAATCATCAATCACATCGAGATCAATGAACAAAAGAAGCCAAAAATGCGTTTTGGCTGGTTTGATGTGGTGGATGACATTGAAGTGACCAAAGCACTGCTGTCCCGAGTGGAGGAAATTGGAAGGAACCAAAATTTAGACTATTTGGAAGGGCCGGTAGGTTTTTCCAATATGGAAAAAGCCGGACTGTTGATCAAGGGATTTGAGCATTTGAACACCATGATTACCTGGTATAATTATCCTTACTATCAAGAGCATTTTGAGCAATTGGGCTTTGAAAAAGCCTCTGAATGGGTGGAGTATCGCATTCAAATTCCACCGGCCGAGAGCGCGAATCCAAAAGTGAAAAAGTTTGCAGGTATCGTGAGCGAGCGGTACCAACTGAAATTGGTTCACTTTACCAAAACGAGTGAGATCGTCCCTTATGTAGATGATATGTTCGGCCTGTTGAACAAGACCTATAGCTCATTGAGCAGTTTTGTCCCTATCCAGCAATATCAAATTGATCATTACAAAGAAAAGTACTTAAAGTATATCAATCCTGAATTTATCAAATGTGTGGAGGATAAAGAGGGGAAACTAGTTGCTTTTGCGATTACCATGCCTTCTTTCTCCAGAGCCTTGAAAAAGGCCAATGGCAGTTTATGGCCATTTGGCTTCATTCATCTCTTACGCGCCAAAAAGAAGAACAGTACGGCCGCCTTTTATTTGATAGGTATTGATCCGGAATATCAGGGAAAAGGCATCACCGCTGTGATCTTTCAGGCCATGCAAGAATTATTCAATAAACAGGGCATCACTGATGTGGAGACCAATCCGGAGTTGGAGGAAAACAAGGCCATTCAGCAGCTTTGGAAAGATTACAATCCTGACTTGCATAAGCGCCGCAGAACCTATCGTAAAGATTTAACGTAGAAGTTCAAAAACGACTTGAACCTGAGCGGTAATCGTCATTTCACCCGGTGCCATGGTATCGCTAGGTACACCACCACTATCTGCCATGGCCATCATGCGCATTTCCGGTTGCGGTCTGCTGGAGGTACCACCCTCACTGATGGATCGTGCCTTTCCAATCTCCTGCCCTAAGGTGCCGGCATAGGTCATGGCTTTTTGCTTGGCATTCAGGATGGCTTTCTTACGCGCCTCTTCATGCAAGGCATCTGCATCCGAGCTTAGAAAGCTGATCCCATCAATGCGATTCACCCCTAGTTCTAAAAGACCGCTCATGGTCGCTTCATAGTTGTCCAAATCCCTCATGCGCAGTGCAATAGACTGATTAGCGGCGTACGAATAGCTTTTTGTTTGATAATCATAATTCTTGTTGAGGGTGAGGTATTGTGTTTTAATATCTTTAGCCGCTATTTTTTGTTTTTTCGCGAAAGCGATCACCTTGTCGATCACCTCATCGTTCTTTCGCTTTACCGCAGCCGGATCCTGCCCGGTATGTTCTACGCGGATATTGACCAGAACCTGATCAGGAACGACCTGCACCTGCCCCTCACCGGTAACCGATACCTGATACGGGAAAGATTCTTGACTGTGTGCTGCAATGGTGACCATAATGAAGAAGGTATACAAAAGTGTTTTCATAGATGAAGACTATAGATTAGATCTTGCCGGTTTTGTTCAATATAAACAAGATGACAATCGGGATTGCTAATAAGATAACCATAATCGTATTGGTTTGCAATAAGGCTGGAGCAAAAGCCAGGGTCAAAGCATAACCCCCAACCGCACCGCCAAAATGGGCGTCATGGCCAATATTGTCATTTTGAGCACGCATACCCCAAATGGAATACAGCAAATACCCGATTCCGAATAGATAGGCCGGAATGGGTATTGGAATAAAAAAAAGATAAAGGCTCATCCCCGGCTGTAACAAAATGGCCGCATAGAGAATGCCCGACACCGCTCCACTAGCACCTACGGCACTGTAGTGGTAATCGTCCTTATGGAAATAAAAGGAAAGCAAGTTGCCCAGGATCAAACTTCCCAGATAGATCAATAAAAAATTGATGGGCCCTAAATTGAAGATCACCACGTTCGCAAAAAAATAGAGGGTCAGCATATTGAAAAACAGATGCTGCACAGAGACATGCAAAAAACCAGAAGTTAAAATACGTTGCTGCTCCCCCCTACGAATGGCTCCAGTATTGAATTTATATTTCTCAAAGAAAGAAAAGTCCTTAAATCCCCGCATCGAAAACAGCACATTCGCTGCAATCACAATCAGAGTTACCAAGCTCAATTTGCCCATAGATCGCCTTTAGTTCGCTCAAAGATAACTTATCTTTGGCAAAACAATTCACGCATGCAAAAGGTCGTATTTCTCTTGGTTTATCCACTACTTTGGGGGATTTCCAAGCTTCCTTTTCAGTTGCTTTACGGCTTTTCAGACGGTGTCAATTTTCTGGTCTACCGCCTGATCGGATACCGGCGAAAAGTAGTACGCACCAATTTGCAACTGGCCTTCCCGGAAAAATCTAAATCCGAGCTTAGTGCTATCGAAAAGAAGTTCTACAGCCATCTGTGCGATCTCTTTCTGGAGATGATCAAGTCGATCTCTGTCGATCCTAATAAACTTCAGGCGCGCATGCAATTTGAAAATCCTGAACTCTTACAGGAATTGGAGGCTCAAGGAAAGAGCGCGATTTTGATTATGGGGCACTATGCCAACTATGAATGGCTTTCTGTGCTCCAATTTCATTTAAATAATACAGGCTTTGGCATCTATAAACCCATAAAGAACAAGTATTTCGATCAATGGGTGCACCGCATTCGCGCCCGCTTCAATTCAGGGCTTATTCCCAACAAAGTTATACGCAAAGTCATTTCCGATCATCAGGAGGAGGGTCGCGTAGGTACCTATCTTTTTATCGCAGATCAATCCACCAAAGGCAAGGTGGCTAATCATTTCAGGACCTCCTTTTTTGGTTATGAGCTTCCTTTTTTCACCGGAGTAGAGCGTATCGCAAAAAAAGAACAGCTACCGGTGGTCTTTGTGGAGGTATGTAAGGTGTCCAGAGGGCATTATAAGACCAAATTTCAATTGCTGGCTGAACAGCCCGATGCCTTTGCTGATTTTGAGATCACTGCTGCTTTCGCGAAAGCCTTAGAACAGCAGATCAAACGAGATCCTGCTTATTATCTATGGACACACAAGCGCTTTAAGCATCTGCAGACTGCTTCCTAAATGCCCGCGATTTCTTTCAGTTCCTGGATCATTTTTTGCGCTAAATCATCGGCAGCTGTCTGGCTCTGTGCTTCAGTATATATACGAATAATAGGCTCAGTGTTGGATTTACGCAGATGCACCCAGTGCTCCGGGAAATCGATTTTAACTCCGTCTATGGTATTCACTTCTTCCTGAGCGTAGCGTTCAGTCACAGTGGTCAGGATCGCATCTACGTCGATCTGCGGGGTCAACGCGATCTTTTCCTTAGCCATATAATAGGAAGGATACCCGGCTCGCAATTCACTGACCGTCGCATTGCCCTGAGCAAGATGGGTTAGAAACAGCGCTACGCCTACCAGGCTATCTCTGCCGTAGTGTGCAGCAGGATAAATGATACCCCCGTTGCCTTCTCCCCCAATGACCGCCTTCTTTTCTTTCATTAATTGCACCACATTAACCTCGCCTACCGCGCTGGCGTGGTAATTTCCTCCATGTTTTTGAGTAATATCCCGCAGCGCACGGGAGGAGGATAGATTGGAAACCGTATCTCCCGGAGTTTGTGATAAAACATAGTCAGCGCAAGCCACCAGAGTATATTCTTCTCCAAACATCTCTCCATGCTCATCAATAAAGGCAAGTCGGTCCACATCCGGATCGACCACAATCCCGAGATCGGCCTTTTCTTCAATCACTTTAGAACAAATAGCTCCCAGGTGCTTCTTTAAAGGCTCCGGATTGTGAGGAAAATCGCCGGTGGGTTCACAGTACAATTCGACCGTATGTACCCCCAATTGTTCCAACAAACGCGGTATGGCGATACCCCCGGTTGAATTGACTCCATCCACAACGACTTTAAATCCGGCTTTTTTCACTTGATCGGCGTTTACCAGCTTCAGGGCCAGAACTTCTTCGATATGCAGATCGATATAAGCATCGTTTCGCGTGATCTTTCCCAAATGATCGACCTCTGCAAAAACCACAGAGTCGTCTTCGGCGATCTTTAGGATCTTGGCTCCTTCAGCTCCGTCTAAAAACTCCCCGCGTTGGTTAAGCAGTTTTAAGGCGTTCCACTCTTTTGGATTGTGGGAGGCTGTTAAGATGATCCCTCCATCGGCATGCTCCATGGGCACGGCCACCTCAACCGTTGGGGTGGTAGATAATCCCAGATCAATCACATGGATGCCCATCCCCACCAGGGTATTCATGACCAACTCTTGAATCATGGGCCCAGAAATACGGGCATCACGTCCTACCACTACCCGATAATGCTCTTTATTGCGCTGCTGTTTCAGCCAGGTGCCATAAGCTGCTGCAAATTTTACGGCATCAATGGGCGTCAAATTTTCTCCTACTGCGCCTCCTATGGTTCCGCGAATTCCTGATATGGATTTGATTAAGGTCATGCTCTTCTTTTAAAACCAGCAAGCAGCGATAAATAGCCTGCGGCGTTGATTTTTGATTATGAGTACAAATATAAAACTTGAGATGGAGCATGGGGGTCCTTTTTGTAACTTCCCTCCCATGAACTTTTTGGCGCATATCTATCTCTCCGGAGACAATGACCTGATCACCATCGGTAATTTTATGGCCGATGGTATCAAAGGAAAGCGATATAAAAAGTATCCCATTGAGATCCAAAAGGGCATTTTGTTGCATCGGGAGATCGACACCTTTACCGATGCCCATCCTATCGTCAAGCAAAGTACCAAACGACTCCATGAAAATTACGGGCATTATAGCGGGGTGATCGTCGATATCCTGTACGATCATTTCTTAGCCAGCAATTGGAGAGATTATCACGACCAACCGCTAGCGACTTATGTCGATAATTTTTACCAACTGCTGAATACTCATTTTGAAGTGCTCACGCCCAGGGTGCAGCGTATGGTACCCTATATGATTGCCGATAACTGGCTACTGAGCTACGCAAAGATCGAAGGAATTGCCACGGTCTTATTTAATATGAACCGCAGAACGAAATACGTAAGCGGAATGGATAAGGCAACTCGTGAACTGGAACTTTATTACAAGGAGTTCGAAGCGGAGTTCAAAAACTTTTTCGAAGAACTTCAACTTCACTGTAAACAGGTTTTATCACACTTAAAATCCTTAGAGGCCGGATAAGCCCATTCCAATAGTTTTTTCTAATTTTCAGCGGATCTTAAGAACCCTTCTATGCAAAATACTACATCCTTTATTCGATTGTCCTTGATTGTCCTCAGCTGTACTTCTATATTGTGGAGTTGTAAGCAAGAAGAAGCGATGAGTGAAGAACCCAAACAAGGATTAATTGTCGATCAGGCGATGGTGGTCTCTGCTCGGGAAGACGCTTCAGCCATAGGCAGTGCGATCATGGAACGGGGAGGAAATGCTTTCGATGCCATGTTCGCCACCGAAATGGCCCTGGCCGTAACCTATCCCTTCGCCGGAAATTTAGGAGGTGGTGGTTTTATGGTGTACCGACTTGCTGATGGGACTACCGGAGCCCTGGACTACCGGGAGAAAGCCCCCGGCGCTGCTTCTAAAAACATGTATCTGGATGCAGAAGGCAGTGTGATTCCCGATCTCAGTACCGTAGGGAGTCTGGCCGTTGGGGTACCGGGAACGATCTCCGGTATTTTTGCGGCGCACGAAAAATTTGGGACCCTACCGGTAGAAGAATTGCTTGCACCCGTTATTGAGCTTGCGCGAAAGGGATATCAGGTAACGGAAAACCAGGCGAATCGTTTCGAACGCTATGGCCCGGTCTTCGACTCGGTCAATCAGGCAAAGTCAATTTATTCAGGTCCCTTTCAAGCGGGAGACACCGTTGTCAACGAGGCCTTAGCCAACACTCTGGAAATCATCGCTAAAAAAGGTAAATCGGCCTTTTATGGGGGTGCTATCGGCCAGCAGCTTGTTGACTTTTTACAGCAACGTGGTGGGATCATGACGCTGGACGACCTAAAAGCCTATGAAGCCAAATGGCGAGATCCCATCATCTTCAATTATCGCGATCTGCGCATCATTTCGATGTCTCCTCCCTCCAGCGGAGGTGTTGCGCTGGCGCAAATTCTAAAAATGCTAGCCCCCTATGAACTCAGCGAACTGGAGCACAACGGTACCCGATACATCCAACTACTCACAGAGGCCGAGCGCCGTGCCTATGCTGATCGCAGCTTTTATTTAGGGGACCCCGACTTTTACGAGGTGCCGATAGATTCTCTTTTGGATGAGGCCTATCTGCAAGGTCGAATGGCCAATTTTAGCTTTGATCAGGCCACTCCGAGTGCTTCCATGGAGCACGGAGCCATTCCTGGCTACGAATCCAATGAGACGACTCACTATTCAATCGTTGATCAGTTTGGGAATGCCATTGCGGTAACCACCACCCTGAATGGAGCCTATGGCTCTAAGCTTTATGTCAATGATTTGGGCTTCTTTCTAAATAACGAAATGGACGATTTTAGCTCCAAGCCCGGAGTTCCTAACATGTTTGGCTTGATTGGAGCGGAGGCCAATGCTATCGCACCCGGCAAACGTATGCTGAGTTCAATGACCCCTACCCTGGTGGAGAAAGACGGTGATCTCCTGATGAGTGTAGGTACCCCGGGAGGCTCGACCATCATCACCTCGGTCTTACAGACAATACTCAATGTAGAGCATTTTGACATGAGTATGCAAGAAGCCGTAGATGCCCCTCGTTTTCATCATCAATGGCTTCCAGATGTGATCATGTTTGAACCCGATTCCTTCAAGCCTGAAGTGCTGGACAGCTTGACCAAAAAGCAATACACGGTCAATCAGGAGAACAGTCCGGTGATCGGTAAGGTGGACGGGATTCTGGTCTTACCCGATGGCCGTTTGGAAGGCGGTGCTGACCGGCGTGGGGATGATACCGCGGTAGGATTCTAAAAAAGGGGGTATTTAACTGATAATCTGTAAGATACATTTGCTATCTTAGAGCAGTTAAAGCGGCGACCCATGCTTCCGAAATTCAAATACGGAACCGCGATCACGGTGCTTTTTGTCATCCTGATCGGACTCAACCTCATTGGTTATTCCATTCATCAACAGGCTTTCAACGAATTATCGGGGGCAAGATCCCTTTGGCAGTACCTGCAGAGTGACCTCTTTAAATTGCTCACCATCAGCCTGGTGCTTCCTATTCTTCTGTTGCTTTTAGAAAATCGCTTGAAGATTATTGAAAACGCCCGGGCACAGCGGGCACAGGAAGCAGAAAAGATCAAAATTGCCCGTATGCAACTACGGCAAGAGGTACTGAATAGCTTTATCTCCGACTGGAATCGCTTGTTTCTCTACGTAAATGAATTGCGCTTTTATAGCGAAGACCTGAAAAACAAAAAGCAACGCAAGCTCAATACCATTCAAACCGAGCTGATTGCCTCGGTGATCGCCTGGGAACGCAACCTCAACGATATGTATTATACCTATCCCAAACTGCAGGAGTACGAGCCCCTCATCCATTATTTCATCAATTTTATGTTTACTTTGGCGACTTCCAGTGCTGATCATATGAAAAAGGTGCTGCAGGAACCCCTCGAACTCGAACGCTTGCAAACACAGATGGGCAATTTATCGGAGCATGTGAAGACCGTATTCTTCCAGCCGTTCATGACCATTGTTAAAACCTTGAATCGATTGGACGCCATAGACCCGAAGGCAGAGCCGAAGGAGTATGAAACATGCCTACAGCAGATACAGAATTGGCTGGATTATTTGAAGGGGGATGCTCTGTACCTGGCACAGGAGGAAATCAAGGCCAATGATCTCTTTGCTGGTGTGGAGACCCCGCCCGCCCGGGAGTATCATGCTACCTTACAATCCTATATACAGTTCCTAAAAGAACATCCGGAAAAGAATATTCATGACTTCCCACAGGTTGGAGATTTTCTCCAATTCTTTAGGACCCTGGATACCTGGCAGCTCACTCAAAACAGACCAGTCCCCTTATCCCGTGCGGCTATTGAACACCTGCACGATATATTGCTCCCCTTTTGGTTTCAATTGGAGATCTCCAGTCGGGCGCGTACTCGCGATCTCGATCTACTCGCCAGAGCCAAACCCTTGTATGAGCCTAATGAGACAACGCCTGCTCAAACGACGCAAGCACTTCCATGATACCCAGGTGCTGGGATTCATTGGTCATTTTCAGGGCTTCCCGGTCAAAGTTGCTTTGGAAGGAAGGCAGACTAAAACTTTCTACAATCTCTGCTCCAAACCGGGGCAGTACCGCTTTCGCGAAAGCTAACGCACTCGAGGCCCCGCGGGCTCCGGGTGAGGTACTGGTAAGCAATATCTTTTTACCGGCCAAAAAATTACGGTCCAGGCGCGAGAGCCAGTCCAGGATATTCTTAAAGAAAGCCGATACAGTGCCGTTATGCTCATTGACCGAGATCAATAAGCCGTCTGCTTCTTTCAGTTTCCCTAACAACAGTTGTACGCCCAGCGGAAAACCCGATTTATTTTCAAGATCTATACTGTACATAGGAATGTCAAAATCGGTCAACTGGATAAGCTCGACGTCTATACTCGAAATCGAACCGGACAGATAACGAACCCATATTTGATTGATCGAACTACTACTGTTGCTACCGGCAAAGGCTATGATACGGGGCATGAACAAAATTTTAGGGGAAGATAATGATTTGACTACATATCGCCACCCATCCATTTTGGGAGGAAATAGATAAAGTGTTAGGGACCGGAGAAAGGGACAAAACACATTTGAAATGAGCGAATAAACTGACAAACAGATACTTATGCCATTTTTTGAATATATTTAGGCCGTAGTACCAAATCATAAAATGATGAAGCAGTCTCTTCAACTTCTCTCAGGCCTCGTGGTCCTATGCTGCATGCTTGGTGTTTCCGTTCACGCCCAGGTGGGAATTGCAACCACCGATCCCAAGAGCACCTTAGACATACGAAGTAGCAATTCAGCCAGTCCTTTAGCAACAGATGGGATATTAATCCCGAGAATTGATGCTTTTCCGGCAATCGACCCCCTTGCTGATCAAAACGGAATGCTTGTTTTTCTTACCACAACAAGCGGCGCTAATCCTCCGGGATTTTATTATTGGGATCATCCCACTACGCAATGGATTGGCATTGGAGCCGAAAGCGAATGGCAAAATGGAGCCAACGGCTCTGGAGAGGATCTAATTTTTGCCCGACAAGCGCAAGGGAATGGAGTGGATATTACCTTTTCTGATGCGGGTTGGCTGGGTCTAGGCACCGATGATCCCGAAGAAACCTTAGAGGTTAAAAAAACAGGAGATAATGATGTGCAAATTACCAGTGTCTCCCCGCCCAACGCCCCAAACCTCATCTTTTATACGACGGGGGGGACAGACTTCAATAATCGGGATTTCCTCACAGATAATGAACCCATAGGATATGTCACCAGTAAAGTTTGGGGTGGGTCTTCCAAATCCAGTGATGTAGCTAACTTTTCGGTAATTGCAGACGGGGATCACAGCAGTGGTAATTTACCTACAAAAATTCTTCTGTCCACCACACCAGCTTCTGGAAGTTTGGAGTCTACCAATGGAGCCGAATTGACTATACGAGCTTCGGGCAGTGTTGGCATAAATAATGAGAATCCCGATGACGACGCCGATTTGGATCTAGGATCATCAGACAAGGGTTTACTGCTGAATAGAGTGGCACTCACCGCTACGACGAGTCCTGCCCCTCTTGCCAATCACGTAGCCGGGATGATCGTCTTCAATACCGCCAGCACCGGAGATGTGACTCCAGGAATGTATTACAATACAGGTACTGCATGGGATCGACTGATTCCTGAAACTACGGCACCCAAGACCATAGGCATTGAAAAACTGGAAACCCAAGACGGCACCTTTACTTTGGTAGGAAGCAATTTTATCTGGAACAGTTTTAATTCAGGGGCACCGGCTTTCAATTCGACTACACAGATCATGGCCCCTTATGGCAGTACCACGTCGAGAATTACCGTCACCCCTGCTCCCGATGGGACTACCAGAGACACCTTTACTTGTAGTCGCGACATTATAAGTCTACGGGTATATGTTACCCTACAAACATCTTCAGCTTCAAACAGTAGATGGCGCAGCCATTTATACCTCAATGGTGTACTGACTCAATCATTTTGGGGTGCGCCTCCAAATAATGTCGTTAATATGAGGACTCAAGGTGTTTTTGAATATGGCCCTATTGCGGCCAATACTTCCATCTCTATTGCAATTGACAGAAATTCACTGCCGGCCAGTACACAAAATCAACGCACCTATTTTGTCATAGAATACGAAGATTAATTCTTGCGCCTCCTATGCCTTAGCTCGATTCTGCTAATTATAAATGGTTTGATGTTATTGTTTAGCCATAAACTTTCTTATTTTTAACCTTCCATCTGTTCTATAGGGGGGACAGATGTTTCTAACAAACCAAACTTCGGTTTTGAAGCTCGCTGCTAGGCGGGCTTTTTTTATGGGAACAGTCTGTTAATATCCTCAGAATTGGGATTTTTCTAACAGCGCTTCTCTGCTCTAGCATGTACCTTTTAGTAAAATGAAATCTATGAAAGCTAAAGCTGCTGTTGTATCGGAAAAAGAAGCCGATTTTAAAATTCAGGAAGTAGAACTTGCCCCCATAACCGATCGGGAGGTTCTGATTAAGATCAAAGCTACCGGATTGTGCCATACCGACCTGGCCGTAAAGGATGGCATGCTTCCAACCAATTATCCCGTAGTATTGGGTCACGAAGGCTCAGGTATCGTTGAAGAAGTTGGAAGTGCCGTTGAAGGTTTAAAGAAAGGGGATCACGTAGTATTAAGTTACGGATCTTGCGGCACGTGCAGAACCTGCCTGGAAGGTAAACCGGCTTACTGTGTCGACTTTGAGGGACTCAATTTTACCAACAAGCGCTTACGCAGCAAAGAACATATTTATAAAAAACCTGCAGAATTACACGGTGTATTTTTCCAACAATCGTCGTTTGGAACTTATGCCATTGCATCCGATCGGAACGTGGTCAAAATAAAAAAGGATGTACCTCTGGAACTGATGGGACCGCTTGGCTGTGGAATACAAACCGGAGCAGGAGCCGTGATGAATACCATCAATCCCAATCCGGGAACCAGCATTGCTGTCTTTGGAACGGGATCAGTAGGTCTTTCGGCCGTAATGGCAGCAAAGAATGCAGGGTGCTCCGTGATCATCGCCGTGGATATTAATCCCGACCGTCTAGAATTGGCCAAGGAGCTCGGGGCCACACATACCATCAACTCTAAAGAAGTGGACGAGGTACCCGAGGCGATTAAAGAAATCATTAAAGGAGGCGTAAGCAATGCCGTAGAATGCTCCGGTGTCGCCGAAGTGGCCAACCAGGCCTATAATTCACTTTTCAATACAGGAACTTTGGCCATTGTTGGGGCGCCTCCGGGAGGTACGGACTATGCTTTTGATGCTAACTCCTGGATTTTATCGGGAATCAGTATTCGTGGAGTTGTAGAAGGAGACAGCATTGTTCCCGTATACATTCCACGATTGGTGGAACTGTACTGTCAAGGTCGTTTCCCCTTTGATAAATTGGTCACCTACTACGATTTTGAGAACATCAATGAAGCCGTTCGCGATATGGAGGAAGGCAAGGTTATCAAACCTATACTGCGTATGTAATCAGTTATACTGAAAAATAAAAAAAGCCAGACTTTAGAGTCTGGCTTTTCTGTATACCAAAAATGCCTAATTAAACGTGTAAGGCTCGATCTTCCGTGGCCGCCAATGCAGCCTCTTTGACCGCTTCCGCATAAGTGGGATGCGAGTGAGACATGCGTGCGATATCTTCTGCGCTTGCGCGGAATTCCATGGCCGTCACAGCCTCAGCAATCAGGTCGGCGACCCGGGCGCCCACCATATGAACTCCAAGTACCTCATCCGTTTGGGCATCGGCCAGGATTTTGACAAATCCGTCAATGTCACCACTGGCACGACTACGCCCTAACGCCCGCATGGGGAATTGTCCCGACTTGTACTCCACCCCGGCTTCTTTCAACTGCTCCTCTGTTTTACCCACAGAAGCCACTTCCGGCCAGGTGTACACCACGCCCGGAATAAGATTATAGTCTATGTGAGGTTTTTGTCCGGCTATCGTTTCCGCTGCAAAAACGCCTTCTTCTTCCGCTTTATGGGCCAACATCGCTCCGCGTACCACATCTCCAATCGCATAGATGTTCTTTACCTGAGTCTGTAGATGTTCGTTGACCTCCACTCTACCCCGATCATCGGTTTTCAGACCGACCGCTTCCAAGTTGAGTTTATCGGTATAGGCGTGACGACCTACAGATACTAAACAATAGTCTCCCTTGAACTGCACTTCCTCTCCTTTTTTATCGGTGGCAGTAACGGTGACTTCTTCGCCTTTACGCTCTACGGCAGTGACTTTATGAGCAAGTGCAAATTTGACTTTTTGCTTTTTCATCACTTTCATTAATTCTTTACTCTGCGCACTGTCCATGGTTGGAATGATGCGGTCCATATATTCAACGACCGTAACTTCAGCACCCAATCGCTTGTATACCTGGCCCAGTTCGAGACCAATGACCCCACCCCCGATCACGATCATGTGCTTAGGGATTTCTTTTAGAGACAAGGCTTCGGTAGACGTAATGATACGCTCCTTATCAATGGTAATGAAGGGCAAAGTGCTGGGCTTACTTCCTGTGGCAATGATGATGTGTTTGGCCTCTATGGTCTCCGATTTTCCTTTGGATTTAATGATCTCTATATGAGTAGCATCCTTAAAGGATCCCATCCCATGGTAGACCTCAATCTTGTTTTTATCCATCAGGAAATCAATCCCTTTAGTGGTTTGATCCACTACGCCTTGCTTTCGCGAAAGCATTTTCTCAAAATTGATCTTCACCTCTCCGGGAATTTCGATCCCGTGCTCTTCAAAATGCTTGACGGCGTCTTCATAATGATGAGAAGAATCGAGTAAGGCTTTCGAAGGAATACAGCCTACATTGAGGCAGGTGCCTCCAAGGGTATCGTATTTCTCAATAATGGCGGTCTTCATTCCTAATTGTGCGCATCGGATTGCGGCTACGTAGCCTCCGGGGCCCGAACCAATCACGGCAACATCATATGTACTCATAGTGTATTTTTTCCTATTGGAAAGCAAAGTTACAACTAAGAATGACAATGGAATAACGAGAACCCAAGAACCCGATCAGGGAGCCTCCATCCCCGGAAATGCAAGCATTTCGCCCATGCCGATGGCAAAGAGCCAATTGCCGTAAATCGCGTGCTCCACACTGACCGCAAGAGTAGATTTAAACCGGAGGTAGGTGAACGCAAACAATAAGCCTCCTAAAAAGGTGAGGAGGAGCACGAGGGTATTTCGAAAAAATAAATGGGCCAGTGAAAACACGATGGCATTGACAAAACAGAGCAAACGTTGGTCTTTAAACCAATGCTTGTACCGCTCAAAGAAAAAAGTACGGTAAATCACTTCCTGTGGCCAAACAGACAATAGGGCATACACCAACACGATGATCCCGAACAGTCCCGGATTGTTGCGTGGCACAAAAAACAACAGCGATTTGTCCTGCCAGTACACATACAGCAGGGTCACTATGGCGATGCCTATAAATCGGATACCCACCGATTTCCAAAAGGCGGTCCAATTGAGCGTGATGGACTGGAACAACCGATATTCATTTTGGTACAGGACAATCAAAATGTAGATGAATCCAGCAAGGGTAAGTCCTATTTTATACACTATAGGATAAGGCATGCTGAAACTAACCGGCAGCAGTACGAAGAGCGCTAAAAACTCCGCTCCCAACCAGCCCTGATGCAGCTGTTGTGCTTGTTTTAGATCAAACATTGAGCGCGGTAGAATATTTTACACGGTTGATGACAAACATACTTTGTGTGCTTCCAATATGATCTAAAGTAGTCAATTTATTGACCATAAATGCACGATAAGCCTGCATATCAGCCACATGCACCTTCAAAATATAATCGTAGTCCCCACTGACGTGCACACATTCTGAGACCTCATCCAGAGCCACAACGGCTTTTTCAAAGGTTTGTAGATAGTTTTTACTGTGTTGAGTGAGGCGCACGTGACAAAAGACCACAAAATCCCGCTTCACCTGTGCAGGATCCAGTAAGGCGACATAACTGGAGATCACCCCCTTGCGCTCCAGTTTCTTGATCCGTTCGTAAACGGCGGTGGCCGAGAGATCAAGCTGGTGTGCCAACGCTTTAGTGGTCTGCTTACTGTCAGCCTGGAGCAAGGCCAATAACCGCTTATCGATAACATCTAACTTCATGAACAATATTCTAAATACGCATTCGAAGTTTAAATCTACCGATTTTAATTCTACTAAATATAAAAAGAATAGAAATATTCTCTATACTATGACGCACAACTTGTATTTTACTCCTTATTTCGCCATTTTTGGAAAAATAATTATCCTATGAGTTTCAAACCCGCTTATCACATACAGGATCTTCAATATTTTGGAGAATTCGGGGGTGTGAATCCGTCCATTTCAGATTCTTCCACCTACACTTTCCTTTCTGCAAAAACCATGTTTGACACCTTTGAGGGTAATGCCGAAGGCTGTTACCTCTACTCGCGTCATTCTACACCTTCTAATCTCTACCTGGGGCAGGCGCTCGCAGCCATGGAAGGAACCGAGACCGCTACGGTCACGGCCAGTGGTATGGGAGCCATTACCGCGGTATTGATGCAGTTATGTGCCGGAGGGGAAGAGGTCGTTTCCAGCCGAACCATTTACGGGGGTACCTATGCCTACCTTAAGAATTTTGCGCCGCGATTTGGGGTGAAAACTCACTTTGTGGACATTACGGACCTGGCAGCTGTAGAAGCAGCCATCACTACCAAAACCCGGGTTCTGTATTGCGAGAGCGTCAGTAATCCACTACTGGAGGTGGCCGATATCCAGACGTTAGCCCAATTGGCCAAAAAACACGATTTACAATTAGTGGTTGACAATACGTTCTCCCCACTTTCCATCTCCCCCAAGCAATTAGGCGCTGACGTCGTAATTCACAGTCTTACCAAGTTCATTAACGGGACTTCAGACACCGTGGGCGGCGTCATTTGCGGTACTCAGGAATTCATTGATCAACTCCGTAACGTTAACGACGGTGCAGCCATGCTCTTGGGAGCGACCATGGACAGTCTGCGAGCGGCATCCATCCTGAAAAATCTTCGAACCTTGCATTTGCGCATGCACAAGCACAGCAAAAATGCACAATATTTAGCCGAACAATTCCAAAGGGACGGATTGAAGACCGTGTATCCCGGATTGGCCTCGCATCCTGGTCATGACGTCTTCGCTAAACAGATGAATCCCTCCTACGGTTTTGGCGGTATGCTTACTATTGACGTAGGCTCTTTAGATCGCGCTAATGCCCTGATGGAATTGATGCAAGAGCGTAATTTGGGTTATCTGGCAGTAAGTTTAGGCTTTTACAAAACCCTGTTCAGTGCCCCCGGAACCTCTACCTCTTCAGAGATCCCCGAAGAAGAACAAAAAGCCATGGGACTCAGTGATGGATTGATCCGCTTTTCAGTCGGATTGGATGAAGACATCGAACGTACCCATCGCATGATGCGTGACTGCATGGAGCATCTGAGTATTTTGGAGACCTTAAACGTATAAACGAAAAAACCCAGACTTAGGGAGGCCTGGGCTTGTCCTTTCTAGGGATGAAAGGCTAACGAAAAAAAAATGATTTGGGGCTTTACCAATCCAAAACAATCAATCACGAGACAAAGATAAGACGGTACGGGAATTCTGCTTTCGCGAAAGCTTTATTCAAAGAATTATCGATATAATGCATTTTTTTATCGATAAAAAGCATATTTCAATGCATTGAAATGCGTTTCATGTGATTTCTCTATTTTTTTACTTGTAAATTGTATCAATTCCTAGCGAGCGCTCTGGCAAGACGTCGCCAACTTGCATAAAGCGGTCATAAATCGTAACATTACGACACCAAAAAACCAATCATGGCGCAACCTCCGCAATTCCCCAAAGACGATCATATTCAAGAAAACAAAGAATTATCCATTGGGGAGGCCTTGATACCGGTGATTGCACTGGTGGGTATGCTTTTCTACAATGTGTTTTACGCTTTTGGAGATGACGCCCTTTCCGGTTCCAACCAATTTGTACTCTTACTGGGAGCCGCCGTAGCGGCTATCGTAGGTATTTACAACAAGGTTAATTGGGATACCATGATCGACGAAGTGGCCAAGAATATCATGTCGACCACCGGAGCGATACTCATCCTGCTCATGGTAGGTGCTTTGGCCGGAACCTGGCTGGTGAGCGGCATCATTCCTACCATGATCTATTACGGACTGCAAATTCTGAATCCCACTATATTTTTAGCCTCTTGCGTGATCATCTGTGCGGTGATCTCTGTGGCTACCGGAAGTAGTTGGACCACTTCAGCGACTGTTGGGATTGCCTTGATCGGTATCGCTGAAGCTTTGGGTATATCGCTGGGGATGACCGCCGGAGCGGTACTTTCCGGGGCTTATTTTGGTGATAAACTCTCCCCTTTGAGTGATACCACTAACCTAGCCCCTGCCATGGCCGGGACTGATCTGTTTACGCATATTCGATACATGACCTTTACCACCGTTCCCACGGTCATTGTAACCCTGATTGTATTTATCATCATTGGTTTTACCATCGAGCCGGAAGGGGTGGTCGACACCCAGATCATCCTGAATTCCATCGAATCTTCCTTTCATATCAGTCCGTGGCTCTTTGTAGTCCCCGCCCTTGTCATTGTACTGATCATTAAAAAGACACCACCGCTTATCGCCTTGCTTTTCGGCACCTTGTTAGGAGGGGCGGCAGCCTTATTTTTCCAACCGGAAATCGTCACCGCCTTAGGCGGTGGTGAACGCCTGGACGTTCTGACCGGATATCGTGGCATCATGAATGCCATCACGGTCGAGACTTCAATTGCCACCGATAATGAAAGCCTGAATGAGTTGTTTTCTTCAGGAGGAATGAAAGGAATGCTGGGTACCATCTGGCTTATCATTTGCGCTATGGTTTTTGGCGGCATCATGGACGCTATCGGAGCCCTGGCCACCATCAGTAAGGCCTTACTCAATCTTTTCCAATCTACTTTTGGCCTGTTCGCAAGTACGGTGGCGAGTTGTTTGGCACTTAATGTGACTGCAAGTGACCAATACCTGGCCATAGTCGTGCCGGGCAAAATGTATAGCAAAGCTTTCCGAGATAAAGGATTGGCTCCCGAAAATTTGAGTCGGACCCTGGAAGATTCGGGTACAGTTACTTCGGTATTAGTCCCCTGGAATACCTGTGGAGCCTACCAAAGTGGAGTGTTGGGTGTAAGTGTGGGTGAGTATTTTGTGTACGCTATCTTCAATTGGTTGAGTCCGTTTATGACCTTACTTTTCGCCGCGTTCAATATTAAAATTCGCCAACTTACTGCTGCTGAGACTGCTGTGGAATAAGGCTTCCTTTTTAACAAAAAAATAAGTCTTTTGCCCTATTAAGGCATTCTGCAGGATCCATACGGTTTACTGAGAATTTATCAATAAGTGCCCTGAGCTATTCCTGTATTCTTAAGAAGTAGCAACGTTTATTAAGCTCATAAATAAAGTCAATCGACAGATTATTTATTATCATTTCTTTCTCTGGAGTGCCCCCTAACTGTCCTCTAGTTTTGTAGTGAACAAATTAAACAACAACGCTATGACTTTAGTAGGAAAACAATTTCCAAACTTGAATGTGGACGCCATGAATGAAATGGGCGACACTTTTAAAATCAACATTTTGAAGGAAGCCAAAGAAAACAACAAAAAAGTATTGCTTTTCTGGTATCCAAAAGATTTCACCTTTGTTTGCCCTACTGAATTGCATGCTTTTCAAGCCGCATTAGAAGAATTTGACAAACGCAATGTAATGGTGATTGGGGCTTCCTGCGACACTCCTGAAGTACATTTCGCCTGGTTGAATACGCCTAAAGACAATGGAGGAATTGAAGGAGTATCCTACCCCATTTTGGCAGACTCTAATCGTAACCTGGCCAATCGTCTGGGTATTTTAGACATCACCAATGAGCGTTTCGACGAGGAGAGCGGTGCCTATGAAGTAGAAGGTGACAATGTCACTTATCGTGCGACTTACCTTATCGATGAAGAGGGTACCGTTTTTCACGAAAGTGTAAATCATATGCCTTTGGGGCGTAACGTCAATGAATTTATGCGCTTAATAGACGCGTATACTCACGTTCAGCAAAAAGGAGAAGTATGTCCAGCGAATTGGGAAGAAGGAAAGGAAGCCATGAACGCCAATCGCGACGGAGTTGCCTCTTACCTAAAATCAAACGCCTAATCCCATGATTGAAGAATTAAAACAAGACAACTTAAAAGAGTTGGTCGATACTACAGAAACGGTCGTCGTGCAATACATGGCCGGATGGTGCGGAAATTGTCGCTTGATGAAGCCTAAGTTTAAAAAACTGGCTGCTGAGCATGACCATGCTAAGTTCGTACTCGTAGACGCCGAAAAGTATCCGGAATCGAGAAAGCTGGCTACGGTAGACAACTTGCCTACTTTTGCCACCTTCAAGAACGGAAGCTTTCAAAATCAGGTACAGACCAATAAATTTGAACTCCTAAAAGACCTCGTAGATGAAGTTGCCCGTAATTAGACATCTGCATAAAAATCACAGTGCAGAAGAGCTGGAACACACCATTGCTGTCCTGGAAACGTTTACCGAACATCGTTCCGTAACCGAAGCTGAAATGGATATGGTGGGCGAATTGCTGACCAATCTATGCGGTGCTGTAGAAGTGCATGCTTTACGCGAGAGCGGAATGGAAGAGCGGGAGGCGGCCAATGCCTTTGCTCAAAAAGTATTGGGCTCCATCGATCGGTAACGGTGGTTACTCTTACGCGAAATTATACCCTGGCTTCGGTCAGGGTTTTTTATTTGCCGGGGCTTGCCTATTTTTACGCAAGGCTCAGCGAGAGGCAGAGCGACTCACTTCATTAAAGTACATTCATGGCATCCATCACGCTCGGCGGCAATCCCGTCCACACTACAGGCAGTCTTCCTGAAAAAGGCACACAGGCTCCTGATTTTAAATTGGTACGATCAGACCTTTCCGAAGCTTCCCTTGGGGACTACCAGGGTAATTCATTGATCCTCAACATATTTCCCAGTGTAGATACCGGCGTATGCGCGAGTTCCGTACGAAAATTCAATGAAGAAGCCGCTCAACTGGAAGGCGTTCAGGTACTTTGTATCTCTAGAGATCTACCCTTTGCTCAGGCACGTTTTTGTGGCGCTGAAGGGATTGAACGCGTAGAAATGCTCTCCGACTTTAAATCGGGAGCTTTCGGTGAAGAGTACGGTGTCACTATTGAAGAAGGTCCCTTTGCCGGTTTACACTCCAGGGCGGTCGTCATCCTGGATGAGGAGGGGAAGGTCATCTACACCGAGCAAGTTCCTGAAATTGGACAAGAACCCAATTATCAACAAGCTCTGGCTCAACTGTCGTGATCGACTTTATCAAATCGCGTTTCCGGGCTTTTGGTTATGCTTTTAAGGGGGCCTGGTTACTGATCAAACGGGAGGCCAGCATTCAGGTGCAGTTGAGCTGCGCCATTTTGGTCACTCTTGCGGGATTTTACTTTGAGATTTCTACCACAGAATGGCTTATTCAGATTTTAGCCATTGCGCTCGTACTTGCCGTGGAAGGCCTGAATACCGCTGTAGAGGAAATGGCTGATTTTGTGCATCCCGATTTTCACAGCAGTATTGGTCGCGTAAAAGATATCGCTGCGGGCGCCGTGACCTTTGCCGCTTTAGGCGCTCTAATTGCCGGCGTTTTGATTTACGGACCCAGAATCTTTTAGAAAATTTATCCCAAAAATTGACGTTTGTTAATTGTATTTTTGTGATACCATAACCCAAGCTGAATGGCCAAAAAAAAGCGAACAACCAAGTCTACCAAAAAAACGAAAAAAACACTAAGCCTGGCCCTCTCTAAACAACAGAAGATTGTGTTAGGTGCCTTTTTGTTTTTTTTAGGTCTGGCGCTTTTCTTTTCCTTCATTTCGTATTTCTTCACCTGGCAGGCCGATCAAAGTGTACTCCAGGATTTTGCGAATCGTGACACCTCAGCTCAGAATTGGCTAAGTAAGTTTGGTGCCGGTGTAAGTCATATCGCCATCTATCAAGGCTTTGGGATTGCCGCATTTACCCTGGCATTTTTGCTATCCACTACCGGGATCTATTTTTTCTTTGACTACGCTAAAAAGCAACTCCTCAATCTCTGGTTTTGGGGCATCCTCGTGATGATCTGGCTAGCGATTTTCTTCGGCTTTTTCGCAGATAAGAATGCCCTGCTTGGAGGCACCGTTGGTTTGGAAATGAATGATTTTCTTCAGGACTACCTCGGCTTTATCGGAACCATTCTTTTACTGGCCTTTTTAGCCATAGCCTATGCCGTTATTCGATTACGCTTTAGCCCGGAAGCCGCAGGAGCCTATTTCAATAAGAAAAAAGCGGATCTGAGCACAGAATTTAAGTCTACCGAGTCTGACGCCAATCTGGTGGATCATTTAGAGGAAGACAGCCCGACTGAAGTGCCTCAAACTTCTTCTGAACCTGAAAGGGAGGTGGTGATGGGGCCCTCCATGGCCACTGCTCCAACACCCGCACCCCCTGCAGAACACGATGAGGTGACCGTAGAAGTAGAAGAAGTTGTGGAGGAAGAAGAGTTGACCGATACGGATGCCCGCAGTAAAAAATTGGTGGAAGATTTTGGTGAATTTGATCCTACCTTAGAGTTGAGCAATTATCGCTTTCCTCCCTTGGAGTTGCTGAAAGACTATACCAAGGGAGCCGGGATCACCATCAATCAGGAGGAACTGGAAGAAAATAAGAACCGGATTGTAGAGACCCTCAAGAATTATAAGATCGATATCGCCCAGATCAAGGCCACTGTTGGTCCAACGGTGACCCTTTATGAGATCGTTCCCGAGGCGGGAATTCGGATCTCAAAAATCAAGAATCTGGAGGATGACATTGCCTTGTCGCTTTCTGCCTTGGGGATACGGATCATTGCCCCAATCCCCGGAAAAGGCACCATCGGGATCGAGGTGCCCAATAAGAATCCGCGCATTGTCAGCATGCGTTCTGCCGTGGCCTCTCCCCGCTTCCAAAATGCAGAGATGGAGCTGCCCCTGACCTTAGGAAAAACGATCTCCAACGAAACGTTTGTGGTCGATCTGGCCAAAATGCCTCACCTGCTCATGGCCGGAGCCACAGGACAAGGTAAATCGGTGGGATTGAATGCCATTTTGACTTCCCTGCTTTACAAAAAACATCCGGCGGAAGTCAAATTCGTTCTGGTTGATCCCAAAAAAGTGGAATTAACCTTATTCAATAAGATCGAGCGTCATTATCTGGCCAAATTGCCCGATAGCGAAGATGCCATCATAACGGACAACAGTAAGGTGATCAACACCCTAAACTCACTATGTATCGAGATGGACGCTCGGTATGATCTGCTTAAAGATGCTTATGTACGTAACATAAAAGAGTACAATCAAAAATTTAGGAACCGTAAGCTCAATCCAAACGATGGGCATCGTTTTCTGCCTTACATTATTCTAGTGGTTGATGAGTTTGCCGATCTGATCATGACCGCAGGGAAAGAAGTGGAAACTCCTATTGCCCGTTTGGCTCAGTTGGCGAGAGCAATTGGAATCCACCTCATTATCGCTACGCAACGGCCGTCGGTGAATGTGATTACGGGGATCATCAAGGCCAACTTCCCGGCGAGAATTGCCTTTAGGGTAACTTCGAAGATCGATTCGCGAACTATTTTGGATGCCCAGGGTGCCGATCAGTTGATTGGTCGCGGGGATATGTTGTATACTTCCGGTAATGATGTCATTCGTATTCAATGCGCCTTTGTAGACACCCCGGAGGTGGATAAGATTTGTGAGTTTATCGGATCGCAAAAAGCTTATCCTGATGCCTACCTGCTGCCCGAATATGTGGGTGAGGAAAGTGGCACAGGTCTTGATATAGATGCGAGCGACCGCGATGTGCTCTTTCGCGAAGCTGCAGAGGTCGTCGTGACCGCCCAACAAGGTAGTGCTTCCTTGCTTCAGCGAAAGCTTAAATTAGGCTATAACCGAGCCGGTCGTATTGTCGACCAGCTTGAAGCTGCGGGTATCGTAGGTCCTTTTGAAGGGAGTAAAGCCCGACAAGTTTTAATAACCGATATGACTGCGCTCGATGCGCATCTCAATAACGAATAACAAGAAAACAATGAAAAAGATGGTTCTTCGATTGGTTCTGCCAATCCTGATTAAAAAAGTAGCGCCCGTCGTGATTCGCAGTGTGCGAAAACGGGTGGTCAATAAAATGTTCCCGCTCTTAGCAGCCCTGTTGCTGGTGTCTGCTTTCGCGAAAGCGCAAAATGATCCCAAAGCAAAAGCCTTACTGGCTGATGTATCTGAGCAGGTTAAAACCTATGACAATGTGGTGATTGACTTTAAGTATGCGATCAACAATGAAGAGAATGGATTGTCCCAAGAAACACGAGGTGACGTCACGCTGGAGGGAGAAAAATACGTGATGAACCTCATGGGTGCGACCCAGATGTACGACGGAAAAAAACTATATGTGATTTCCAATGAAGATGAAGAAGTGACTATATCGACCGTGGCACCGGGAGATGATGATGCGATCACGCCTTCCAAAATGTTGACCTTTTTCAATAAGGGGTATACCTACAAGTGGGATATTGTACAGAATAGTAAGGGTCGTAAAATTCAGTACGTCAAGCTGATTCCTATCGACTCTAAAAGTGAGTTTAAACAAGCCTTGTTGGGTATTGACAGTCAGACCAAGAATATTTATAAATTGATCCTGACCCAAAACAACGGCACCCGAATTACGATAACGGTGAACGGCTTTAAGACCAATCAGCCTTTAGCCAAAAACACCTTTACTTTTGATGAGTCCCGCTATGAGGGCTATTACATCAACCGGCTGGACTAAGCGGTTTTGAAAATACTCGATCGATACATCCTATCCTCCTTTGTAAAGACGCTTGCCAGCGTCTTTATTATCTTGATGTTCATCTTTGTTTTGCAGACCGTATGGCTGTTTATCAAAGATCTGGCCGGTAAGGACCTGGATTTTATCGTGATCGTTAAATTTCTGATGTACTACTCTCCGCGGCTGGTCACCCTGGTTTTACCTCTATCCATCCTGTTAACCAGCATCATGACTTTTGGGAATTTCGCGGAAAATTATGAGTTCGCGGCCATGAAATCCTCCGGGATTTCCCTGCAACGGGCCATGAAGTCGCTCACGATTTTTATTCTGATCTTAAGTGGTCTCTCTTTTCTCTTTGCCAACTATGTGATTCCCGCAGCCGAGGTTAAGTCTTTAAATCTGAGAAAGAACATTACTCAGGTCAAACCCGCCATGGTGATCGCTAAGGGACAATACAATAGCATCGGGGATGATTTTACCATTAAGATTGAAGACAAATACGGAGAGAACGACGAATTCCTGAAGGATGTCATCATTTATAAAAAAGACCCTAATCGATCTGGGAATTTCACGGTGATCAAAGCCAAAGAAGGCGAACTGGAGGGCAGTACCAATGAGAATATCCTTTCCTTAAAGTTGAAGAACGGCAATTATTACAATGAGATCTACCAAAAGGATTACATGAAGCGTCAACGCCGACCTTTTGTTAAAAGTCAGTTTGAGGAGTACATCATCAACATCGATCTGACCGAATTCAACAATATCGATCTGGAAGAAGAGAAATTCAATAACTCTTATGCCATGATGAACATTGTGGAGCTCGATTCGACTTTAGGAAAGCTCTCGGAAGAATACAATGACTATATCGTGCGTACCGGAGATCAGGTGAACAATCAACTGGACCTGACATCCATTGATTCGCTGGCTTTAAATGTGAAAGCAGCCGATTCGACCAATGCAGACATCCTGGAGAATTTCACCATCAATGAAAAGAGTCAAATCATTGATTACGCCCGCAACAAGATCAAGACCAATATCAGCACGGCTCAGGCGAAGAAAAAAGAACATTTCAATAAGGTGCGCATCTTAAACAAATTTGAAATCTCACTACACGAGAAGTATGTATTGGCTTTTGGATGCATCATCTTATTCTTCGTGGGAGCTCCTCTGGGGGCCATTATTCGCAAGGGGGGATTAGGACTTCCCATTGTGGTAGGGGTGGTCCTATTTCTGACGTATCACTTTATTGGGATATTCGCGAAGAACAGTGCCGAAAACGGTTCTATCTCTGCTTTTTTGGCCACCTGGCTGAGTACCTTAATCATCTTGCCCCTGGGTATTTATCTTACTTATCGAGCCACTACTGACCAGGGCTTATTTGATATTGATTCCTTTCTGGATCCATTGCGCCGCTTCTTTCAAAAACTGGGACCGGGTCGTGCCAATAAATCGCATTAGGCTATCTTTGCAGCAAATTTTGTATTCATGGGAACGACCGCAGCGTCTACAACGATTCAATTGAACACCATTCAGGAAGCCATAGACGATATCCGTCAAGGAAAAGTGATCATTGTGGTCGATGATGAGGATCGTGAGAACGAAGGAGATTTTTTGGCAGCAGCCGAAAAAGTGACTCCCGAAATGATCAATTTTATGGCCACACATGGCCGTGGTTTGATCTGCGCTCCACTTTCGGAGAAGCGCTGCGATGAATTACAACTAGAAATGATGGTAGGCAACAACACCGATCCCATGGAAACCGCCTTTACCATCTCGGTAGATCTCAAAGGACAAGGGGTCACCACGGGAATTAGCGCCGCAGATCGTGCTAAAACTATCAAAGCATTGATCGATCCTAAAACAAAGCCCCATCACTTAAGTCGGCCAGGGCATATTTTTCCGCTTAAAGCTAAAGAAGGTGGTGTCTTGCGACGTACCGGCCATACGGAAGCCGCCATTGATTTTGCTCGTTTAGCCGGATTAGAGCCGGCCGGAGTGATTGTAGAGATCATGAATGAAGATGGCACCATGGCCCGCCTACCCCATTTGATGGAGGTGGCTAAGCGCTTTGACCTGAAGATCGTTTCCATTGAAGATCTGGTAGCTTATCGCATGCTGCATGATTCTTTGATCGAGAAGCGGGAAGATTTTGACATCAACACACGATTTGGAACTTTTCGCTTACGAGCTTACAAACAGACCACTAATGACTCCGTTCATATAGCCCTGACCAAGGGGCAGTGGAAAGAAGACGATCCGGTACTGGTGCGTGTGAACTCTACCCAAATCAATAACGATATTTTGGGCACGCTCACCAACAATGCCGATAAAAAACTGGATGATATGTTTCGCGCGGTGAACGAGGCCGGACAAGGAGCAATCGTATTTATCAATCAGCAAAATGCCTCAGCCAGTTTGCTGCATCGCTTACACGAATTAAAGGAATTGCAAGAGCAAGGGGAAATGAAAGCCCCGCAGCTCGTGATGGATAATAAAGACTTTGGCATTGGGGCTCAAATCTTGCACGATCTGGGCATTTCTAAGATCCGATTGCTCAGCAATAGTGAATCTACCAAACGAGTCGGGATCATTGGTTACGGTCTGGAAATCACGGAGCAGGTCAATTATTGATCTTTTCAACGCCTAGCCTCTACCACTCCAAAGTTTATTTTGACTATTGGGCTCATATTCTTAGTATTGCCAATGACGCCACCACCGTTCTCCGATCGATATGACAGCAGTGAAACCCCTGAGAAGATGATTAAAGCGGGTTCATGTACGCTTTGAGATCGGTTCTCTGCGGTCAAGAATAGTGATAGCGTTCATCCATAAACCCTAAAAAACAGAGAAGTCCATGTCGAACTCCCCTAAAGCCAATTCCTTTTTTCAATCCATCGCGAAAGCATTAAACATTAAAAAAAGAAAAAGACCACGTTTACCAATTCTCGCGAATATTGGATTAATCGCTATAAGAAAGGGGGAAATTCGGGTGCAGGATCTTATAATAATCTCGCCGAATTTAAAGGGGAGATCATCAACAAATTCGTCAAAGATCACCAAGTCCACTCGGTGATCGAACTGGGTTTTGGAGACGGCAACCAATTGGAATACTTCAATTTCCCTTCATACCTGGGTTTTGATGTCAGCGAGGTGGTCATTGAAAATTGCCGTCAGAAGTTTAAAGAGCAAAGCCATATGCGTTTCCAGCACGTGGACATCATAGCCGATCAAAAGGCTGAGCTGGTCTTAAGTTTGGATGTCATCTATCATCTTATTGAAGATCAGGTTTACCACAAATACATGAATCAACTCTTCGACCTATCTGAGCGTTATGTGATAATCTATGCCTACGACAGTGAGGATGCTGAGCATCATCCTCCGCATGTAAAACCCAGAAAGTTTACCCAATGGATTCAGGCACAGCGCCCCAACTTTAAACTTATACAACACATCCCCAATCGCTACCCCTACAATGAGAAGAAGCCCAAGAAAACCTCTTTCGCCGACTTCTATATCTACGAACGAGAAGATTAATCCTTATCTTTAGTCAAGCAATTGCTTATTTATTAGCCCACTAATTCTAGTAATCACAGAAAACGACGATGCATTACCAATCACAATTCCATAAGTTAACACTTATTCTAGCTCTGGGTGGCGTCCTGTGCTGTACTGCGCAGCAATCCAAGGAGGATTCGACGCCGGCACTTAAAGTAGAAGACTTAAGAAAGACCTCCCCTCAATTATTTGGACTGTTTGTCGATACAGAATACCCTGCCCAGGAAACGGATAGTTTGAAGACCTCTACTAACTCTCGATTTACTTCAAATATGCCTGTACTCCAACCTAAAGGAACTGTAGTACCCATGCCTAACTTAAAAGTAGCTGAGGAAGTAGTGAGCAAAATGCCCATCTTCGAACCTAAAAACTAGCTCTCGATTTACGCGTTCTCGAAAGGACATACTCTTCTGGCCAGATCTAGCGGGACTGATAGATGATGCTTTCTTCTTCCGGACGTCGCACCTTTTCCAGATCTGCAAAAAAATCATTTTTTGCGCGATATCCTACCGGTAAAACCAATACCGATTTAAGTCCGCGTTCCTTCAATCCCAGCAATTCATCGTAGCCCTGAGGATCAAAACCTTCCATCGGACACGAATCAATACCTTCCAGGGCACAAACGGTAAGGAGATTACCCATGGCTAAATACGCCTGCCGTGCCGACCATTCCTGTGTTTCCGCAGCAGGTTGGGCTTCAAATTTTTTAACCAGAGTTTCGCGAAAAGGAGCGATCACTTCATCGGGGGTATCCCGAATATCCTGTACCAAATCAAAATAGTTATTGACGTATTCTCCGGCCACAGTTTCTTCAATACAGAGCACCAGAACATGAGAAGCATCGGCTACTTGTCGTTGTTCCATGGAGTGTGAGACGAGTTGCTCTTGCACTTCCTTATCCTGAATGACCAGCATTTTTAACGGTTGCAGACCGTAAGACGTGGCGGTCAGATTGAATGCGGTGGTCAGGGTGTCGATTTGCTTTCGCGAAAGCTTACGCTCCCGATCAAATTTTTTCACCGCATATCGCCATTGTAACCGTTCAATTATATCCATAACGCTATCTTTAATGCAAAGGTAGTGCTCCGGCTTCTTATTGGGGAGGGTGGCTGCATCGTTTAATTCAATTACGACATAGAAAAAATGAAGGACCTGGACGCTCTGATCGATCGATCTGAAACACGAATCTTTAAGGCAGTATTTCCAAATACGACCAATCACTACGATACCCTTTTTGGCGGTACTGCCTTGCACATGATGGATGAAGCCTCCTTTATTTGTGCTACCCGATTCAGTCGGAAAAAAGTGGTTACTGTATCCTCAGACAAGATCGATTTTGAAAAGCCCATTCCTCAGGGCACCATTGTTGAGTTGATCGCCCGGGTTTCCACGGTAGGGCGCAGCAGTTGCGTGGTACAGGTGGATATTTTTGTAGAAGACATGTATAGCTATGAGCGGGAAAAGGCCGTTTCCGGAAAATTCACCTTTGTAGCGGTTGATGAAAACAAGCGGCCCGTAGCGATCATTTGATGGCATTACAACCCCATTAACTATTCCTGTTAAAGTGCGTTAAGGCCCACTCGTTAAACGCTTAAAGTTCTTATTTTAAATAAAAATTTAGAAATTATGAGTAAAGAAGACGCACCGATTCCCGAAAACATAAGCAAGAAAGAACATGCTATTAATATGGAAAATGCCCATGGCAAGGATATTAACCATCAGGTGAAAGATAAGAAAAATCATCACCAGCCAAGGGATACCATCAACGACAACTAAACAAAATTGTTGGAAAGAGAAGATTTAAATCTGCCTGTTTTAGTGGGCAGATTTTTTTTTGAGGTGCTTTCCCTTTTCTAAAAATAGCTTTATATTTGCACCCGCCTTCGCAAAGCGGTTTCTTTGCTTCGGCCGGCAGGCCCGCCAAGCTAACAGAGAAAGCGTAGAAGTCATCAATGTTCGCAAAGCGGTTGCTTTGCTTCGGCCGGCAGGCCCGCCAAGCTAACAGAGAAAGCGTAAAAGTCATCAATGTTCGCAAAGCGGTTGCTTTGCTTCGGCCGGCAGGCCCGCCAGGCTAACAGAGAAAGATTAAAAGCCATCATTGTTCGCAAAGCGGTGGCTCTGCTTTGGTAGGCAAGACTAGAGTACATATTGGAGAAATGGCAGAGTGGTCGAATGCGGCAGTCTTGAAAACTGTTGAGGGTCACACCTCCGGGGGTTCGAATCCCTCTTTCTCCGCGATCAAGCGCAAGGCTTGAACTAGAAAAACCGCAGCATTTATGCTAGCGGTTTTTTGTTTTCCAGCCTTAGGCATTTGCAGAATGCCGAAAGAGGGATCAGCGCAGCTAATCCCGACAGCGGTTGATGGCGATAGCTCCTTCAAAAAATCTTCAGGGTGGCGCGAAGCACGATTCCCTTTAATGTAATGATGGCAGGAGGTAAAATGCAGAATGCCGTAAGAGGGATCAGCGCAGCTAATCCCGACAGCGGTTGAGCGCTAGTGCTCCTTCAAAAAATCTTCAGGGTGGCGCGAAGCACGATTCCCTTCTATGTAATGATGGCAGGAGGTAAAATGCAGAATACCCAATAAGATGGGTTGTGGCATCTACCTACCAATACCATCGATCGTAGCTCCTTCGGTAAACAGAATAAATGAACACCAACTCCCGAATAAAATTTATGTTTTTCGTTCAAATTCAAACCGAAAAGATTAACTCGTAAAACATACATACCATAAGAACAAGATCCAGCGTTCTCTTAACTTAGGTATATAGGAACGTAACGTAAACTTTGCTCAGCGCATTGGCGCTCCACCTAAGCATTGAGCTATTCATATCGTAGTATTTTACTTACTTTTTATAATTTTATTTTACACTTTATCTGATTTATTAGTTTTTTATCGTATTATTATCGTCCCCAATTAAATCTTAACTGCAGTATGCGACCCCTAAATTATTCGCTTCAGCGCATCACTATCGCTTTTTTTGTTGCCCTATTGATCAGTAGTTTTTACAAAATGCCTGATCCGCAGGAGGTGTCCTCCAAAAAAAGTCTGAAGATCTCTGCCACAACGCAACCCAAGTTGTCTCCACAAGCCCGGAGGATGTATCTGCATCGGCAAGAGCAGCTGCAAGTCGCAGTTGCTGAGTATTTCGATAAGGCCATCAAAAAAGGATTGATCGTAGGGGCTGGTGTAAGCATTGTCAAGGGAGATTCCATCGTACTTGCTACCGGTTACGGTTCACGCAATTTACGTACCAATAAAGGTGTTGATGCGGGCACTGTTTTCCGTCTGGGATCCCTTTCTAAAGGATTTGCCGGTGTTCTGGCCGGTAAGTTTAAAAGTGAGGGGCTTCTCGACTGGAATGACAAGATCAACGAATATGTTCCCGAACTCCAATTCAAACAGGCACACCATACCCCAAAAATCACCCTCTCGCATATTCTTTCCCATACCTCAGGGGCGCCCTATCACAGTTATACCGACTTGATTGAGCACGGAGTTGATTTAAGGACCATCGCTTCCTCATTTACAGCGGTCCAACCCGTCAGTGCTCCAGGAGAATTGTACAGTTATCAAAACGCCCTCTTTTCCATGGTGGGAGAAGCCACACAGCAAGTAACCGGTAACCCCATCGCCAACGATCTTAAGGAAAACTTCTTCACGCCCTTGAACATGAGTACCGTAAGTACCGATCATGAAGGACTCTTGGCTACAGAGAATAAAGCAATACCTCATCGAAAATACCGCCGGGGTTGGAGATCCATCCAATTAAATGACCATTATTACAATGCTGTGGCTGCTGGAGGCATCAATGCCAGTGCCGCCGATATGGCTCAATGGATGCGATTTTTGCTAGGACATAATCAAGAAGTAATGGGCGCGGAGGCTCTTGCAGAAGTGTTCCAACCTCAAGTGGAGATTCCCGGTCGAAGCAAATACTACCAGCGCTGGAAGGGGCATCAGGCCTCCTACTATGCTTACGGTTGGCGTGTGCATGAATTTGTTGATGAACAGGAAAAAGCCCAAACCATGATCCATCATGGGGGTAGCGTCAACAATTTTAGAAATGAGATTGCGCTATTCCCGGAAGACGATCTGGGTATCTGCGTACTGATGAATAGCATGACTCCTTTGGCCAGTCGTGTGATTCCTGACTTGCAAGAGATCATCGCTTCCATCTACAAGGAGAACCTGACGGAAGAAGCGGTAATTGCAGCGAATTAAGCTATTCTTAAAAGGCCTCTGCAATATCCAAATACAGATTATTGGTATCTGTACCAAAGCCCCAGTCTACCCGGATGTTCAGTTTTTCAGTGCGATCGAGCATATAGCGCAGTCCCACCCCAAAATTGGGTCGGATATTCTTCAGTTGAACGTCATCCAACTGTCTAAACACATCTCCCCCTCCTACGAAGGCCACCATTCCTAAACGGGAATTTTTAAATGTTTTTCGATACTCCAATTGGCCGGCCAAAATGCTGCGTTCTACGTAGCGGCCCTCCTGATAGCCTCTTAGGATGTCATCACCCCCAAAGAGTGCCAGTTCGGAGAAAGGAACATCACCATGCGAAAATCGACCAACAAGCTGAAAGGCGAGTACGTCATCATTCTTTTCAGAAAGGCTGTAATAGTGCCTAAGATCAAAACGGGTTAATTGAAAATTACTGGTCCCTCCCAGTACTTTCCCATAGAACCCATGAGTAAACTCAAAATACCAGCCGGATTGAGCGTTGAGTATATTATTACGGCTGTCATAGAGTACCGCAAATTCTGCTCCGGCAGAAGTGGAACCCTCAAAACCAAGGGGTCGATCTTCAACTAAAGTACCCCCTTCGTCTAAGGAGACATTAAAAACATGATTGTAGCGCACTCCAGCTCCTACAAACAGATACCTCAGGAACATTTTCTTGAGGAAAATAGGTTCTACCAGAGCCTGATAGTAGTTGTATTGCTCTTCCGCTTCTTTGGGAGTATCCCGACCAATCCCATAAAACAAACGGGGATAATTCTGAAAAAGCAGATTGCCCTCAATCACCCATTCTTCCTGATTCGTGAACACTTCAAAACCGGAGTACAGAATGAACTGATTATTCAAGGTATATTGCAGGGTTGCCGGCATATTGGAAGTACGGGTCTCCTCCCCGCTTCCGCGAAATTTAAACAGGTATTTGGCACCTACGCCAAAACCCAGGCTGGTCTCCGGCGCATAGCTGATTACCGGTGCCGCCACCAGCTTCGATAAATAGAGGGTGCTGTCTTGCGCTACCGCTTTACGGTTTGGATAGAAGGTGAAAAATTCTTTGAGTTCTTCCAGTTCTTGTGCAGCCACAGGAGTTAAACCGGAAAATAGAAGGATCAGAAAAAATAGGGTATTTGTTTTCAATAGTAAGGTCGCCGACTCAACGGGATTTTGATGAAGCCGCAAAACTACGCCTTAGCACAGCAGCTATCTAGCCCAATCCCTATAATTTGTAGCCGAATTGAACTTAAAGCTGCGCCTGACCCCTATCCAAGTAACCGGTATATTCCTATACGAATGGTCCTTTTCTATTTCGTCAAAATCAAGGGAAGCAGTACATGCCTCACCGATCTAGCCAAATAGGAAAAGAATATCGGTATCGGCTCCATTTTATTATTGAGCTTCTCGAATGAAGCAATTAAGAATCTACAAGGATATTTCTTCAAGACACTTGGATTATAAAATTTAAATAACTACTTTACAGACTGTTACCTACTTTGCCTTAGCGCCTTCCCTAAGAAAATACGCCGCTCATCTACCTGCGACAGCAGTTTGCTTTTTTGTCAAACTGTTCAATACTCTTAAATATTCAACCTAATAGATAAATAGTATGTGTACAGGATCCAAACCAGCCCCCATTACCATTACGGTGACCGCTTTTGACAGTAATCCGTGTCAGCCCAGCCTTTCGGACGGCGAGCATCAGGCTCCCCCGGGACAGTCTAAAGAATTTGTAACCAAAGTAAAAAAAGGACAGACGGTGATGTTTCGCGTGGGTGGCGACATACAAGAAATTACAGCCATTACGGAAGGGCCCGGTTCTGATATTTTCGAACAGGATCCTAGTAAATCCAATAATTGGACTGGAGTCATTGGTAAATTAGACAAAGAAGATACCCGTGAATACTCGGTGTCCTATTCCATGAAAGCCAATCCAGGGGAATCCAGCGTTCTCTGTTCAGTAGATCCTAAACTTCAGATGAGCAACTAATGAGGCTTCGCGTAGTGATTCTTCGACATTCGCTTAAAAAAAGAAATCTTTATTTCTACGGTCATCCACTATTCTAATACTGTGAATGCTCAACGTCACCAGGGTAGTATGGTCATAACGTATCAACGAACAATGAAAGCATTGTCAACGGACATTATTCCAGAAGTCGATCTTCGGTATATTCTGGCTAATCCCTGGAGTATCTCAGCAATGGAATGGCGTCTTGGAGATGAGAACAGTAAAGAGAGTATGTTCCATTATATACAAGAACTACTGACGCTCACCGAAGAAGGTGGTTACTCGAAGATTTGGAGAGATGAAAAGGCGCTACCCATAGCCATTCTGGGATGTTATCCGGTTGCTAAAACCAAATACACCACTTTCCTGGTTTGTAGTGACCTTTATGAAGAACACGCTCTAAAGATCAGTTTCCAAATGCGTAAAACCTTAAAAGTATACGCGCAATACTACCCGGGTTGTAGCATCGGTATTTTTTCTTCGTCCAGGCATCCCCATGTATTCACCTGGTTACGGTTTTTGGGTTTTCAATATCTGCCGAACAGAGATGATGGAAATTCACGCTATTTTGAATATCGTTCATCTTCTAATTAGGCTCCATGGTTTAAGCTATAGATTCATGCGCTACTCCCTCTTTTTCTGCTTCTTTCTATGCTTCGTTCTTCTCAATACTAGTTTTGCTCAAAATCAGAAATTAGCCGATAGTCTTATCGCCCAACATCAATCCGGTTCTTATAAAGGCAATGAGCTGGAACTACTCAAAGCTATTGCTGTGCAAGAGACCAATCCCATCACTAAGGAGGAATATGCCATCAAGCTTATTGAAAAAGCAACCAAAGACAACCAGGATCAAATGCTCCTTAGCGGGTATCTTCAAAAAGGAAACGCTTTGCATCTCAGTGGAGAAGTGGAGCAAGCGTTAGAAGCTTACTTTGAAAGTCTGCGCCTGTCCAAACAGATCCAATATGATAGGGGAGCAGGGAATGCTACCATTGCGATCGCTAATCTATATTCAGAAATAGGAAATTCAGTCAATGCCAATAAGTATTACGCCGAAGGAATTGAACTGCTGCGCAAAAACGATGATCCAGCTCCACTGTCCAAAGCCTTGTTCAATGCTGGAGATGAAGCGTTTAATGCTGGAGACTATACTCAGGCGTTGACCTACTTTAAAGAATCCGGAGAACTTTTTGATCAGCTTGATTATACCATTGGTAAAGCTTACAATCTGGGAAACATAGGTATGGTGTACGCAGAACAACGCCAGGATGAATTGGCCGAAGCAAATATCAACCAGGCCGTTAGGCTGTTGGAAGAGTTGGAAGACTATTACGGTATCTCGGTATACCTGACCTACATGTCGGACATTTATGCCCGTAAAAACAAGTTCCCATTAGCCCTCAATTATGCGGAAAAAAGCTTAGATCTTGCTACCAGACACGGACTGAAGAATCAAATGAGCGAAGCCCACTTGAAGCTGGCGGAGCTCCACGAACAAAACGAGAATCCCCTTATTGCTTTTGATCATTATAAGTCACACATTGCCTACCGGGATAGTGTTAAGAATATCGAAGTCGTTCAGCAAATGGCAGACCAACGTACGGAATTTGAAGTATCCCAAAAGCAAATTGAGGTCGACCTATTAGAACAAAAACGAAAAAATCAGCGCATCGTGACCATTGCCACGGCATTGGGATTGCTTGCTGTCGGGATTTTCTCCATCGGACTCTACCGAAGAAATCAGTTCATTAGAAAAACCAAAAAAATTATTGAGGCAGAACGGGATCGTTCTGATACCCTGCTGCTCAACATCCTTCCCGAAGAAACTGCTGAAGAATTGAAAATGACCGGAAAGGTCAGTGCTAAGAAATACGAAAGCACCACGGTTCTATTTACCGATTTTAAAGGGTTTACCAGTTATTCGGAAGGCCTATCTCCCGAAGAGCTGGTCAAAACGGTAAGTTTCTATTTTTCCGCCTTTGATGAGATCATCGAAAAGCACGGCCTGGAAAAAATCAAGACCATTGGTGACGCCTATATGTGTGCGGGAGGAATCCACTCCCTTAAGAATAATCACGCTGATAAAATGCTGGAGGCGGCCTTTGAGATAGCCGAATTTGTCAAAGCTACCAAAAAAGGAAGTCAGGATAATAAAATGACCTTTGACGTACGTATTGGGATCAACTCCGGTCCCGTGGTGGCCGGAGTGGTAGGCACCAAGAAATTCGCTTACGACATTTGGGGAGATACGGTGAATGTCGCTTCCCGAATGGAATCCATGTCGGCGCCCGGTAAAATAAACATCAGTGAAACCACCTACGCCCTTATTAAAAAGGACTGGAATTGTGAGTACCGGGGAGAGATAGAAGTAAAAAACAGAGGTCGTCTCAAAATGTATTTCGTAAATAATTAGCCGCTTTACGCGAAACTGTACTTATGAAAAATCAAAATCAATTAAAGAAGGAACGGCCTGCACTGCAAGAGCCCAGGGACGACCACACCGCAGATATGGTGGATCATTATTGGTTCAGCATCAATTATGTCACCAGTTTGATTAAAGCCTCTGAAATTAAGGCGGGTCTTATCCTCTCTTTTTACGGTATCCTCTTAAATTTTCTGTACCAAAGCACCATCAACATTCTGATCTCGGCTTCAGAACGTTCTCTTTTACTCCTTTTGGCAGGCCTTTGGTTGTTGTGTACGGCTACCTCTATTTTCTTCTGTGTACGCTGTTTTATTCCAAAAATTGAAGGAAACTATGATCGCAATATGTTCTTTTTTAGTGATGTGATCTCCAAATTTGGAAGCGTGAAAGACTTCTCTAAGAAGTTTTATAAGGTAAGTCTAGACGAAGACGAGTTGTTTTTGCAATTAGGCGAACAAATTTTTATCATTTCAAAAATAGCAGCCTGGAAATTCAAGAATGTAAAGCGGGCAATCTGGTTTCTGGCCCTGGGACTCTTCCTTCTCTTTGGCACTATTACTTATTACCTGATCTCGGAGGGCATTTTTTCCCGCATGCTATAAATCAAGGAAGTAATATCCATTAAAAAACTGCTATTTTTAGTTTATGGCCTACTCTCCCTATTATTATTCCACCTACCAAAACCTGCCTGAAAAGTTAGTAGACACCTACTCCGATTTGAATTTTGAGAATCATTGCTATCTACGGATTGGACTGGATAATATTTATCAAGCGAAATGGGATACGGTGATCCAACGACCGGCCTATAAATACATTCAGGAGGCGGAACGAGAAGCTTTGCTCCAGCTGCTGAAACGCTACCTGGAGGACAAGGCACTGTTGATGGCGCACAATAAGGACTCTTTGCAGTGGAGGCAGCAAACTAAAAAATGTATTCCTTAACTAAAAAGTGCTAGCACCCCTGTCCATTGTGAATTACGATAGTTTCATAAGCTGATAAAACCGAGGCCTTAAACCATAATGCTCAAGACAATTTTACGCTCCAATGCTTTTAATTGTTTGCTTTTATTCGAATTATTATATTTTTCCAAACCCTAATAGATTGATATAGAAATGCATACCTTAATTTTTGTATAGATACAGTTAACTTGAGAGAACATGAACGCTGGATTCAAACCCGTTGTACCGTCATCAGCTGTATGGTCTATGAAATTAATTATAGGTCTAATAATCATTATTTCTTCGTTGAGCCTAAGAGCGCAAAACGTCGTGAATCTCGATTCTATAAGAACTGCATATCAGGTTTCCAACACTGACGCTCAGAAATTTGAAAACCTAAATCTATTGATCCGTAATTACCTCCAGATCAGTATGGATTCTACCAAGGTTTACAATGATAAACTACTGAAGCTGGCACGGAACACATCCGTAGATAGTATTTCGATCCAGGCCTATAACCTCGCGTCCACCTATTATTTCTACAACTCTCAAATGGATAGTTGCTTGCTATTGGTAGAGAAAACTTTAGACCTCCTTAAGGATAGTGATGATCATAGGCTGGTCTCAGACACCTATCGAAAACTCGCCATTCTTAGCAGAATAAATATTGATTTTGATAATTACGAAGCGTACAGCAAACTTGCCCTGGAAGAAGCTAAAAAATCAGGCAACTGGGAGCTGATAGCCTCTTCATTGGTCGTTTTAGGCAATGTTCACTTTCAGAAAAATGATTACTCAAGAGCACTGGAATATTACTTGAAAGTAGATTCTACCCATAATGCCAATAACGGGATCACCTCAAATTTGTCTCTGGCTTATGAGAATATTTCACTAATTTATTCCGAACTAAAAAGTAAGCAAACGCTGGAGTATCTTGATAAAAGTATCTCAGTACATCGTGAATTGGGAAATAAGGCAGGAGAAAATAATAGCCTACGTCTAAAAGGAAACTATCAAAATAAACAAGGGAATTTTGAAAAGGCGATTCAATACTATGAGCAGGTCTTACCCTTTTATGAGTCATTCAAAGATCCCAATAAACTGGCAGAAGTCTACTCCGAATTGGTATTAGCCCACACCAACTTACTTCAATTTGATTCAGCAGAAAGCTATTTAAACAAAGGCTTAGCTATAGTCGCACCGGAAGACTTTAGCCGAGTTGGTAAAAATGAAATGTACTATGCTGCCGGCTATTTCTATCTGAAAAACAAAAATTTCGAGCAAGCTGTTTTCTATCTAAATGAGGCACAAGCCTTTGCCCCTTCCAAAGGGACTGATTATTATTTAAGAGAAAGAAAAGAAATTTCAGAAGCCCTAAAAGATGCCTACAAAGGACTTGGCAATTATGAAAAGGCTTTCCAAATCAGTGAAAGACTACTGATTTTAAAAGATAGCCTAGAGCTGATGAACAAAGAAAAGATTACTACAGAAATTGAGGCTAAATACCAGACGGAGAAGAAAGAACAACAAATAGCAATTTTAAAGTCTCAAAATGAGTTGGCAGAGCAAAAAAGAAAAAGTCAACGCAACTTATTAATGAGCGGGATTGGATTGACTTCCATGGTAGGACTCTTTATGTTCCTACTCTATAGAAATCGTCAAAAAACCAACAAAAAGCTGAGAGAATTAGACACCATAAAATCTAATTTCTTTGCCAATATTTCGCACGAACTACGAACCCCCCTCACCCTGATCAAAGGTCCGCTGGAATCACAAATGGACAATGAAAAATTGTCTGAAAAGGATAAACAAATCTTGTTGATTGCTAAAAATCACACGGAAAGATTAGAAACTCTCGTTGATCAACTGCTCGATCTCTCTAAATTAGAGTCTGGATTCTACGCCCTGAACCTGAGCTTTGGAGATTTGTCGACCTTTTTGAGAACCATTGCTACATCTTTTACTTATCAAGCCGCACAAAAGAAACAGCAATTCCATATTCATATCGGCAAAGATGATAAGGATCTTTTGTACGACCCAGATATTATACAAAAAATAGTATCTAATCTATTGAGTAACGCGCTTAAATACAGCCCTCAAGGAGCTACGATCAACTTAAATGCATCGATAAGCAATAAGCTATTACTGCTGTCTATTAAGAATACAGGGGTGAGCCTCTCCAAAGAGCAACGTGTTCAAATCTTCAATCGGTTCCACCGCAGTCATCAAGAGACTACCGGTACCGGAATTGGTTTGGCGCTGACCAAAGAATTGGTGGAATTGCACAAAGGGAATATTAGCGTTGAAAGTAAATCAAACTCTGTACTATTTGAAATACGGCTTCCCGTAGGCAAGTCGGCATTTCAGACGGACGAATTATCAGAGCGGTCTCAAGGCCAAATCATGACGAAAATTCCTGCTCTAACTCCTAACGTTGACAACCAAAATCTTACTTCTGCTGAAAACAAGATGGATTCCGAACGTCCCATTGTTCTCATTGTTGATGATCACCTAGATATACTTACCTATGTGTCCACTATTTTTAGCGATGATTTTGAAATTTTAACTGCCGAAAATGGTCTTCTAGGATTTGAGATGGCTTTGAAATATGTTCCCGATATCGTAATTACTGACCTCATGATGCCTGAGGACGATGGGCTGGCTTTGACTGAAAATTGCAAAACTCACGATACTACCTCCCACATTCCCATTATCATGCTCACCGCTAAATCGGGCGATGAAAATCGATTGGAAGGACTTGTTACGGGTGCAGACGCCTACTTGACCAAACCGTTTAATCCCAAGATTCTTAAACAAACGGTGAATAATCTATTGGAGAGTAGAAAAAAACTACAAGAGCGATTCAGCAAGGAAGTCATATTAACGCCAAAAGAAATCTCTATTGATTCTTACGACGAGCGCTTTTTGAATACGCTGCAGGAAATACTGAATAATCAATTGGTAGAATCTGACTTTAACGCCTCTGCTTTCGCAGACATTTTAGGCATGAGTCGTATGCAGCTTCATCGAAAATTAAAAGCCCTTACAGGCCAAACAGCAACAGAATTTATTCGCAGTCAACGTGTAAAACTGGCTGCCGAACTTCTCAAAAAATCGGATGCCAACATTTCTGAGATTGGCTATACCGTTGGATTCAATAATCCTTCCCATTTTACTAAATGTTTTAAAGAACAATTCGGTATCGCTCCCTCAGAATTCAGAGCGTAATTCTTTCATTGCGCAATCATCTTCTACTTTCTTTCTTCTCTTAACCGCCTGTATTACTGTCTATTAGTCGGCTTGTTACATATAACAAAGCACTTGTTACATGTGTGCTAGGCAGTGCTATGATACTGCAATAGCTTTGACTTCAACCTAAAGAATCTTCTACAGCGCTGTCTATTGATAATGAAGAAAAAAACTCGAAAAAAACTGTCGGGCATACTCCCCAAGATGCCATCAGATGAAATATTTCTCAATGTCACTCAACTTGACGACGGCCAGTACGAATTGAATATAATGGACCAAAAACGATTATTAAAAAAGACAAAATTTAAAAAGTAATGAAGCTAAATCTTATCCTTCTGATTTTAGGATGGCTATTTATATCCGCGGCGCACGCACAGCAGAAACCGATAACCAAGGCAAAAGATACGACATCACAGGTCAATTTTATAGACGCTCAATTTGACGTAATGAAAGATGTTCTCGGTGGTGATCAAATTAAAGAAAATCCTATGGCCGGTTTCGAAAACTATAAACAAATGCTCATTCAATCTGATTTGAACACGGCCTTCAAGCAAGAGCTTTTGGCGCAATACCAAATGATCGAATTGAAAACACTGATCCCAAACAAAAAGATTCGCTTAAGGCCGCTCTCGCGAAAAGCATAAAAGCAGCCCTCTCCAAAAAACCCAATCTGAAAAACTGAAACCATGAAAAGACTCGTAACTCTATTGATCATACTCACCTTCAGCACAAGTCACGGACAGTTTCTGAAGAAGCTCGGAAATAAAGCTCTAAAATCAGCAGAACGAACCATTCAGCGCAAAGTAGAACATGAAGCCTCCAAAAAAACGAATAAAATGATGGATGATATTTTTAAGAAAGAGGATACTGATTCTAACGATAGTGCTAACAGTGATGAATTCACCTATCACTTTAAAAGCTATTACACCATGCAAATAGTCCAAAAAAAAGACACCCTGCTTTCAACCATATACTGGGGAGATGACGATCATATCTTAGGAAGTCGTATTACGTTGGATACTGATCAAAAAGTCTTCTCCATCATTGATCTCAATCAAAATCTTATACACAACTTGATGGATTTTGGAAATCAGAAAACGAGAACCAGCATGAGGTTTTCGCCCAACGAGATTTCCCAATTTACAGCTCAGGGAGAGATTAAGATTGAACCTCTAGACAAATTAAAAGAAATATTAGGATATACCTGTACTGGCTACAGCGTACAAGGGGATGACTATTCCGGAATCGTATGGGTCACTGAAGACAGTGATATCGGGCATCCTGAAGGCTTAGCCAATCTCCAAAAAGATAAAACACAACAGTCCGGCATCAATCTTCAATGGATGAATCATTTCGATGGGCTTGCTCTCGAGGTGGACATGACCATCACCAATAAAAGAAAGCCTCAACGCGTGCTGATGCGATGTGTGGAGCTAGGCACCATAGCGCTGCAGATCAATACTGCGTATTATAAAAACACATTTTAAAATTAAGACATGAAAAAAATCACAATCCTTGTTTTCGCATTTACCGTTCTTTTGGGATGCAATACCGAATCCAAATCAAAGGACACATCAGATCCAACAATGGAGATTGCCCCTCAAAAACCTAACACTACCTCTAGCCTCAAGAGTGGCGATTACACTACGCTTTTTGAGAATTATAAATGTCCCATAATCGATGACAATTTAGCTCAAGCGCTTGAGGTTAGTCCGGACGAGCTTACCCAAATTCAAACCAACACCGCCAATCTTTGTGTATATCAAATTCAAGGCTTTGGAAAGAATAAACTAAACGAACCCGCCCAATTATCTTGGGGGCCTATCCCCAGTACAAAAGCTGCGAATAAGAATGAGATTCAATCAGGGCTTAAGATTAAGGAAGACGATGCTCCTAGTGAACTTTTCGGTATGGGCATAAGCCTAGCAGATACTCAGGATAGCTATATCTATCGTCAGCCCCATGTGGGAAGAGTCCTTATTTATAATGAAAATTACGACCAAGCTTTTTTAATCTCCTACGGGATGAGTGGTTCGGTATATAATGATCGTACTCCTGAACAACATCAAGAACTTACCCAGAAAATGGTCATGCTGGCCAATTATCTACTGAAAAAACACAGAAAATAAAGAGTTATGAAAACGATAAACTCAAGCTTTTTAGTCCTATTCATTGCCCTGTATTGGGGCCTCCAGTGCTCCACGTACGGTCAGGACATCAGGCAGCAATTGCAAGCCCCCAAATCAGTCGTTTTAAAACTGAATAGAAACGACAAGGGAATGAAGGTGGCCGCTGCAGAAGGTCGAACCCTTGGTCAGGACTCCGTCCAACTGTTCACCATTAAGCCTCTGGACATTATGGAACCAGTCTATGTATCGATTATGACTAAGTTTCCACAATTTAAGTTCGATGTAAGCTTTTATGGAGATGCCAGAGATGAACCCGCCTCTGTTCTATCGAATAAGGGAAAAAAAGCAGTAAACCACCTGTTTAGAACGCAAGGTGAGGCTGTAATCGGGATTTCTTCTGCCGTGGAGGGTATGCCCTACTTAGTCTCAATCATGATAGGTAAAAAATTTCCGGTTTCCAGTGCTCCAATGATTCGCGTAACTGACAATATCAATGAATATAGAGCATTTTATGGAGATCAAAAGTTCGAAGCGGCAGCCGCACCAACTTCACGGGAAGAAAATGCACTAATCAAGGATAAAGGCAAGGAGAAAAGTGAGCATACCAATATGCTCTATGTGGTCATAGGGCTTTTGGTCGCTATCCTGGCCCTGAGTGCCTTCTTCTACTTTAAAAAAATGAGATCAACAAACTTCATCCTAATCATGCTCATGAGCATGGTGTCTAGCCAAACGATAATTGCCCAAGAACAGGTTTTTATTTTGGAAACAGAGAACATTGAACCTTCGGTTTCCAATTATACAGTAGACGTTTTCATACTTGAAGAGAATGGTGTTCCTGTGACTGATTATGAAGGATTCATAGAAAATTACGATTTAGGCTATGCAGATAGTCAAGAAAGACATGACCAAAACGTAAACGTACCCGATGGTGCAAAGGACATCTCTGGGACCGACGAGGCGAGAGAGATGGGGAGGACCATGAAGGAGGAAAGACGAAGATTTGAGGAAAATTATTATGAAGATATGCCAGGACGATTTGATCCGGATAAGGATTCTAACACGGTCCGCCCTGACATTAGCGCTCAGGAAATAGCCAGTTTGAGAAGACGGATCCGAGATCTTGAGATAAAGGTTGCACTGCTTTCTGAAAAGGACAGAGAAAATCTGCCTCCGCCACGGGATAAACCCATTGAACTTATTTATTGCAAAAATATCGAGTCATGCATGGCCTGTCTCCAAGAAAAGATCACCAAACTCAATGATCTGGAGCAGCTTTTTCACCGGCTGAATGCGATCTATACGACCGCCGAGACCTATGCTGCTGATGGTACAGCCTTTGGCGACGCTATGGCCTCTATTCCTGGGTTTGGATTGGGATGGACGGAAGTTCGAAAAGAGGTTCAGCAAAGCAGAAGGGAGCTGGCTCGGAGCTATGTAAACAAATTCAATGAATTTATGACCCGTCTTGATTCCATTTTTGATGAAATACATGGATGTAAACAGGCTGCCATGAGAATGGGACAACCCGACGCTCTCAGAGAGGAAGAATTCGAAATGTATAACGTAGACAAGGTCCGGATCCAGAATTACTTACAGTCACTGGCCATCACCAATCAACACACAGGACGTTATAGACGATAGAGAGATGATTAGAATATTTACCTTTTGCACAATTTCTCTTTTGGTGCTCTCGTGCGGGCAAGAACATAGTACAGAATCTGTCAACGAAGTTTCTGCGAAATCTACCGTGCATTCGGTAGGAAGTACATCAACTACCTTTCCTGCCTCAAAACAGCCCTCTCAGACTACAGCGAATGTTACTGAAACCTATGAACTGGAAACCGAGCTTGATCTCCAATTGAATGATCTAAAACCACTTTTGCAAATGCACTATGGCCTGAGTGGAGCGGAGATCGATAAACTCGTTGAATACAGTGAGCAAAAGGCATCGCTCAAGGCGGAAAGCTTACTGGATTCAGAAGCGGGCAAGCAGTATTGGGCGGAGTTGGATCAATACCTAACTGCTCTAGAACAAACGGAGCGTGAAGGGAAGGCTAGTATTGAAGAACTACGCAATTCTATTTTCAGAAAACCCCAAGAAACGGAAGATCCAATTACCATCTCAGTTCGAGAAGGGATAAAAAAAATACCAAAAGAGTTCTTAAGGGAGGATGGACTGGTGGAACCTAGTTTTATAGAACATGAATTACGCAAGGAGGAATTCTGGGATCTTGTGGAAAAGATGATGGTAGAACGTCAGATGACCTTTAATCCAGATGCTGTGGATGATGAAACCCTGGCGCGTGTATTCGATGTCACTGAAGAAGAAGTGCACTTAATGAAGGCCACGCCCGCTTTCGCCAAACCACAATCAACTACAGAAGCCAAAATGTTCAAAAAGGAACCGCTCTCGCCGAATATTGAACAACATCTGAAAGGCGGGAAGGCAACTCCAAGCTTCGAGGCTCATATGAACAGATTAAGGGAGCGTAGAGTGAATAATGCATCAACCTTTATCAAAAGAGCACAAGTTGCAGAACAGCGATTCTATGACCTCAACCCTAACTGGTTTCATGATCAAGAGGGAATATCGGAAACCTATCTCTCCAATCAAGGAACCTATGTTTTTTTACCTCTGGGGACACTATCCTTTGCCGACCGGGTAATCTCGCACTATATAGGAATTAATGGTGGTGGGGCCAACGCCAGCGACGCCTTGAATGAACCCGATTTCGACGAAAACACCAATAGTAAGATGAGTAATCTGGGGTTAAAAGGCGTGCTGATACTCGAGTTCAAGGATAACGTGCTTATCGACGTCAATGGTCCTGACCTTTTCGTTTTTGAAATAGGTGTTATTGAGTCAACTCGGCTTGAAATTTCAGAGAATGGCAGTGATTGGATCGAAGTGGGCAAAATCAGCGGGGGTACAGCTCAGGTGGATATCGGTCCGTTTGTACGTCAGGGACAAAGTTTCAATTACGTGCGCTTTACCGATTTGGAAACTCAAAGTATGCTACCCGGCGCTGATATCGATGCGGTGGCTACTATAGGGGGAGCGCTGCGATTAAGTCTGGATAGTGCTGTGCTCTTTGATACGGGTAAACACGAGTTAAAACCCGAAGGCATTATCATGGTTGAAGAGTTGGCCACTCAAATGCAAAATTTCATTAAAGGTACGGTCACGGTAGAAGGACATACGGACGATGTAGGGAGCGCGCAAAACAATTTCACATTATCCAAACGACGTGCAGCCAGCGTTGCGACAGCACTTAAAAAATCGTTAGGTCAATCTGGTTTAAAGTGGAAAGAAGTAGGCCTTGGCGAAACGAAACCCCTGGTTCCAAACGATACAGAATCAAATCGACAAAAAAATAGAAGGGTTGAAATTCTAGTGACCCCTTTCTAAAATAGACTTTTATTAACCAGTTAAATATAAATATCATGAAACGTAGACTATTAAAAATCAAGCTTGTTCTATTGAGCGTGGGAGTACTCTTCGCATTATCCTGCTCAGTAGAAGATGGAGAAGATGGAGCTGTTGGCCCTCCAGGACCACAAGGTGAAATTGGTCCACCAGGACAAGACGGTGCTGATGGACAGGATGGCACTAATGGAGCCGATGGTCAAGACGGAGCTAACGGGCAGGACGGCGCGGATGGCAATGCCAATGTTCGCAGCATCCTTTACGATCTCGCCGACGTAAGCGGGAATAATCACAGAGTGTCTATTGACGAAGCAACGCTCGAACTTTTAGAAACAGGTGTGATTTTAGCTTATCTCAAAACTAACAGAGATGAATGGTATCAAATTCCTAATCAGTATGTCTTTCTCGGTATTCCCATAGACATAAATACTTATATGACTTATTTTAATAATCGTGTTCAATTTTGGATGGAATTCAAACGAGATGACGCGCCGTTTTCCGTGAGTGCAGGTAGTCTTCAAACGCTGAAAATTGTTCTAATCGAAGTCAATTCGACCAGTTCAGGAAAGCGTACAGAAAATTCTCACCTTAAAGTACTGGAGCAGAAAGGTCTTGATCTATCCAATTATGAGGAGGTTATGGACTATTTCCAACTAGAATATTAAAACCAATGACATCAAATAAAACACGATTTATGAAAAAATGGATGTATATATTTATTGTGTTATGTGTAGGCTTAGCCTGTAGCAGTGATGATAGCAACACCAAGGCACGACTGAGCGACTCGAAAGAAATCATTTCTTTCCAATTTCTTGCTGCGGAAAACCCCTCCACAATCCCTATCGATATCGAAGGGACTATAAATGAGGATGAAATTACCTTATTGGTACCCCATAGAGCAATGGTATCCTTTATATTTCCAAGTATTGAGGTGTCTGATCGGGCTTCGTACTCTCCTCAAGGCCCGCAAGATTTTAATGCTCCTCTAACCTATACCGTTACCGCAGAAGATGGATCTACTGCGGACTACACGGTTACCGTAGAAGAAAATCGATCAGCTCGTCCTCTAAGTGAAATTGTAAATTACTTCCGCTTTTTGGCGGAGGAGAATCCAGTGGATACGGACATCGAAGGAACGATCATCGATGGAGAGGATAAGATCATTATGACCGTTCCTATCGGAACGCCGGTGACCAATCTCATTGCTCGAATAGGAACCACTGACATAGACGGTACTGTTGGCGATTTCGCCTTACCAGCCTCTGATTATACCAATGGTCAAGTCTTTGGCTTTTTTGAACAAGACGGCACCTCAATTTTCATCATCATCGAGATCGAATTTGAATGAACTTAAGCTGCCAGAGCAATAATCCTGGAAGAATTTCCAGGATTATTTTAATTCACCGCATTACTGAGACGATGGGGTGGGGTACAGGCGTTATTGAGACATTGAAGACTGCATTGAAAATGCTCAGTTGTCCATCTTAGATCAAGCCAGTCGTCCCTTTAAACGCTTTTCTATTTTTCGCTTTTTCTGCGTAAGACGCTTCATCAGATCCATCAGTTTCTGCTCTTTCGTTTTCTTGTAGCGTACGTTAATGCGCAAAATTAAATTTTTGGCTCGTCTGGAAGCCTTGACCCGGTCACTTGTAGACATATTGCTCATTTTCATGTCTTCAAATGATTGTGCTTCTTGAATAATATCCATAGCTGATTTGTATTTTTTTCGAACTTAAGGAATCCTTTAGCCCTCACAAAAAGCTTAACTTTTATTAAGAGAATGCCTTAGGCGTTTCGCCCTGTCAATCAATCAGTTGATCCTCTCCGCAGGGAGATTCCCAATCATTGCTGCTGAACTCGGACTAGCTCCAGCAGGGTAATTTCCGGTCGTACGCCAATACGCCCCGGAAAACCCATCCAACCCAAACCGCGATTGACGTAAAGGTATTGGTTGCCTTTACTGTATAAACCCGCCCACTGCTTGTATTTCAATTGTATGGGACTGTATTCCTTTTTACCAACGATCAAGGCCACCTGCATGCCGTGCGTATGTCCGGAAAAGGTGAGATCAATGTCAGTATTTTCAACAACCTCGGCCTCCCAATGGGAAGGATCGTGGGAGAGCAATATCTTGAATGCATCTGCAGGCACCTGCTTTTGGGCTTTCGCCAAATCACCATACTGCTTAAAGGGTGGCTTGCCCCAATTCTCCACTCCGATGATCGCCAGTTGATCCCGCCCGCGCTTAAGGATGACTGCTTCATTCAAGAGGAGCCTAAACGGCGTACGTTCAAAGAACTGCCTGATGGCTTCTCTATTTTCTGCTTTCGCGAAAGCGGAATCCCAGATGCTGTAATCACCGTAGTCGTGATTCCCCAATACGGCGAAGGCTCCAAGTTTAGGACGAAGTTTCTGAAATACCTGATCCCAACCCCTCAATTCCCAGGCGTAATTATTGACCAGATCACCGGTGAAAAAGAGGAGATCCGGTTCGAGTTCATTGATCATGCGAATCGCTCTGTCCAGTGTCTTGTATTTGAATCCGAAACTGCCCAGATGGAGATCGGAGATCTGTACGATGCGCAGGTTGTGAATGGTGGACGGAAGATTTTTAAACGACAACTGCGTACGTCGAACCTTGAAGCGATAGACTGCCCCAAAAATGGCATAAACAATGACAAAAAAGGGCAGGAACCCGGCGATCAATCCAAACAGGGCCACCCAGAGCGCCGTTTTTGGATTCGGTAAGGTAAGGGTAGAATAATACATGAGCGTAATGAGGAGCACAAAAATTCCTTTGGGAATAAAAGAGGAAACGGTCAGCCCATACATCGAGGTGACCAAGCGTTGTTTCCAACGCGGGGAGATCGCGTTCATACGTAATTTCAGAGTCAGAATCGCAATCACTAAGCCCAGGGTGAAGACCCAAAACAGAATATGGATAAAATTTCGAAGTGTGTTTGAAGTCAATAGGTCCGTAATGGCCTGCAACCAAAAAAAAGCCAAAGCATCTATGATGACGATGGCCAGACACAGGAGTGCGATCGTAAAAAAGGAATAGGTGCGCATCAGTCCGATTCGATTTGCTCCTTGGCTTCCAGACGCCTGGGATCACGCAAGGCCCAATAAATACCCTTGACACCATCCACTCATTGATCGTACATAAAAATAAGAATGATTTCTTCTACCGTTTCGATAACGCCAAGTGCGAGCATAAAATAAAAGAGCCAGTATACCGGTCCGAAAAACAAAAGCCAGAGTATGAATGTTGCCTGAATAAGTGCTGATAATTTTGCCAAATAGGTATGGAAAGCCGTGGCTTTACCGTACTTGAAAAAGGCGATCCCCATCTGCAGTCCGTAGGGAATGAAAATGATCAGTAATAATTGGAGATGGGTATGGATAAATTCGGTTTCAAAGCGGTACAGACCTACTACGCCCAAAAGAAGAGTAATTTGATCGCCTATGCTGTCTAGTTGAGAACCTCTCGGACTGGTAATTTTTAGTTTCCGGGCTAAGAATCCGTCAATAGCATCTGTTAAAAAACTAAAAAAAGAAACCAGGTAAAGACGCTCCTCCAATCAAAAAAGATAAAGGCTAAGAGCATAGGCACCGCAGCAATCCGATAGAACGAAAACCAGTCGGCGATATTAAAATTTTTAAACGTGAACATGGAAATCCTTTTCCTGGGATTGCTGAAAATTAAGTGTTTGAATTAGGCTGCAACATGATCAATATCATGCAAATGCCCTCATAGCTGACGAAAGTCATTGTGTCCGGCTCAATCTACCAGTACCTTAAAGTCCATACCATTAACGCTAATACAATAATCATGGACACAGCAAACAAAAATGCATTTTATGCCCTGCTCACCGGTGCGGCAATTGGAGGAGTACTCGGTGTACTCTTTGCCCCCGATCGCGGTTCGAAAACCCGAGAAAAGATCAAAGCAAAAACCTTAGAAACTACACATGATCTGGGGGAGAAGATGAAACACGCTCGAGAAGATTTGGCGAAAGCGGCTGCAGAGAAGAAAGTAGAATTTGAACACAAAATGGAAGAAGTGGTGGATAAACTCAGCCATCGTGCAGATGACATTATGGTCAATCTGGAAGAGCGTCTGGAAACACTTCGAAAAAAGAATGCCCGACTTCAGAAAAGTTCCTAGTTCAGGTACTTTATAATCAGAAGAGAAAAACCTCTTTTATGAATTAGGATTAAAATAAGAAAAGGTGCGTACAACAACAACAAATACGCACCTTCTCTTTTGAAAAACAAACTTAGTTTAAACTTACTCAGGCCAACAAAAACACAGTAGATGACCGAGACAAATCCCTACATAGGTTCAAACTTAAGATCATCGATATAATACAGATCTGTCGGAGTTCCATTGGTTTCACCTGCGTTAAAAAACAGAACCAAGGTGGTATTACCATCACCGGCGGCACTGCTAAAATCGAAGGTGTATTCTACCCATTCCCCTACTTCGGTAATGTCCTGAAAAATTTCGATGGCCGTACCGCCTTCCAATTTCGCCAATATCGGGGCAGCCATAGAAGACAATACTTTAATCTTAAGCTGATTGTTTACCGATAGGTCTATTTCCTGTCCAAAATTCACGATTAATGCATTGAAGGGATCTGTGCCATTATCCGTATAGGCGCCTACATTAGAACTACGGTTCGCGCAGCTGACATTGGGGTTTTGAACTACAGGAGCACTGGCAGGATCGACAAAAGGAAAATTGATCTGACAGTCAAAGTCGTTGATAATATTCAGCATCGGTTCTACCCCATCACAATTTTCTACAATCTCCGAACACCCGCCAGATTCAAAACGGATATTATCGAGGTAATAGATGTCTTCTGTGGTTCCATCATCCTGACCGGCATTGAAGAAGAACACTAAGGTGGTATTTCCTTGTCCAATGGCTTGAGAAAAGTCGAACGTATACGTACTCCAACCATTAACGACGTCAATATTTGCTTGTATTTCTACAGGCATGCTTCCGCCTTCTAGTTTGGCTAGTAGCGGCGCTTGCCTAGAGGAAAGTACATCAATACTCAACACCGGATTTTCACTGAGATCGAAAGGACCTCCAAGATCAATGATCAGCGCATCGAAGGGTTCTGTACCGTTATCTACATAACTTCCTACCCCGCTGCTCATGTTTACTGCATCCGGATTAGGATTATCGACAAGATTGACCACCCCGGGTGCTCCTACGGCATAGTTCTGTTGGCAGTCAAAATCACTGATGATCGTTAAATCAGGCTCTACCCCCTCGCAGTCGTCCACAAAGGGCACAAAACGCAAATCATCAATGAGGTAAACATCGTTTTCAGTTCCATCGGTCCCTCCGGCATTGAAGAACAGCACCAGTCTGGTATTTTCTGCACCTTGAGCTTCTGTAAAATTGAATGAAAGTTCTACCCAGGTATTAGTTTGCTGAATCTGAGCTGTCTTTTCCACAGCCATGGTTCCACCTTCCAACTTAGCAATGACCGGTACCTGTGCATTGGCATACACCTTAATATTAAATTGAGCATTGGTGCTCAAATCAATGGGTTCACCAAAGTCAATAAGTAAGTTATCAAAAGGTTCTAATCCATTGTCGATGTATTGTCCTACCGTAGCACTGGTATTGATCCCCCCTGGATTTGGATTATCAATTAGGGTAACCGCATCTTCAGCAGCCTCAGGATCTCCTAAAAAGTAATTCTGCTGACAATCAAAATCGTTCACCACACTCAAATCGGTGGTCACTCCCTCACAGGGATCAATAGGTGCTTCAAACAAAAGGTCATCAATATAATAAAGATCATCACCTACCGTTTCTATACCTTCATTAAAAACAAGTACGAGTTGCGAATATCCACTTGCCTCAACCTCACTAAAATCAAACTCTAACTGCTGCCAGTTATCTCCTCCAAAAACGGTAACTCGCATTTCTACCGGTGCATTGGCACTCCCCTGAAGTCGGGCGAGTATATCCCCTGTAATATTGGTAAGCACTTTAAATTTAAAGAGCCCATTTTCTTCAAGATTTATAGTTCCAAAATTGATAGTAATACCATCCGTCGGACTCGCCTGGTCGGTATAGACCCCTACAAAAGTAGACGTATTTATTCCGGTTTCCGTTGGATTGCGTACCACTTCAACGCCTTCAATATTCACGTTGTCCTGACACTCAAAATCAGAAACAATCAATGGATCAACCGTGGTATCGGGATCTTCGCAGGGTACGGTGACCAAAAGGTCAAACTCTTGAAGTTCTTCGGTACATGAAGCCCCAAAGAAGAGTATCAATCCTAAGCATACGTATTTCAGTCTAAGTAAACTTTTCATTGTTTCGATTTTTATTGCGCTCCCCTTACCTCTTTAAAATTCTTATAGTCTTGGTAAAGGAAGCTGTTTTCATAGTTAATAGGTAAATTCCACTGTTCAGCGATGAAGCATCTATGACATTCACCGACGATTCTGCTGTCTTTCCTCCCTGAAGAATCACTCTTCCGGTCAAATCATAGATCTCGAAAGTTTCAATCTCGGTGGTCGTGAAAATTTTTATTTGATCCACTACAGGATTAGGATACACGTACAGCTGATTTTCTTGCTCCACATCCTCAATAGCTAATGTACTGGCTTCCCATCGTAGATCATCAATGTAAAATGTTTCCGGATCAGCTTGGGTATTTCCTGCGTTAAAAAAGAGTACCAGTCGCTGATGATTTTCTCCCGCTTGATCACTGAAGTCGAATTCATATTCAGTCCAGGCATTGGTTACATCAATATTGTCACCATTATCCCCAATATTCCCACGCTCCGCCGGAACAGAAGTTCCGTTTTCCAGTTTGACCAACAAGTTGGTAGTTTGAGTCGTGTACACTTTCAATTTGAGAATATTATAAACTGTCAGGTCGATTGGCATTTCATAAGCGAATGAGACATTGTCAAAAGGATCCGAACCGTCATCCACATATTCACCCACGTTTTCACTTAAGTTTATTCCCTCGATAAATGGATTTGGAACTCGAGTAATAGCTCCTGAAATAGGATGAGACGGCAGATCACACTCGAAGTCGGTAAGTATTGGATCCTCACAACGCGTGGGCGCCGGACCAAAGAATAAATCGTCTATGTAGTACAGATCGGTAGTCGTACCGTCAGTGGCTCCAGCGTTGAAGAAGAGCACCAGGGTGGTATTACCCTGATCAGCCACCGAGCTAAAGTCGAAGGTGTATTCCTTCCACTGGTTAGAAACATCGATCTCTGTACCTATCTCCAGCGGGGTGGTACCTCCCTCTACCTTCACGGCAAAAGGAATTGGTGTGGTCCCTTCCGTATAAACTTTGATGTGGAACACCGGATTGGTCGTCAGATCGATCGGCATACCGTAATCGGAAATGAGCGCATCGAAAGCTTCCGTACCATTATCGGTGGCTCTTCCCACGCGAGAGCTGGTGTTGATCCCTCCCGCAAAAGGGTTGTCGATGTTCTCCACCACCACCCCTCCGGAGAAGGGATGAGACGGCAGATCACACTCGAAGTCGGTAAGTATAGGATCCTCACAACGCGAGGGCGCCGGACCAAAGAATAAATCGTCTATGTAGTACAGATCGGTAGTCGTACCGTCAGTGGCTCCAGCGTTGAAGAAGAGCACCAGGGTGGTATTACCCTGATCGGCCACCGAGCTAAAGTCAAAGGTGTATTCCTTCCACTGGTTAGAAACATCGATCTCTGTACCTATCTCCAGCGGGGTGGTGCCTCCCTCTACCTTCACAGCAAAAGGAATTGGTGTGGTCCCTTCCGTGTAAACTTTGATATGGAACACCGGATTGGTCGTCAGATCGATCGGCATACCGTAATCGGAAATGAGCGCATCGAATCCTTCCGTGCCATTATCGGTGGCTCTTCCAACTCGGGCACTGGTATTGATCCCCGTAGGGAATGGATTGTCGATGTTCTCCACCACTACCCCTCCGGAGAAGGGATGAGACGGCAGATCACACTCGAAGTCGGTAAGTATTGGATCCTCACAACGCGAGGGCGCCGGACCAAAGAATAGATCGTCTATGTAGTACAGATCGGTAGTCGTTCCGTCAGTGGCTCCAGCGTTGAAGAAGAGCACCAGGGTGGTATTACCCTGATCGGCCACCGAACTAAAGTCAAAAGTGTATTCCTTCCAATCGTTAGAGACATCGATCTCTGTACCTATCTCCAGCGGTGTGGTACCTCCCTCTACCTTCACGGCAAAAGGAATTGGTGTGGTCCCTTCCGTATAAACTTTGATGTGGAACACCGGATTGGTCGTCAGATCGATCGGCATACCGTAATCGGAAATGAGCGCATCGAATCCTTCCGTACCGTTATCGGTAGCTCTTCCCACTCGGGCGCTGGTGTTGATCCCTCCCGCAAAAGGATTGTCGATGTTCTCCACCACCACCCCTCCGGAGAAGGGATGAGATGGCAGATCACACTCGAAGTCGGTAAGTATCGGATCCTCACAGCGCGAGGGCGCCGGACCAAAGAATAGATCGTCTATGTAGTACAGATCGGTAGTCGTTCCGTCTGTGGCTCCAGCATTGAAGAAGAGCACCAGGGTGGTGTTACCCTGATCGGCCACCGAGCTAAAGTCAAAGGTGTATTCCTTCCACTGGTTAGAAACATCGATCTCTGTACCTATCTCTAGCGGTGTGGTGCCTCCCTCTACCTTCACAGCAAAAGGAATTGGTGTGGTCCCTTCCGTATAAACTTTGATGTGGAACACCGGATTGGTCGTCAGATCGATCGGCATACCGTAATCGGAAATGAGCGCATCGAAAGCTTCCGTACCATTATCGGTGGCTCTTCCCACGCGAGAGCTGGTGTTGATCCCTCCCGCAAAAGGATTGTCGATGTTCTCCACCACTACCCCTCCGGAGAAGGGATGAGACGGCAGATCACACTCGAAGTCGGTAAGTATTGGATCCTCACAACGCGTGGGCGCTGGACCAAAGAATAAATCGTCTATGTAGTACAGATCGGTAGTCGTTCCGTCAGTGGCTCCTGCGTTGAAGAAGAGCACCAGGGTGGTGTTACCCTGATCGGCCACTGAGCTAAAGTCAAAGGTGTACTCCTTCCACTGGTTAGAAACATCGATCTCTGTACCTATCTCCAGCGGGGTGGTGCCTCCCTCGACCTTCACAGCAAAAGGAATCGGTGTGGCACCTTCCGTATAAACTTTGATGTGGAACACCGGATTGGTCGTCAGATCGATCGGCATACCGTAATCGGAAATGAGCGCATCGAAAGCTTCCGTACCATTATCGGTGGCTCTTCCCACGCGAGAGCTGGTGTTGATCCCTCCCGCAAAAGGGTTGTCGATGTTCTCCACCACTACCCCTCCGGAGAAGGGATGAGACGGCAGATCACACTCGAAGTCGGTAAGTATCGGATCCTCACAGCGCGAGGGCGCCGGACCAAAGAATAAATCGTCTATGTAGTACAGATCGGTAGTCGTTCCGTCAGTGGCTCCTGCGTTGAAGAAGAGCACCAGGGTGGTATTACCCTGATCGGCCACCGAGCTAAAGTCAAAGGTGTATTCCTTCCAATCGTTAGAAACATCGATCTCTGTACCTATCTCCAGCGGGGTGGTACCTCCCTCGACCTTCACAGCAAAAGGAATCGGTGTGGCACCTTCCGTATAAACTTTGATGTGGAACACCGGATTGGTCGTCAGATCGATCGGCATACCGTAATCGGAAATGAGCGCATCGAATCCTTCTGTACCGTTATCGGTAGCTCTTCCCACTCGGGCACTGGTGTTGATCCCTCCCGCAAAAGGGTTGTCGATGTTCTCCACCACCACCCCTCCGGAGAAGGGATGAGATGGCAGATCACACTCGAAGTCGGTCAAAACAGGATCCTCACAACGCGTGGGCGCCGGACCAAAGAATAAATCGTCTATGTAGTACAGATCGGTAGTCGTACCGTCAGTGGCTCCAGCGTTGAAGAAGAGCACCAGGGTGGTATTACCCTGATCGGCCACCGAGCTAAAGTCAAAGGTGTATTCCTTCCACTGGTTAGAAACATCGATCTCTGTACCTATCTCCAGCGGGGTGGTACCTCCCTCTACCTTCACAGCAAAAGGAATTGGTGTGGTCCCTTCCGTATAAACCTTGATGTGGAACACCGGATTGGTCGTCAGATCGATCGGCATACCGTAATCGGAAATGAGCGCATCGAAGGCTTCCGTGCCATTATCGGTGGCTCTTCCAACTCGGGCACTGGTATTGATCCCCGTAGGGAATGGATTGTCGATGTTCTCCACCACCACCCCTCCGGAGAAGGGGTGAGATGGCAGATCACACTCGAAGTCGGTAAGTATTGGATCCTCACAACGCGTGGGCGCCGGACCAAAGAATAAATCGTCTATGTAGTACAGATCGGTAGTCGTACCATCGGTAGCGCCAAAATTAAAGAACACCACCAATCGGGTGTTACCACTATCGGCCACTGAGCTAAAGTCAAAGGTGTATTCACTCCACTGATCCGAAACGGCAATCTCCGCGGCAATCTCCAGCGGGGTGGTACCTCCTTCCACCTTGGCCACCAGGGGGATGGGCGCAGTTAGCTCCGTGTAGACCTTCATGTGGAAGATCGGATTGGTCGTCAGATCGATCGGGGAGCCATACTCCACGATCAGCGCATCGAATCCTTCCGTGCCATTATCGGTGGCTCTTCCAACTCGGGCACTGGTATTGATCCCCGTAGGGAATGGGTTGTCGATGTTCTCCACCACCACCCCTCCGGAGAAGGGATGAGATGGCAGATCACACTCGAAGTCGGTAAGTATCGGATCCTCACAACGCGTGGGCGCCGGACCAAAGAATAAATCGTCTATGTAGTACAGATCGGTAGTTGTACCATCGGTAGCACCGAAATTAAAGAATACCACCAATCGGGTGTTACCCTGATCGGCCACTGAGCTAAAATCAAAGGTGTATTCACTCCACTGATCCGATACCGCAATCTCCGCGGCAATCTCCAGCGGGGTGGTACCTCCTTCCACCTTGGCCACCAGGGGGATGGGCACAGTTAGTTCTGTGTAGACCTTCATGTGGAAGATCGGATTGGTCGTCAGATCGATCGGGGAGCCATACTCCACGATCAGCGCATCGAATCCTTCCGTACCATTATCGGTGGCTCTTCCCACGCGAGAGCTGGTGTTAATCCCCGTAGGGAATGGATTGTCGATGTTCTCCACCACCACCCCTCCGGAGAAGGGGTGAGATGGCAGATCACACTCGAAGTCGGTAAGTATTGGATCCTCACAACGCGTGGGCGCCGGACCAAAGAATAAATCGTCTATGTAGTACAGATCGGTAGTCGTACCATCGGTAGCGCCAAAATTAAAGAACACCACCAATCGGGTGTTACCACTATCGGCCACTGAGCTAAAGTCAAAGGTGTATTCACTCCACTGATCCGAAACGGCAATCTCCGCGGCAATCTCCAGCGGGGTGGTACCTCCTTCCACCTTGGCCACCAGGGGGATGGGCGCAGTTAGCTCCGTGTAGACCTTCATGTGGAAGATCGGATTGGTCGTCAGATCGATCGGGGAGCCATACTCCACGATCAGCGCATCGAATCCTTCCATGCCATTATCGGTGGCTCTTCCCACGCGAGCACTGGTGTTGATCCCTGTAGGGAATGGATTGTCGATGTTCTCCACCACCACCCCTCCGGAGAAGGGATGAGATGGTGGATCACACTCGAAGTCGGTCAATAGGGGATCTACACATTGAGCAAATCCCAGGTAACTTGAAAAAATGAAGAAAAAAAGTAAAAATTGCTTCATAGGTATACGTTATAAACTTTCAAATTTGAATTGAAAAGTATGGGTGAACGCATGATCTGAGCTCCCTGCCACAAAGAGCTCGTACTTGCCCTCTTCATTGATAAATCCTGAGTCATGCTTATAAAACTTGAGGTCATCTGCAGTGATCTCGAAGCTCACCATCTTTGACTCTCCCTTATTCAAATGAATTTTTTGAAATCCTTTAAGTTCTTTCACGGGCCTGGTGATACTGCCTACCACGTCCGATACATACAATTGAACCACTTCTTCCCCATCCCGGTCACCGGTATTGCGCACCTCAACACTGGCTACGATACTGGATCCATCGGTTAGAACCTCTTCACTAAGCCTGACCTTTCCATACTCAAAAGTGGTGTAGCTCAATCCATATCCAAAAGGGTACATCGGCTTATTGGGAGCATCTATATATTTAGAGGTGTAACGTTCATTGGCGCCCTCGACATAGGCAGGACGACCCGTATTTTTCATATTGTAGTAAATAGGTACTTGACCGATGTTCATAGGAAACGTTACTGTTAACTTGCCCGATGGATTATAATCTCCGTAGAGTACATCGGCAATAGCATGACCACCGCTGGTCCCGGGGAACCATGATTCCAGAATGGCATCAACCTGAGGCTCTTCTGAGGATAAATCAAGGGGTCGACCGTTCATCAGCACAAATACCAGGGGCTTCCCGGTTTTTTTTAAGGCTGTTATCAGTTCAGACTGCTTGCCTGGAAGCCGTATACTCGTGCGACTTGCGGCTTCCCCACTCATACGCTCTGATTCTCCCAACACCATGACGACTACATCTGATTTTTTGGCCACAGCTACAGCCTCCTTAAACCCGGAACTGTTGTCTTCATCAATTTCGCAGCCTTTAGCGTAAGAAAAGTTGATGTTTCTAGATTCTAGACCCTCTTTGACTGAAACAGCCGTCCCATCACGATCTCCGCGAGCAATCCAATTTCCTAGTATGTGATATTCATCGGAAGCGAGGGGTCCGATTAATGCGATCTTTGCATCTGCCTTCAGCGGTAGGACCTGATTTTCGTTTTTTAATAAAACCATTGATTTTCGAGCAGCATCTCTAGCCTTATTCAGATGTTCCTGACTCAGTACAACAGTTTTTTCCAGCTCTTCCTGGCAATATTTGTAGGGATCGTCAAAAAGACCCAGTTTATATTTTAAGGTCAGGATGGCACGAACCGCGTCGTCCAGTCGCTGCTTTGAAATTGTACCTTCTTGAATGGACTTTTCCATTTCGGTGCGATACACTCCGCCTTGCAGGTCCATGTCGACTCCTGCATTCATAGCTAATTCTCCGGCATGCTTTAGATCTCTGGCGTAACCATGGGGAACCATTTCGTTAATTGAAGTATAGTCAGTAACTACAAAACCATTAAAATTCCACGAGTCCCGGAGTATGTCAGTGAGCAAATATTTATTTCCTGTTGCCGGAACCCCGTTGAGTTCATTGAACGAAGTCATAATCGTAGCTACTCCTTCGTCGACTGCCGCTTTGAAAGGAGGCAGATATACATTATGGAGGGTATTCTCTGAAATATCAACCGTATGGTAATCGCGACCCGCCTGAGCTGCTCCATAGGCAACAAAATGCTTTGCACAAGCCAGTATTGTATTAGGATGGCTTAGATCGTCGCCTTGAAAACCACGTACTCTGGCTTTGGCTATTTCAGTACAGAGATACGGATCTTCTCCTGTGCCCTCTGCTACTCGACCCCAGCGCGGATCACGAGCGACATCTATCATGGGTGCAAAGGTCCAGTGCAGACCTTCAGCAGAAGCCTCAAGAGCCGCGACTCGTGCACTTTCTTCCATTAATGCAAGATCCCAGCTGGATGCTTCAGCCAGTGGGATAGGAAAAATCGTTTTATGACCGTGGATCACATCATATCCAAAAAGCAGGGGAATACCGAGTCGAGTTTCCTCTACTGCGATCTTTTGTAGTTTTCGCGTGAACGCAGAGCCCGTAGCGTTGAACAAGGCGCCAATACCACCTGCTTTCATATAGCTCTGATAATTCTCGTCAATGACCGGGCCGGTTACATCTTGATGCGTGGTATACAGCACCGTTTGACCGATTTTTTCTTGTAAGGTCATTAAACCCATAAGAGAATCTACTCTTTTACTGATTATCTCCTCTTCGTTTAATGGTATCGGTTTATGAAAAGAGGAATAGGCAAATCCTCCTGCAATAAGTAGCAGTATTAAAATGCTTATTGGTTTTTTTATGAATTTCCGCATAGGAATTTTTCGATGATTTATTTATTCTGTATTCACTGACACTGCGCTTAGTGCCCACTATCTGCCTCGACTAGAGGTCGAAAAGAATAATTTCATTAATAATTAAACTCCAATCTATCCAGACCTCGCTGGATTTCCGTGTCCTGCATGAACAGGTCCCATAGAAGTTGTGTTCTATAATTTTCAATCATGGCGACTATCGGGCCCTGGTCAATAGCCAGGTAACCATCAGCAACCCAATTAAATTCCTCTGAAAAAGCGTCGTAAAAACCATAAGGACCCCATAGATCTTCATTTTTATCGTAATAAAAATGCTCTAATGCCTGCTGTGATTGCTCTGGTGTAAAAGGAAAAGAGGACAAGGCTGCGGTTGGTGTTATCACTCCCAGATCATTGGTAGGACTGTGCGCAGAGTATCCTTGATAGTTATCACTTGCCGTAAGACCCCAGGATTCTTCACTATAGCCCCGATAACCGTTAGGATTATTTCGGCAGTATTCATAATTGATCAAGGAATGGTTGCGATTCTGCTCAAAATAAGAGGCATATCGATCACTCAGATTGGTAGGATCAAGTCCAATGAATGAATAATGAGCAAAGAAAAGAGGTCCTCCAAAAGGTTCTCCTAAGGGGAGGGTAGTTCCTACGTAAGTTGATCCGTTTACCATCCCCCCGTTGGACGCCCAACCATTATCATAAGTTTCTTTCGCGATAGGGTGCGTGGGTGAAGAAGCCGCCAATACGTAGACAATCAAGCCTTCATTCCAACCTTGAATCTGAAGGTCAATTGCAAATTCATTCGCCGGCGACCAATGCCAGGTCAATACATTTTGACCTCGCTCATGAAAATCCCATTCTACGGCCTCCCAAATCGACGTGATCCGATCCCGAAGCGACGCTTCTTCTGCGTTGTCTCCCGAGAAATACTGACGATTAATGAGTAAGCCCTGTATCAGAAATGCTGTTTCTACCAGGTCTCCTCCATCATCTAGCGGACTGAATGGTCTAGTTACTCCACTGTCTCCAAAATACCAATGTGAAAACACTCCATTATAGGTCTGCGCATTTTCTAAGAAGTTGAGTATTTTTTCCAGCCTGGCTATAGCATCGTTTCGGCTGATCCAGCCTCGTTCCACCGCCGCAGGAAAACACGAAATTCCAAAACCAGATCCTCCGATGGTCACAATATTTCTGGATTCTCCACCTAAAGCATCTTCTTGAGATCGCTCTCTGGCCAAACCGCTATTGGGCTCTGCAAATTCCCAAAAATAGCGGAAGGTTTGCCGCTGTACCGTATCCAGTAACTTTTCGAGGGGCAGTGTTTCTACATTAGACTCTTCGATAAAGCCTACGTCTGGCGGAGGTGGTGCAATTTCGTCATCAGAGCATCCGCTGACCGTAAGAAAGATCAAAGCAAGGCAGGTATAAAATGTATTCATCTGTAAGATTCTTAGAAAAGCTATCATTTCAATATGTCAATTTATTTTTTTTAGTATCCTGGATTTTGGGTGAGTACGCCCCCACTTAGATCGATTTGTTCTTGAGGTATCGGAAATACTTCATGCTTTCCGGCAACAAAAGGAATGCCCTTGGCATTGAGTACTTCTTGTGCCCTTCCCTGACGCACCAAGTCAAAGTAGCGGTCGTGTTCAAAAGCCAGTTCAAAGCGGCGTTCTTCCCACACAGCCAGTCGCGATGGCGTAATGGCTGGTGCAAGTCCTGCTCTTCCGCGCACTTGATTAAGAGGCGTTGCTACGTCGCCACCAAGCACGGCAGCCGCTTCAGCATTCATAAGGAGCACTTCAGCATAGCGCAATAAACGAACATTTTTTCCTGTAATTTCAGCCTCGGTTAGCTCACTAGCATAGGCTTTTTGATTGTAACGCGGATTGGGCGCATCGGCGCTAATCTCCCGACCATCGAATAAAGTTTCTCCAGCGTACATAATGGTTGCATCACGTCGCGTATCACCTTCCTCGTAGGAATCATTTAAGTCAGCAGATGGCGTATTAAAACCCCAGCCCCAACCACCAGCACCTCGAGCGCCTTGGATGGTACTGTATTTATCAACTCCGGCTGCAGGATCAGCACCTCGGGACTGGATCTCGAAAATGGATTCTATGTTGTTTTCACTGCTTTCCTTCCAAATGTCCTCATAATTGGGGGTCAGACCATACTCCCCAGAAGCTATGATCTCGTTGGTCAGTGCTCTAACTTCTTCCCAATTTTCCTGATACATAAAGACCTTAGCCAGTAAGGTTTTTGCTGCACCTCGAGTTGCACGTCCCAATTCCGAGGTAGGATATTCGCTTTTTTCGGGTAGCGCATCAATTGCATCTCTCAGATCCTGCTCAATGAACGCGAAAGTTTCTTCACGTGTAGCCCGGGTAAGAAGAGTTTCATTGATGTCATCCAGGCTATTGATTGTCGTAATGATAGGCACCCCTCCAAAGGTTTGGACTAATCGAAAATAATAGAGGGCCCGCAAAAATTTCGCCTCCCCTATCAATCTGCTTTGAAGTGCAGCATCAATTTCCTCAAATAAGGCAATCCGATTCAGCGCCTGGTTTGCACGCTGAATACCACCAAAATGACCGCGCCAAACATCGCCAACGGAGACCATGGTTGGAGAAATTTCAAGGGCATCCAGCAGGTGTTTATCTACCCCAGTATCGCTGGGTACACTACCCTTATCGGCATCGTCTGAGGCGATACTGGTAATCCCTGTCCAACTGAAGGAACTGACTTCCCAAGTAAGCAGACTGTTGTACACCGCATTGACTAATTCAGGTGCCCTTTCGGCACTTATTGCGGACTCAGTTTCCTGGTTGGACTCGACATCGATAAATTCTTCACTGCATCCTAAGAAGCCGCTAAGAGCTACAGATAAGAGCAGAATTGTAATTTTTTGTAGGCTTTCTGTTTTCATAATCATGCTAAAATGAGGAGTTAATACCAATATAAAATGAACGTAGTGTTGGATAGGCGTCCAGTTCAATTCCGGCGGTTCCCAGTGGAGCTCCCGGTAGTTCCGGTGTAAATCCGGAAAATTTCTTCCATATCAATGGATTTCGCGCAGAGAGGTAAAGACGAACCTTCGTAAAGTATTTCAGCGTGTTTTCAGGAATGGTATACCCTAAGGTGACTGAATTCATGCGAACGAAGTCACCGGACTCCAAATAGTAGTTGGAGGATAAAGGAACGTCATTTGAAGCTCGTGGCGTCGTGTTGCTGGGACGCCCAGAGGTATAGCGGTTGTTGAAATCTGTCAATTCTATATTCTCGTTACCGAAACGCTGAGCCTTTTTACCGTTATACACCTGGTTCCCAAAGTTTCCAAATAAGGTGGTGCTAAAATCAAAATTCTTATAGTTCATGGATAGGTTGACTGTACCGTAGTATTTAGGCAAGTAGGAACCAAAGTATCGACGATCACCTTCATCAACGATACCATTGCCGTTATTATCGCGGTATACAAGATCACCAGAATCATTAATTCCTTCTACCTCATACAAAAAGAAGCTTCCTAAGGGTTGGCCAACCGCAATTTTCTTGGTGTACTGTCCATTATTGATGAAACCACCAATTTGCTCATTGAAAAACGGGTTCGTGGCGTTGGTAATTTCATTTTCATTGTAGGAGAAATTTCCTCCAATACTATAAGAAAACTCCTCTCCTATTTGGTCAGACCAATTGATGGAGAATTCAATCCCCCGATTCTCCACTTCCCCAACAGCCGAATTGAAGGGATCAAAACCAATAACGTCAGGCAGTTCAATTTGAAGAATCGCATTGGTGTTGGTTCGCTGGTAAGCTTCAATCTCACCCGAAAGTCGGAAATCAAATAGGGTGTACTCGAGACCTAAGTTTGTTTCCTCCGTTACTTCCCAGGAAAGATCTTCTTGTACAGTTCCCGTTATGGTTATTCCTTGCTGTAAATCCTGATTGGGTCCAAACGCGTAAAAGCCACCTGCACCCGTAGTAGCCGTGACTACATTGAAAGGCACATTTTGATTTCCTAACTGCCCAAAGCTGGCTCTAAGTTTTAAGACATCAAAGACCGTATCGTCAAAAAAAGACTCTTGTGTGACGACCCACCCGGCACTTACGGCATAAAAATTACCAAATCGGCTACCAGCCTGGAACCGACTGGATCCATCTCGGCGAAATGATCCTCCCAGCAAATATTTTCCGTCATAATCGTAATTTACACGAGCCAAATAGGAATACAAACGATCCTGAACACTGATAGCTCCCCCGTTCAATTGTGATGTATCTTCATCTCCCGTGTTCAAATTGAAATTTAGGGCATTGTCTAGGGGAACATTATTTCGAGTCGCTGATAAAAATTCGTTTCTACTTTCTTCTGCAGTAATTCCCACCGTAAGGTTGAGTCCGTGAACTTCAGCAAAGGTCTTATCATAGGTGAAATAATTATCTAAAAACCAGCGGTAGGTGTTCGTATGGGTTACTGTAAGTCGTGTTCTTGCGGGATTATCAATACCCCCTTCAAAACTGCTTTCTGTATTCGAGGGATTGTCAGCCAAAAAACGACCCAAACGATTTCTAAAATTATAGAAACGTCCGTACTCTGTTTCTATCGAAAAACGTGACGTAAAGGTGAGTGCCTCAATAATCTCATAATCCAGTTTAAAGGCACCCTGGACTTTGAAAAATCGATTTTTCTCCCGCTTAAATTCATTGGTAGCGTCAATCAATGGATTTGCTACATTGTTTAGCCCAATGGAAGAACCAAATACCCCGTCTTCTGTACGGGCCGGTATTATGGGAGCCTGTTTATAGGCCGCTGTGAATAAACCGAAACTCTGTGGTGTTCCAGAGGCTAATTGAGTTCCTACTTTAGAGGAGAACGAGAGCTTGTCTGAAATTTGATAATCAACGTTGCTTCTTACCGTAAGTCTGTTGAAGTCGTTATTAAGGAGTATACCCTCTTCGTCATTAAATCCGACGCTGAAAAACGACTTTACTTTTTCTGATCCTCCGGCAATGGATACGTAATAATCTCTGATTAATCCTATTCGTGTTATCGCGTCTAGCCAGTCTGTATCGTAAGGCTGATTGGTAGCCAAAAAATTGCTAAAGTCATTATCATTACTCGGATCGTTGTCTGTTCTCAAGTCACGAAGGGCGGCTTCATTACTGTATATCACAAATTGATCGGCTCGAGCCATTTCTACCTTACTTAAAATATCACGAACCCCGGTAAAGTGATTCGCATTAATGGTCATAACACCTTCCTTAGCTTGTTTTGTGGTGACAATGACAACGCCATTTGCCCCTCTATTCCCATAGATGGCGAGTGATGCAGCATCCTTAAGGATGTTGATCGACTCTATATCTGCGGTGTTGATGTTATTTATATTGTCTGTAAGTACCCCATCCACAACATACAAGGGATCTCGACCTCCCTGTACCGTTCCGAGTCCGCGAATCACAATATTAGAAGCCTGACCCGGAGCATCAGAGGCAATCACTTGTACTCCAGCTGCCTTACCTTGTAGTGCCTGACTCGCATTCAACACGGTCTCTTTAGCAATCTCTTCTCCGTCCACCTGAGAAACGGAACTGGTAAGCACCTCTTTACGCTGGGAGCCATAACCCACCACAACCACTTCATTCAATTCACTGATGTCCTCAGTAAGGACAATGGTGTAATCAGCTTGTGCATCAGTTACCGTAACTTCTTTTTCATTGAAACCTACATAAGTCACTAAGAGCACATCACCTACCGATGCCTCAAGACTAAACTTTCCATCGAAATCGGTTTGTACACCCTGGGTCGTGCCCTGAATCAACACATTCGCTCCGGGTATGGGTGTGCTGTCTGCCGAGGTTACCGTTCCTGTAATGGTTTTTTGTGCCCAGAGCAGATTGGTTATACAACAAAGGACTACTAGAATTTGAAGTGGTTTTAGAACCATAGTTTTTCGTTCTTTATTTGGTTTCTTTCCGACTTATATGTCGTGCCTTGTAAAATTAAAGAGGAAAAGAGCGAAAACGTTGTAGCGAAAATGATGAAGTCGGCAAAATATTTTAACTAACTGATTTTATGATAGTTAAATTAGCCGCTAATTTGAATTTTTAACAAAGTGATGTAGTGATGATTAAGTGATTTAACTATTAATCTACTACTTTTTTAAGGAATATTTTGAGATATTCCTAAAACGATTGAAAATAGTCCTGAAAACTTTCTTCGGCATTCATTCCCAATTTTTTCCTCAAGCGGTATCTCCTCAATTCAACCCCACGAACTGATATACCCATAAGTGGTGCAATTTCTTTGGAGGTCAAACCGGTTTTGATGTACGCGCAAAGCTTTAGATCGCGAGTCGAAATTTTGGGATGCACAGCCACCAGGTTATCAAAGAAATCGGCGTTTATCTGCCTGAAATTAAGTTCAAATTGACTCCAATCCTTCTGATTGTGAATTGTTTTTTTGGAAGAGGCCAAAATCATCTTGGTTCTGTACGGGTTGGTAGAAACCTCCTTCAAACGTTCAAGTTCATTACGCAATTGAATGATGGTTTCATTCTTTTTAATGATGGACGCCACAGAGTTGGTCAATTCTTTCTTTTTATTGCCAATTTCCCGTTCTAGATTGGACTTCTCCAGTTCAAAGATTTTCTTTTGGGTCTCTCGTGTATACTGGCGTTTTAGTTGGGCCAGTTCCTGTTTCACCTTTTTTCTATTGATCCGGTAAACGAAAAATAATAGCAGCAGGATCAGTACGACGTAAGACGCTTTCGCGAAAGCGGAATAATACCAGGGCGGCAGTATGGTTAGGGCGATTTGTTTTTCCTCTCCCTCCGATCCACCAGGTCTGGCATTGTAGATTTTAAGCAGGTAGTCCCCATAATCCAAATTCCTTAGCTGTATCAATCCATCTTGTACCGCTTCTTGTTGCTCTTCTTCACCCGTCAAGTGGTACGTCAAGGTATTTCCAAAGGTTTCAGGGGTATAGACTTCCAGAGTGAGACTTCGGGATTGGCGGAAGGGAATTTCATAGCTCTCCTGAACCACGGGATAACTGGAAGAGGGCGAATAAAATTTATGAATACGCGGTGCCTTGGTAACCGATTCAGCTAAATTGTTGATGTTAAAATAGGCAAATCCATCGTTGAGATTAACGAGCCGTATAGAATCATTTTGGGCTATTATTTTTTCATAATTAACGACCATATGCTCCATAAGCTCAACATCACTGATCTGGTATTTTTCATTGAACTGATCGTCCAACAAAAAAATACTGGGAGCGCCTGCTGATTTGAAAAACCAGAATCCTTCTTCCTCACGCCCTATGGATTTCATTTTCGCTAATTGAGGAAGTGGTATGAAGTTATCGTTTTCTTCTGCTTTCTCATCAAATCGCAACCATTCCTCTGAATTGTTGAATAACACCTTTTGATTGGCCTCCAGTATGGTGGTCCTGTACTGCGTTAGCTGCGGGTGCTCGGTAAAGTCCTCCCTTTCGAGAATCTGAGTATAATCTTCATCTAAGGTCAGCCGGTACAGCCCCTTGTAGGGATGTGTTGCCCAAATGGTCCTGTCGTCCGCAAATATGATGTCATTGATTGGAAAATCGACGCCGGTTACTTTACTGATTTGAGGTATAAGGGCTCCCAAATGCATCTTAAAGATTCCTGAATAGGTGCATAGCAAATAGGTGTTACGTAAATCCGGAATCGGGACAAATTGATAGACTCCACCAGAGGTGATATCCCGTGGAAGGATTCGCGACTGATCAATCTCGTAGGTACCGTTATTATGACCTGCAAATAAACGACCGTCTAAAATCTGTAAATTCCAGACATGGCCTTCTGAGTTCTGTATCAATTGAAGCTCATCGGCTTCATTGAAGGAGTATATACCTGTATTACTCGCCAAATAGTAGGCCTTGTTGTAATAGGCAATGTCATAGACTGTTCCTAGATCCCCGGAAAGATCGAAGTAATAGCGAAAGGGACTGTCGAGATCGACCTTACTGAATCCATTATCCAAAGCTGCCCACAAGTTGCCCTGGCTGTAATGAATTCCCAGGACGGTATTATTGTTTAATCCGGATTCTTTATTGATGAATTGCGTTTCCTGGGTGCGCAGCTGATAAAACATCAACCCTTGTTTGATCGTTCCAAAAGCGAGATAGTCCCGATCAATAAAACTTACTTTATTAAGCACCTCACGCAGCAAAAGTGTATTGATACTTGAAGGAAGGGCTGAAAATACGTCTCCATCATAGATCACGGCACTCCCCGACTCTACATAGAAGAATAACTGATCCTCAAAAGAAGCCAATTGACTAATTTGCTGCTGGGCATAGGCTTCAAATTCGGGGAGTATGACCAGTTCGCTATCCACCACGGCCGCGAAGCCCCCTTGCGGATGATCTACAAGCAACCGATTCCCGAATACAGTCATTGCCGACACCCCATCACTTTGGGCCACTTTTTCGATGCGGGTACCATCATAAATATAAACGCCACCAAAAGATCGAAAGATGATTTGATCCTGAAACTTTAAGATTTGCCAGAATTCCTCGCTGTTGATATCCTCGGAAGGCCGGATCAATGCTGTAAGAGAAGTGTATTGATACTCGCCATAGTCATCCCGCTTCCAAAATCCAAACTCTTCATAGGAACCGGTATAGATACGCTCATCATCTGGAAAAACGGATCGAATAATGGTCTGTCCGGGAAGTTCTAAAAGTTCAGATTGCTGGCCATTAAAGACAATTAGCCCTTCGTTATTAGCCACGAGTACCAGCCCTTGCGCATCGACATGGATATCCCAATTCTGGTTGTCCCCAAAGGTGTAATTGTCGATCTCGGGACTAAACCGTTGGGCGAAGCCCTGGAAAAGCCCGGCGATCAATAGCAGCAATAAAATCGAATATCTCAAGATCGAACCTCTAAACATAGTAGACGTGATAAATCTAATCAATTCCAATCCTCTACGAAGGGATTTCCTAATCATTCTGATGCTGAAGAGACCCTGCAAAAACAACATACGGTGCACTAAGCCTCAGCATCCAGAGCACAGATCCACATGGTTCACCAATTGCTAACGCGATCTACAAGTTGGGATTCTACCCGGTGATTTTATGCTGCAAACCTGATCAAAATCACGGAATAGTAGCCGCTCTTTTTTCAAATTTACAGCGCTTTTAATTAACTTTAAGTGAGTATGTTAACAGGTAAATGATCGATTGAACATGCAGAACAAGGACTACTATAAAATCTTAAATGTCGATAAAAACGCCACCACTAAAGAAATCAAAAAGGCGTATCGGAAATTGGCGGCCCAGTACCATCCTGATAAAAATCCTGACAATCCCCAGGCTGAAGAAAAATTCAAGGAGATCAATGAAGCCCATGCGGTGTTGAGTGATGCAGAGAAAAGAGAGAAGTACGACACCTTAGGGTCCAACTGGGAGGCCTATCAACATGCCGGCGACGATTGGAGGGACTACGCTTACGCGAAAGAACAAAGCGGCAGACGCTATCAGGGAGATCCCGGTAGCTTTTATGGTCAGGGGGGATCAGCAGAAGACTTTTCCAGCTTTTTCGAAACATTTTTTGGCGGTCGAGGACGTCAGCGTACGCAGGGAAGCCCCTTTGATTTTCAAGGTGGTGACATCCAGGCTGAGCTCCCGATCACGCTCACCGAAGCCTATCACGGTGCCAAGCGCACCTTTAGCCTGAATAATGAAAATCTACGCATCACCATCAAACCGGGATCTTACGACGGACAACAATTAAAAATAAAGGGAAAAGGCCAGGCCGGAACCGGTCAAGGCAGACGGGGAGATTTATACATCGAATTACGGGTACAACCTGATGATCGTTTTCGTCGGGAAGGCGATCACCTCTACCATCAGACTACCATTGATCTCTTTACAGCCGTTCTAGGGGGTAAAGTGAAGGTTCCTACCCTATCCGGTGCCATCAATATCACGGTGCCCAAAGGTAGTGACCCGGGTAAGGTGTTGCGCATTAAGGGTAAAGGTATGCCTATGTATAACCGCCCCGGACTATTTGGCGATCTCTTTGTAGAAATACAACTCCGTCTACCTAAAGATCTTAACCCTGATGAAGTAGCCTTATTTAAAAAATTACAAACCCTGCGTACCCGCCAGGGAGCCACCATTTAAAAAATTGAATTATGGAACTCATTATTTACAGCAAAACAAGACCCTACCTACCGGTCATTGATGACTTTATGGATGCTTACTACGGGAGACAAATGAAACACCTGGCCAGTGATCTATTGAATAAGGGATTTACACCTCAGCAGATCTCTGACGCCATAAATTGTGCGATAAAGGTGGCCAACACGGCCGGGCTATCCACCCAGGCTCATTTTAAACCGGTATGTAGTAGTCTAAATCACGAAGTGATCCAGGATTGTAAACTCTCCAGCCTAGGGTATGGCTTGGTCTTGTTGAACGCAGATCCCAGACACGAAGCCGTGGGCGATTTTCAGATATCTTTGCTCCGTCGCTTTTTAAATTCCAGAGACCTGGATTTAATCATTGGGAATCAATAATCGAGTCAGTGAACTTTCATGAACCAAATTTGAAGAAAGAGGTCTATCCCCAATTCAAACCAGTTCTGAAGCAGCTGCCTCTCCCCGCTCCCAGTGATCCAGATTATCGATGGTGATCTCAGCGATACGCTGAATAGCATCTTGAGTGGCCCAGGCCTGATGCGGCGTTAAAAGCACTTTGGGATGATTGATCAGCCGATCAAGTAAATCATCCTTCGGGCGATTTTTGGAGCGATCATAGAAGAAAATTTCCTTTTCGTGCTCATAGACATCAGCGGCATATCCGCTCAATTGATCTTGATCCAGAGCATCTAAGATGGCCTCTGTCTTGACTACGGCTCCTCGAGCCACATTGATCATTAAAGAATTTGCCTTTAAGTCGCGCAAGCGGTTCTCATCAAACAAATAATGGGTCTCACTATTCAAGGGTACTGACAGAAAGAGTACATCTGCCTGTTGACAAACCTCATCCAAGGAACGGTAGTCTACCAGATAACGTTTTTTTAATTCCGAATCTGGATTCGTGTCAACAGCCAAAATTTGAGTATCAAAAGCCGAAAGTATTTTAACGATGATAGCTCCTATCCTTCCGGTGCCCACCACGCCCATGGTTTTGCCTTTGAAATCGAAACCGATGAGTTGATCAAGCCTAAAGTCATAGGCATTGACTTGATGATGCGCTCCAATAATATTTCGGTTCAATGCCAGCGCCAGAGCGATCGCGTGCTCTGCTATAGCGTTAGGAGAATAATCGGGGGCATTAGCCACTTTGATTCCCAATTCTTTTGCTGTCTTGAGATTAACATTATCATAGCCTGCAGACCGTAAACTGATATGCTCCACGCCAAAATCAGCCAGCTTTTCCAGAACCATAGTCGAGGCCTCATCGGCGGAGAAAATAGAAATGGCTTTGTGATTTAACGCCTGCATGGCCGTATCATTGGTGAGACGATCTTTAGTAAAAGTGAACTGATGTTTTCCATCGTTCGCTTTTTTCAAATACGGTATTTCAAAATCTTTGGCAGAGAAGATTAATGTTTTCATACTAGAGCATGGGCTTTACAAAGAGTAGCTGTTGTTCTTCTAAAGCCCAAGTTAGCAAATTGATATAATCTTTGATGGCTTTTCTCGGACTGTCCGGCTCGGTAATATCAATGGAGCCTTGCCAGATCAATTCTTTTTCCTTGTCTGGGCAAATGCAATAGAGCGCGCTACTGGCATGGTAGACCGTATACTTTTGAATTTCATTTTCCTGGTTGTAAATCTCTTGATTGTGCATGTAATCTTCTTCAAATCCGCGGAACGAATCCCTGAGATTACCATAGGCCTGTACTAAAGTGACTTTATCTTCTGCCCCTAATAATTTAGACAAGAGCACGGCATCGATGCCTTCTTCAACCAAATCCGTGCGAAGCGCGTCTAGTTCTGCCTCTGAGCGCAGCATGCTGGTAAAATCGGATTTAAAGACATCCTGGCTGGTGACGGCAAAAACTCCTTCTTCCTCAAGCCGTTTAGCCAGTTGTCTTTCGAAAATTTTTCGATTATCCTGATCGCTACTGATGGCTATAACCAGGACTTTCTGAGCGTAGAATTCTTCAATCTCCGGATTCTTCCAGTTTTCCACCAGTTCGCTGCTGGAACAGCTTACGCTGAGGTACACTAGGATCAGTGTTAGGATTTGCACAAAATACTTCATGGGATACATTTAGGTAAGTAGACGTTTTTTTCGTTGACTTTTGATGGCCTGGCGCACCACATCAAACAATTGTTTTTTAATGACTTTATATTCTTTGAGGTAATGTTCAATTTTGAGCTCCAATAACAAATGCCGGTCCTGAAAGGCCCGTTCTCTTTTGATCTCATTGATCCCGTCTACCAATACCTCCAGATCATTGCGGTGCTTGATGATCTTTTTCCGAAGTGTTGGCAATTGCTGTTGTAAACCGCTGAGTAGTTCAACTTGCGAACGTATACTGCTGAAATCTTTATCAGAAAGAAGTGCGAGCGTATATTCCTTCAACAATTGCGTCAGAAATTGCTGCTCGTCTTTAATGAAGTCCAGTTGCGATTGCCAGCGTAAGGTAATCTCATGAATCTCCTCGGCGCTGTGCCATTCAAGATATTTGAACTTGTATTGATTGAAATACATGATTTGCTATTTCGAAAGGTTGTATTTCGCTTTCGCGAAAAAAGAAACTGCCCTCGATTCCCCTAAAAACAAGAGGGCAGCTTCCGAATCACTCAGATTACGCGATGGCTATCTTCTTTTTAGATTGACCTGCGCTCTCTGGATACTTTGCCAAATTCAGTCGGAGTACACCGTTCTTGTACTTAGCCTTGACCTCTTTTTCCTGATCTACCGTGGCGGGTAGTTGCAATTTGCGTTCAAAATGGTTGTAGCTAAACTCCTTGCGGGTGTAATCTTCCTCTTCTTCCACTTCTTCTTGAGAGCGATTTCCTTGAATAAAAAGCAAATCGTTCTCCATAGTTACCTCAATCTCTTCCTTAGAAAAGCCGGGAATAGCCAATTCGACTTGAAAGTCGTTTTCGGTTTCTTTGACATTCATAGCGGGTAAACTTTCCTGACGCGTGAAAAAATCATCGGCAAGAAAATCGCTAGAATCCCATACGTCGGTCGCTCCGTTAGCAAACCAAGGAAATCTGTTTTTGTTAAATCTGACCAGTGACATGGCTTAAACATTTAAAGCATTAATAATTTATTTGACAGGATAAATGTACAGGCCGGAATGACAATTAACTATGACCGAAATCAGCTAAAACCGAGATGCTTATTTTTTATTACTCTTCAATATTTTTCCGCAGTACGAAAATATATTCTGCTTGATCTTGCCGTACTCCAGTGCAAAATGGCGGTAGTGTTCTTTAGCTTCCTTATGCCGATGTTCGAATGCTGCATCACAGGCCACCGTCTCACAATCCAATAAACCACTGAGTTCAGCATCGTGTTTAGCCAGAACCTCCTCGGTTTCATTCAGGGACTCTTTAATCTCTTTGAGATCGGTCTTAAATTGTTCTAAGCGTTCGAATAAATTAGGTGTTCTGGGCTCAAAAACATAGGAGTGCAGCAAATGATCAATAAAAATCAATTCATCTCGCACCAGGGCTAATTTTGACTTCCACGCTTTTACATCCGCATGATAATCATCCAATTGTTGTTCAAATAGAGTGTCCATAATCCATCGTTTAAAGGCGTAAAATTATATGGAGAACACTGCTGAAACTATGATATTACTCAGCTCTGGAAGAGAAGAGCACAAATTTTTCGTGAAGATGCGGGATCGCACAAGGCCACTGATACGTATTTTGCAATTTTACACGCAAAGCATCACTGGCTCCCGGCTCGCCGTGCATCAAGAACACCCGTTCCGGAATGTTCTTAACGGTATCCAGCCAATTCAAAAGCTCTTCCTGATCAGCATGCGCTGAGAGACTTCGCAATTGGTGAACTTGCGCTTTAACCGGATAGTATCGGCCGAAAATTCGAATTTCGTGGGCACCTTCTTGTAATTGCCTTCCACGAGTGCCTTCTGCCTGAAATCCCACCAACAAAATATGGGTAGTTCCTACATCAACCAGCTGTTTCAAATACGTCAGTACGCGCCCTCCGGTGACCATTCCGCTACCTGCGATCACGATCTTCGGTTGCGGATTATCGATCACTTCCCAGGTTTCCGCATAGGAAGAAACGATATGAACATGATCGCACATGGCCTGATAGGCTTCCGTACTCAATTTGTGCCAGTCTGGATACTGCTGGAATACTTTCAGGGTATTGTACCCCATAGGGCTGTCTACGTAAATAGGAATATTGGGGATCCGATTCGTTTGGTACAGTCGATAGAGCAGATACATTAGCGATTGCAAACGCTCTACCGCAAAGGTGGGGATGATTAAAGTTCCTCGGGTAAGAACCACCTGACGAACCATACGGGCGAGTTCCTCTTCCGGATTCTCATGTATGTGCAATCGATCTCCATAGGTGCTCTCCAAAAATAGAAAATCAGCCCATTCTGGCTTAACGGGCGGGCGCAATAAATAATCTTCCGGCCTACCCACATCACCGGAAAAGACCAAAAGACGTTCATCCATTTCCAATTCAATAAAACAGGCGCCGAGTATATGTCCCACAGGCCTAAATCGACATTGCATTTTATCTCCCAGGCTTAGCCACTGCTCGGCTGGAATGGTTTGAAATAAGCCTATGGTTTGTTCCGCCTCGTCCTGAGTAAAAAAAGGCAGGGCAGGATGATGTACGGAATAGCCTTCTTTATTAGCCTGCTCCGCTTCTTCTTCATGGATTTTTCCACTGTCCCTCAGCACGATTCGGGCAATGGCTAAGGTGGGTCCTGTACCCCATATTTCGCCTTGAAACCCCTGTTTGAGCAGTCTGGGTAAATAACCAACATGATCCAAATGACCATGGGTGAGTAGCACCACAGCTAAAGTATCTACCGCTACAGGTAAAGGATCCCAGTTTTTCTGACGTAATTCTTTGATCCCCTGAAATACGCCACAATCAATCAACAATTTCTTCCCCAAACCTTCCACAAGGGTCTTAGAGCCGGTGACTGTTTTTGCAGCTCCTAAGAACTGCACTGTGGTTTGACTAATGGAGGGTGCTGTCGACATCACAAAGTTGTTCGACCTCTTCGAGGATTCGCTTTATTCGGGTCTCTGAGATTCCCAAATGGTCCAGATAGAAGCGGTCATTCAAAAGTTGTCTGCATAAAACGACATTTCTACTCAGCAAAAATCCTTTCTCTCGGTTGGAAAGCAGCGTACTCACCGTGATGGGATAGAGCCCTAATCGATCAATCATATCTTTCAGTCCCTGATCTTTGGGATAATCCCAGCTGAGCAACAACAAGCCCACGCAGGAACCATACTGCACGGCATCGCCGGTGAACTGGGTGTTGGTGACGACCCAGCCCTGCGTTTGTTTTTTAACGTTGGGAGGATGCTGAATAAGATCCTGGTATCTGGAATGGATATATAAAGGCACCTTAACATCGCATTTGCGGCCGGCCTCCCGATGAAATTTACATTCCATGTAAAGTACATGCTTATTTTTCTGAGCGACCACATCCACTTCATGTTTGACGCATTGACCCTGCAATTCACAGTTCACGGCTACTTCGTAGCCTGCATAATGGTACAATTGCCCCACAAATTGCTCAAAAGGAAAGCCTGTAGGTCCCAATTCATAAATAGCGCGTTTGAGCTTGTATTTGGAGGCATAGACCCTTTTCTTTTTTTTGAGTAAGGCAAACGCCCTGTTGTAGATCTCCCGGGTGGAAATCCCCTGATACAATTCATCGCGAACGGTGTCAATGATCTGATCTACCTCCTGCTTAGCAGCCCCGCTCTTGAGCAAGGACCCCCGTAATTTGGGGATGGAGAAATCAACCTGTTCGCCAGAAGATTTTTTGATTTGAATTGATTTTTGCACAGCTTCTGGAATAGGCGGGATTAGATCCGTTTTGGATTTCACGAAAGTGAACTTTGTACTGGAGACCAACTCTCCTAGTTTCTAAGATCGTGCAAGGCCAGCAAAGGAACTTTACTGTACATGCCCAATTCTTTAACCATGGGATTAGTGAAAATACTCCCGAAGAACAGGTGCTTTTTGTTCACAAAGGCAATCAGATCGCTCTTTCTACTTTCTACAAAATGAAAGACGGCATCTGTGGGATTACTTCCACGCAGGTGATGAAATGCTACCTCAACACCCTCAAGTCGGTCAAGAAGTAATTCTTTATTCTCCTCTTGAGAAGAAGAAAGCTCCTCATCCTTATCCACATGCACCACAGCAATGGTGGCGTTGTGGTGTTGAGCAATATCAGTAAGGTATTCCAATTCACGGCGTTTGTAATGGGTTTTAAAACTCGTTGGAAATACGATTTCTTTAACGCCCTCAAACTGGGCTTCTGCAGGTACGGCCAGTACAGGGCAGTTTCTAATGTGCTCCATGGCCATAACGGCATTACTACCCAATATGGCAGCGCGGCTATTGGTCGCCCCTTTGGTTCCCATGACCACCATATCAATATCTTTCTTTTCAATCAATTGCTTAAGTGCCTCCATGGGACTGTTCAGCTCTGAGATTGTTTCAAAACTATGCTTAGAATTTTCATTCCTAAAATCGATCATATCCAGGATTTTATGTAATCCATTGCTGGATATCTGAGCGGCGCGCTCGTAGCCTTCCTGACCAGGTTCCGGCACCATCATATCGCCCAGGGCGTATGATTTGACCTCATAAGCATTGACGATATAGAAAATACACTCCTCATCTTTGAACAGCTCAAAGGCATAGGCGCAAGCATTCCAGGCATTTTTAGAAAAGTCGGTGGGTAAGGCAATTCGTTTTTTCATGGCTTCGTTTTTAAATCTGTATAAAACTACCCCCTAACACTTGCCTGAAAAATGACAAATATCAAGTTTAGGCAGGTAAGAGCATTAAGGGTACGGTCAGGTCAAAACTGACTCGTTCTACCACCGACCGATTCAAAAGCGTTTTTAGAAAACCATGTTTGTGATAGTTCATGAGCAAGAGCGAACTCGAGTGCTGCCGAAGAAATGCAGCAATTACCTTATTTTTTGGTTCTTTACTGGCTACCCAATGGGTGCTGTGCGTCAGAAAATCCAGGGCGGTTTTGAGTTCGCGATAATGTTGCTGCACTTCCTCTTCGGGGGTCTCTTGAGTATATACATGCACGAGTTGCACTTGAAAGGGATAGGCATTATAGAGTTCTTTCAACAGCGGAACCACCTGATCCGAATAATCCTCCTTAAAGTCAGTAGCATAGGTCACTTTGTTAGGCGCCTGAAAATCACTCTGCTCTGGGATCACCATCATGGGTATCTTAAGCGCTTTTTTCATGATGGATACGGTCTGGCTACCGATAAACACCGCTTTCAGACCGGAAGCTCCTTTGGTACCCATGATGAGATAATCAGCTTCTGTGATATTGATTAAATGATCGATGGAGCTGTGTAGCGGACTAGCCGTTTCTGTGCAAAAAACCTCAACATCATAATCTTCGGTATCGCGTATGATCTGATGACGGAGTGCTTCCAGTCGGTCTTCTATTTGTTCTTTGATCTCCCCGTAGAGTTCATCGCGGTTATCCCGCTTGGAAACACTGAGCTGACGGCGAAGTTCTTCTTCAAAAGAGTGTACTAAGGTAATCTTGAGCGGCTCGTAACTAAAGAAACGAGAAGCGTAAAACAAAGCGTTGTACGCATTCGTAGAAAAGTCGGTGGGTACAAGAATATGTGGCATAATACGAAAATTAAAACGCTAACATACGAGGAAAAGAACAATCATTTTATGACAAGAATCAGCCCGTGGCTGAGATGATCAGAACGGGTATTTGGGAATGAAATAGTTCTTTCTTAATTATAGGCTCTCGGCCAAGACGTTGAAAGAACGATTTAGGATAATTGATCAAAACCAACAGTTCCACTTCGAGTTCCTCGTCAAAGGCAGCGATACAGCTCTCCAGGTTTCCAAAGGCTGAAATGACATGGAATTCGTGTTCCAGATCTTTAAAATAAAGCTGAAGGGCTTCCAAATTGCGCTCTTGCTCTTCGTTCAATTCGGGGGTGCGATACACTTCGATCATATGAATGGTAGCTTTCCAAAGGGAGGCAATTTCTTTGATGGAACGGAGCTGTTGAGCAGTGAATGGTCGTCTAAAGTCAGTAGCGAAACCGATGGTCTTTAAAGGACTGAAAGTAGCGTGTTCTGGAACAAACAAGACCGGCACAGGGGGTAGCATGCGTGCCACGTCATACGCATTACTTCCCCAAAAAACCTCCTTAAGACCCGTGGCACCTCGTGTACCCATGACGACAAAGTCATAAGAATCCCAACGCACAGAGTCCAAAACTTCCTTCAAAGTACCTAGATGAACCTCACCGTAGTAGTTATGGAACTGATTACTGCTCTTCCCCACTTGATCTTCCAGGTATTGATCAAGCCTCACCTTTTGTTTACTCCTTTCAGTTGCAAAAGCGGCACTAAGGCTTCTCGGACTTCTGTTCCCAATAATTTTATAGGTCGGGGCCTGACAAGCATGAAGCAGATGAAATTCGACGCTGGCTCCTTCAAACAGCATCTGAGCATAATTCAGGGCTTTGGTGGCCGCAGCTGAGAAATCGGTAGGGATCAGTACCTTCATGATGATGTTTTCATTTTAACCGGTGGGAGAATCATAAATGGAGTTTGGGAATGGTGCACCACCCGCTTCACAATAGGCGTAAATAAAAGATTTTCGAAGAAATTATGTTTGTTGTGCACCAGGACCAGCAAATCGATCTTATGTTTCGATTGAAATTGATCAATGGCCTCCAGGACCTCTACCTTTTCCATCATCTCATTCAGATGGGCTACCTTTTTGAAATAGGCATCCAGCTCTTTCTTATTTTTTTGCTGCTTTTCACTCAAGGCCACTCCAAAATAGACATTGAGAAAAATGAGTCTGGAAATCTGTTCTGTGCAGAGGGAGCGCAGTAAGGGCAGTCCCTTTAGGTCAACTCCGGTTAAATAATCCGTTGCAAAAAGGACGTCTTTTAGACCTTCGTACGCATATTGGGCAGGCACACCAATGACCGGAACCTTCGCCTGTTTGATCACCTGCATGGTCTGAGAGCCCACAAAAACCTCTTTTAAACCACTGGCACCTTGGGTACCCATGACGATGCAATCCATCCCATACTCTTCGACTACTTCGTCCACTTCAACACTGAGCACATTATAGGCCGACAGGGCCTTGAAGGTATGCCTGTTTTTGGTTGTTATCGTTTTCAAGCGATCAATGGCTGCGTGCACCTTTTCGAGCGCATTGTTTTTATACAATTGCTCCAGATCAAAATCGAGAGCGCTATGGGTTTCATAGACTGTAGAGGTGTATAATACGACTGGCGTATACGTATGTAAGACGAAAAAATTACACGGTTCTTCATCAAAAATGCGCAAGGCATAGTCCATGGCATTATAAGAGGGTTCAGAAAAATCGGTAGGAAGGAGAATATTTTTCATGATGTACGGATTAACGAGGTAAGTTTTGAAGGACTAGAAAAGGGATCTGAGTATTTAATCCCACCTGGTCTATGGTTGAATTAATTAATAGCGATTCCATATAGGTATGTCTGAAATTGACCATCACTAGCAGATTAATTTGATGGTGTTCGATATAGTCATTGATGCGCTCTGCCCGGTCTCCCTCACTAACCATCACAAATTCAGTTTTGCTTTCGCGAAAGCTTTCTTCCCATTGCGATTTGACATCTTCCTGACGTATGGAGAGCTGCTTCGATTTAGACAGGTGGAGCAAGTGCAAGGTGGAGCGGAAGCTTTTAGCCAGGCAGGCAATGAGCTTGAGCTCGCGCGCTTTAAACGGGATCATCAGATCAGAAGGAAATAAGACATGGGTAGGGCGGTGGTAGGTGAAGCTGGCCGGCACCGCAAGTACAGGGCACTTCACGTACTTCATCACCTGTAACGTATTACTGCCGTAAGTTATCGTTTTACTGGCGGTCTTGCCCTGTGTGCCCATAACGATAAGATCGGCATTGAGTGCATTGACCAAATCATTGACTTCATCGAGAAGTAACCCAAAGCGCGCATGCTGAGAAAATTGATGCCTGGGGTTGGGCTCCATTTTACGCGCATCTTGGAAAACTCGTTGAAGTCCCTGCTCTGCTTCTTTCTTTTTTATTTGTTTAAAGTCCTCCAGAAGTTCTCTGGACATTAAACTATCATTGGCGTAAACTTCTTCTGCGTAGGTGTGCAGTAGGATAAACTCTGTGCGCTCGTATTTGAAATACTGCATAGCGCAACAGAGTGCATTCAAAGCACAATCAGAAAAATCAGTAGGAAATATAATTGTTCGCATAGCAGCACCGGTCTTGATTCAAAACTAGACAGGGATTTCAGTCGAAACTATGATTAAAATCAGTCGCTACTCGTGGATGACCAGAATAGGTACCTTAGGAGCAGAAGCTATAGTTGAATTGTTTAATGCAGGGAACACATAGTGCTCTGAGAGGTTGATATTCTTAGCAAAGAAAAGGAGCACATCAATAGCGTGACCTTGGTTATGTTGCTGTAGCGCTTGTTCCGGATTTTCTGCTGTGATGAACTGATGGTCAATAGGTATGCCGTCCAGGGCGCTTTCCAGAAATTCTTTATTTTCTTTTTGATGTTCAGATAGGGCTGTGTGCTTCTTTGACAAATGTATAAGTTGAAGACAGCCTTCATGGATTTCAACAAGTCGTTTAACCTGCGAAGTAGCCTGAATACTGTGTCGCTGTTGATAATTGGTCAACAAGGCAATTTGTTTGAGCGGCCTGCATGAACAGTGTTGTGGTAGAATGAGCACCGGAATTTTTACCTGATAGACCAGTCGTTTTAAAGCCATCTCGGTGTCAAAAACTTGGATAGACCGTTGCAAGGGATGGGATAATACCAGCAAATCAATCTGGTGCTGCTTCAGGATAGGCTCCAAATCTTGACCTCCAAAGGTACTGCTGAATATCGGTATGAGTTCTTGACCGGCCGAAACGACATCCTGTAACTGCTTCATGAATTCCGTCATCTTTTGAAGCACGCTGCGATCGGTCTCCGGCGCTGAGGAATCTATGGCTTCTGTATTCCACAAAAAGAATTGAACCGCAGCTTGGTTAAAGAGTTGGAGCACACATAAGACCGCATGCCGTGCAGTTGTAGAAAATGCTACAGGAATCAGTATTCGTGTCATGATTGGACGGTTAACCAATCAAAACTAACCGCCACTCCTAAGGCAAGAAATGACAAAAATCAGCTGATCTAATCGATTTGTTCTAAAGCCTTCTGATCGACCAACTTAATATTTCTGCCTTCAATCTCGATGAGCCCTTCCTTTTTAAAGGCAGATAGCGTGCGAATCAAACTCTCGGTTGCGATACCGGCCACGTGAGCGAGGTCATTGCGTGAAATACGGATGGGATCCTCCGGTTTCTTTCTGAGTACCTGTGCAAACTGCAGTATGGTTTGCGCTGTTTTTTTGCGAACTGAGCTGTAGGCCATTTGTAACAATTGCCCTTTGATTTCGGTAAGATTCTCTGCCAGGAGCTCGACAAACTCTAAGGATACCTGATTGCTGTGTTCCAGAATGCCCCGTAATTCTTTTTTGCTCACGGCTGCTACTTCTACGTCCTGCATGGCCGTGGCAGATTCTTGATAGGGAGCGTTCTCAAAAAAAGAGGTGAATCCTAAAAAATCATCTTCCTGAAACAAAGCCGTAGTCAACTCCTTTCCGCTTTCTTCTATCTTATGGGTTTTGACTACCCCTTTAAGGATTAGAAAAATGTTGTTGGAATGGTCTCCCTCCTTGTAGATCGCTTCTCCACTCTTGAAGGTTTTAATCTCCCCCTCATCGTCAAAGAAATTTTTTAATTGATGCAAACTGCGCAATTCACTTTCCTCTCCTCCTTCCTCAGTCGGCGCCTTGAGCATTTTTTCCAACAGATGAGCCTTTGCGAGTCTGCTCCTGATGGCGCTAAGCAATTCTTCTTCCTCAAAAGGCTTGGTCAGGTAATCATCAGCCCCTAAATCCATCCCTTTCCTTATTTCTGCGTGCTCGGTTCGCGCCGATAAAAAGATAAAAGGAATATGCTGGGTATTTGCATCGTGGGATAGCACTTCCAAGACCTGATATCCATCCATTTCGGGCATCATGATATCGCACACAATCAAGTTGGGCTGATGTCTAAGGGCCTGATCAACACCTAGGGTGCCATTGGCTGCGGTCAAGGTTTGATATCCGCTAAGTTCGAGAAGTTCTGCTATATTTTCCCGTAACGCGGTGTCGTCTTCAATAATTAAAATACGTTCCATTAGTGATTCTTATATGGGATTAATATAGTAAAGGTGGAGCCTTCTCCTTCCTGACTGGTAAAACTGATCTCTCCACCTAGATTTTCGATATGACTTTTTACAATATTAAGTCCGATGCCTGTGCCTGCCGTAGTCAAGACATTAGCCGCTCTAAAGTAACGATCGAAAATAAATTTCTGCTCTTCTTGAGGAATGCCTATCCCTTCGTCTGTGATGTCTAATTTGATATACTCTTCCTGTTCGCTAATATTCAGGGTTACCTGAGAATTTTCACGGGAATATTTCAATGCATTATGCAGCAAATTTTTAAGCACCAGCTCCAAAATTTTGGCGTCAAACTCCAATTCAAATTCTTCTGCATTTTTAGGATAATTGATCTGCTGGCCCTGCTTTAAATGGACCTGGGCATCGTACACGACTTCATCCAAGACCTGGCTCAACGGAAATCGGGTATAACGGTAGGTCGTTTTATTGCTATCCAATCGCTCGATAGACAGAAAATCATCAATGATGGTATTCAGGTATTTGACCTTTGATTGAATAGTTTTAAAATGCTTCTCCCGTTTCTCCTGCTGTTCTTCTTTGGTATACTTTGCGGCTAAACTGGCTGAGGAGGCAATACCGCTTAATGGTGTCTTAAATTCGTGGGAAACC